>JANTGS010000208.1 GCA_024762795.1 Flavobacteriaceae bacterium | reverse complement strand
TTGTCATCTGCAAGTGAATTCCGATGACATTACCCAAAAAAAACAATCCGGAAAGACCAAAAATAACCGTAGTCAGCATTTGAGAACTATTTCCCAGCAGGTTTAAAGCCATAATTTTTTTCTGTTCAGAACGGGGATAATAAATGGCTTTGGCGCCGTATTCCCCAATCCGGTTTGGCGTGATCAACGAAGCGGTTAATGAAGAGGTACTTTGTTTAAAAGCCTCTAAAAAAGAGATCTCTCTGATACTTGAAACTAAATTTTTCCATTTCCTAACCTCTAAAAACCAATTGATTGCAGAAAACAAAAGAATCGCAATACCTGTGAGGATAAATTCAGAAAAAGAATTGTTTAAAAAATGCCGGTGGAAAGCATCAAACAAATCACTATTTTGAACGATTTTGTTTGAGATGATGTAAAATGCAGCAGTAACAATTGCCAGTTTGGCAATAAATAAAAAAACCGACCTGTATTTTTTTGAGATATTGTACATTTACGCAAAGAAACAAAATTAATTCAGGAAGCTGAAGACTTTCAAATAAATATTGAGCATTTTGGCCAGTGAAAGCATTATTTTAGGGATAGATCCGGGAACAACCATCATGGGTTTTGGATTGATAAGTGTATTAGATAACCGGATGGAACTGATGCAGATGGATGAACTGATGCTTAAAAAATACGATGATCATTATCTGAAACTAAAACTCATTTTCGATCGCACTATTCATCTTATCGATACTTATCATCCGGATGAAATTGCCATTGAAGCTCCTTTTTTTGGTAAGAATGTGCAGTCTATGCTGAAACTGGGAAGAGCACAAGGGGTTGCCATGGCAGCAGGACTGGTCCGTGAAGTACCTATTACTGAATATTCGCCTAAAAAGATCAAAATGGCCATTACGGGCAACGGAAACGCCAGTAAGGAACAAGTTGCTAAAATGTTACAAAGCATGTTGTCGATCAAAGTAATGCCGAAAAATCTGGATGCCACCGATGGACTGGCTGCAGCTGTTTGTCATTTTTATAACAGAGGAAAAATATCAACCGGGAAAAATTATGGCAGCTGGAAATCTTTTGTTTCACAAAACAAAGACCGGATTGGGTAAATTGGTGGTGCTGTGATACGGTGATACAGTGATGCGGTGATACGGTGATACGGTGATACAGTGATGCGGTGATGCAGTGATTCGGTGATTCGGTGCTGTGGTGCTGTGATACGGTGATACGGTGATGCGATGATTCGGTGATTCGGTGATGTGGTGCTGTGATACAGTGATACGGTGATGCGATGATTCGGTGATTCGGTGATGTGGTGCTGTGATACGATGATACGGTGATACGGTGATGCAGTGATAATGACGATTCTTTCTTTCAAAACAGCAATATCAATTCAATATCTTCAATTAAATCCTTACAAGATTTTAGCATATTTATATTTCTGCTTTTGATACCAAAAGAAAAGGTTATCAGCCTTCGCTGATAACCTTTTCATCCCCTTTATTAAATTTTCTTAAACCTCCATATCACATTCTATGGTTTCACATTTGGTTTCAAGAGCGAGTTTTCTCAGCTCGTGGAATTTTTTATATCCTTCTGTTTTTTCCAGATTTTCCCTGTCCTCCTTGGTATTCCAATATTCGATCAGGTAGTACTGCCCTACATTATTTCGGTCTTTATAGATATGATAATGGTCTAATCCTGCAGGTTTAGCTTCAATATTCTCTTCAAATTTTTGTAATTCAACAAAAGTAATCTCTTCGCCTTTTCTTACCTGGAAAGATACGATATGTACATACATAATTTTATTTTTTTAATGTTCCCACAAATGTAAAGTATACAACTAAAAAAAATCATGACAAATGTTACATAACGATATTGACATGAAATTTTAATTTCAGTAATTCTATAAAGAATTAGGCAATAATCAACTTAAAAAATAATCCTTAAATAATGATTACCTCAGATGATCACATCGCATTCTATCTTTTTAGAATGTCTCTTTTTTGCAATTTTATGAATTCGACTCAGGGTTGTAAAATTGTCTGATGTTTCCATCTTTTCTTTTGCTTCCATTGAACTCCAGTATTCTATCAGGTAAAACTTATTCTCTTTTTTCTTGTCTTTAAATACATGAAAACGATCGAGCCCCTGAGGAAGAACAGAAGTATAATTCTCGATCATACTCAATTCGTTGCTGCTGATGCCTTCTTTTTCGTTGATCTTAAAGCTGAGTAGATTAACATACATGGTTGGTTGATTTTGGTTGATTTTTAAAATGTCCGGGAACTGACAAAGTTAATAAATTATTTTCTTCTTTCAAAGAAAAACTCCGTGTAATATTCTCAATTTAAGAAGATTATACAGTTAACATTCTTTTTGTATCCAAAAATCCTTTTTTATTATATGATATTATTGTTGTCCGATAAAACCATTAAACACGTCTCAAAGCCTATGCAATTAAAGGGTAATGGGACTTTTAAGAAACTTTAGCTTACTTTTTTAATCGGATGAAT
>JANTGS010000207.1 GCA_024762795.1 Flavobacteriaceae bacterium | reverse complement strand
AAAGAATAAGAAATAAGGGTTTAGATAATACTTTCTTCTGAAACAAAAGCTCCCTGTGATTGGTAAAAATATTTCGAGATGATTTTCAGCAGCTCATTGGGAAGTACCGGTTTTGTGAGAAACTCATTACAGCCTGCCATATAACTGTTCTGTTTTATTTCTTTAGAGGTATATGCTGTAATAATGATTATGGGAGTAGTATTTTTTTGTCTTCTTATTTCGCGGGTAACATCAATTCCATTTATAAAAGGAATTAGGACATCCATAAGAATCAGATCAACTTCTGTATTTTCACGGATGGTTTTTAAAGCCTCATGCCCGTTTTTTTTCCATACCAGTCTTGACCCTGTTTTTTTGAGCAAAGACTTAAAATAAAGATAATTTGCTTCATCATCTTCAACAACCAGGATGGTTTTCCCAGACCAGTCATGCTCTTGTTGATTAAATATCACAGCTTTAAAATCAATTATAAAAGTAAGGTTTAGAAAGATTAAATTAACAAATTTTTTAAATGCTATTGAAAACAACTTATTATTTTTTATTAACAATTTTTTAAAACTCAATTATTATCCATAACTTGCTTTCCGCTTGATTCCTGTATAAATCCAGCATAATGGTTGTTGAAAAAATAGTTTATAATTTGCTCCTGAAAATGAAGAAAAAATCAAGATCAATTGCATTCCGGTTAACGGCTTATATACTTACAGGTGCCTTTATAATTTTTGTCATTATGATGATCATGAACTATATAGTTTCATCAAAAGTATATTTAAATTCAGCTATTCTAACTGCTGAAATAACCCAGGGAAAGGTTTTTGACAAAATAGAGATGGAAGTCTCAAAACTGGAGCATGTTACAGCGCAATTAAAATCAGTTCTTGAAGCAGAAACTTCCCTTGGTTTTGAAGATATTCAACCTTTGTTGAAAACTTTTGTAAATGAGTACAAGAGGATCTCAGGATCTGCATTTGTTATTGATGCAAAAAGGGAAGATGGAACACCTTATTTTTTATTTGTTTATTATTCAGGAATACATGATACAATCCTGATTTCTCATGATAGGGAATACTTTAAAAAGGTATTTCCCATGCCTGTCAATTTGGAAAAAGCAACCTGGTCTGAACCTCATTTTGATCCGGTTGACGGGAAAGAAAAGATAATGTCATTCCTTTCCCCGATAAAAAGGGATAATAAAACCATAGGAGCATTAACCGCAGATATCCGGTTGAGCAGGCTGGATAGCTTGCTTTCTGCAATTAAAGTCTATGAAACGGGTTTTGCATTTTTAATTTCAAATGAGGGGATTCTTTTAACCCGGCCATTACATATTGAACTCAACATGAATCAAAGCATTGAGGATTTGGCCGAGGGGGAGGAATTGAAGATGGATAAAAGCAGGGTTGAAGAAATACTGAAGAATATTAAGCAACGTAAGGGTGGCATGGTTGAAATAGAAGAAAGTTACATTTATAAGAATAAAGCTATTCTGATTTACCGACCCCTGAATGTGCTGGATGGTACAGTTTTGATATTAATTCCCAGGGATGAAGCTCTTAAAGGTTTATACCGGTTTACATTTATCTGGGTAGGAATCGGGCTTATCAGTTTTATTTTATTGGTAATCAGTATTTACTATATAATAAAAAGGAACCTCGCACCACTTAAGGAATTAACAGATTCCGCACGGAAAGTAGGTGGGGGTGATTTTGATGTAAGCATCCCGGAACCCAAAAGACTTGATGAAATTGGTAATTTAAGTCTTGCATTCAGGTCAATGAAGGATAATCTTCGAAAACATATAATTTTACTTGATAAAAGTACTTCAGAAATAAACAAAATTGAATCGGAGATTCTTGTTGCAGCTAAAATCCAGAAAAATATATTACCCCAATCCAATCCCAAAGGCCTTGAAAAAACGGATATTGATATATATGGTAAATTAAAATCTGCCAAACAAATTGGCGGGGATTTTTATGATTATTTTTTAAAGGATAATAGGTATATTTATTTTATTATTGGAGATGTTACCGGAAAAGGAATTCCCTCTTCTGTTTTTATGGGAATGACCAGAGCCTATTTCAGAAGTGAAGGAAAATACCAGCAAACCTCTGCCGAGCTGGTAAGCAAGATTAATATGAACCTGTTTGCGAATAATCCGGAAGCTATATTCGTTACACTGTTTTGTGGGATCTTTGATGTTCACACCGGTAGTGTCGATTTTTGCAATGCCGGACATAATTTCCCGTTTCTGATTAAAAATGATCAAACGGTAACGGAGATCCGTAATCAACACGGCCCACCGGCAGGCCTGGTTGAAAATCAGAATTATACATCCGACACATTTTCTATTGAAACCGGGGAAGCACTTATACTGTACACAGATGGGGTTACCGAAGCCAGAAATAAGAATGATGAACTTTTCGGAAAAGAAAGATTAAGGAATACTATTGTTGAAATAAAAGAGCAATCTCTTTCTGCCAGGGATATCTGTGAATATGTTTTAAATAAAAACAGGGAGTTTAATGGTGA
>JANTGS010000206.1 GCA_024762795.1 Flavobacteriaceae bacterium | reverse complement strand
TCAGTTATGCTGATGCAGCTTATATAGGCGGTGGGTTTGATAAAGAGGGGGTACATAACGTTTTGGAGCCCGCAACTTTCGGACTTCCGGTTGTTATCGGACCTGTTTACAGTAATTTTAAAGAAGCTGTGGACCTGGTTGAACTGGGCGGATGTAAAGTTGTTAACGATCAGTCATCTTTTAACAAATCGTTGAAGACATTGTATACCGGTCCGGATTATAGAAAAGAAAAAGGTAAGATCTCAAAGGCCTATATTTTAAAAAATACCGGGGCAACAAAAATAATTCTAGATTATGTGACAGAAAAAATCTAATTTTTTTTATATTGTAAAACACTATACTAATTAAAAAATCATGATAAGAGAAAAACTTGATGAATATTATAAAGTTGTTTTTGAAGAAGAACTGATAGAAGAAATAAGTAAAGTTGGAACCTATAAAAGAATTCGTGAAAACGACCTTTTAATGGATATCAACGATAATTTTAACCGAATACCCCTTTTACTTACCGGAGCCATTAAGATCAGCAGAGAAGATAATAACGGCGATGAAATTGTTCTGTACTTTTTAGAAAGGGGCGATACCTGTACCATTACTTTTGGCAGTGCTTTCCATATGGGAAAAGGTAAGATCCGTGGTGTAGCTGAAAAGGATTCAGAAGTGATCTTTATTCCACTTGAAAAAATGGAAAACTGGATGGTAAAATACAAATCATGGCGCAATTTTGTTATAGAAAGTTATAATATTCGCCTGAACGAAATGCTGGAAGCTATTGATACACTTGCTTTTATGAAAATGGATAAGCGTTTATACAAATATCTTACAGATAAGGTTAAAATTATGAGGAGTACCTCCCTGCATACCACACACCAGGAAATTGCTATCGATCTGAATACTTCAAGAGTGGTTATTTCCCGACTTTTAAAACAATTGGAAAGAGAGGGGAAGATCAAATTATATCGTAATAAGATCGAGGTTTTAGATTATTAAAACTTCATAATTTATTTTTCTTTTTAACATTTGTTCCCACTTATTAAAACTCTGTTGACTTTTTATTTCGTAAATTTGCAGGCTTAAAACATTTCTAAACAAAATGCATTTAACCGATAAATTTGGCAGAGAGATTACCTATTTGCGTTTGGCAATAACCGATCGTTGTAATCTGCGTTGCCAATACTGTATGCCGGCTCATGGTATTGATATAGTTGACAGGAAAGAATTGCTTACGTATAAGGAAATGTATCGTATTACACGAATTCTAAGCGAACTGGGCGTAAATAAAGTCCGCCTTACAGGAGGTGAACCTTTTGTAAGAAAGGATTTTATCAAATTTCTTGAAACGCTTTCCTTTAACGATAAGCTCGATCAAATCAATATAACCACCAATGGGGCCCTGATCGCTAAACATATTCCAAAACTTGAAGAGCTTAACATCAAGGCGATAAATTTAAGTCTAGATACGCTTCAAGCCGATCGTTTTAAAACAATTACCCGCCGTAATGTTTTTACCGAAACCATGGAGACACTGGATAAATTGCTGGAAAGTTCTCTACAAATAAAACTGAATGTGGTTGTAATTCCGGGGCTTAATACTGATGAGATTGTAGACTTTATAGAACTAACAAAAGATAAGGATCTGTCAGTTAGATTTATTGAAGAAATGCCGTTTAACGGTGTGGGTCAAAAAACCGATGATGAGATCTGGAATATGAAAAAGATCTACCATGAGATCGAAAAGAATTACAATAACATCATCCCGCTAAAAAGTAAAAGATCCTCTACTTCTCAAAATTATACTCTCGAAGCTTATAAAGGCTCTTTTGGCATCATTCCGGCCTTTACCCGTACCATTTGTAACGACTGCAATCGTATCAGGATCACTGCAACGGGAATGTTTAAAAATTGTTTGTTTGACGATGGGGTTTTTAACATTCGTGATTTTATGCGTAATGGAGCAAGTGACAAAGAGATTGCACAACTTTTTATCAATACGGTGCATAAAAAACCTAAAAATGGATTTGTAGCTGAAGCCAACAGAAGAGACAATGTCTCAGAAAGTATGTCAACTATCGGGGGGTAAATGAGTGATGGGTTTTGAATGATGAGTTTTGAATGATGGGTTTTGAATGATGAGTGTTGAATTTTGGAGTGATAACCCATAAATAATAAAATATATGATTCTCGTTTTGAATCTTAAAAATATAAATATTTATCAATGATAACAACTGAAAAAGCACTTGAGATCATCTTAGATCATACCGAAGATCTAGGTATTGAAGAAATTAGTTTTAAAGACAGCCTGTGTAGGGTTTTAAAAGAAGATATTTTTGCCGACCGGGATTTTCCTCCGTTTCACAGGGCAAGTATGGATGGAATTGCCATTACAACCGATGCTTTTAACAGCGGAAAAAGAGCCTTTAAAATCGAAGGAGTTCAGGCGGCCGGAAGTGAGCAGCTTACCTTAAAAGATCCTGAAAACTGTATTGAAGTGATGACGGGGGCCATGGCACCGGTAAATTCTGATGCAGTAATTCCTTACGAACTGGTAGAGATCA
>JANTGS010000205.1 GCA_024762795.1 Flavobacteriaceae bacterium | reverse complement strand
ATAATCAAAATACGGGTGGAGCATATATCGAAAAAAATCATAAGGCTAATTTCATCAGAGGTGAGGGATTGATGAGATCTTTGGATGATGTCAAAAACACTTTGGTGAAAAATAAAAATGACCAACCTATTTTCATTAGAGATGTTGCTGATGTAAAATATGGAAGTTTTGTCAGATACGGAGCATTTACAAAAGATGGCAAAGGTGAAGCTGTAGGAGGAATAGTAATGATGCTGAAAGGAGAAAATTCAAATGATGTGATTAAATCCGTAAAAGAAAGAGTACAACTCATTCAAAAATCATTGCCAGAAGGTCTTGAAATAAAGCCTTTTCTTGATCGTAGCAAACTGATAAAAAGTACCACTTCAACAGTTGCGGAAAATTTGATGCTCGGTGCATTGATAGTAATATTTATTTTGGTTCTGTTTTTAGGTAACTTAAGAGGAGGATTGATAGTAGCTTCTACCATCCCTTTGGCATTATTGTTTGCCTTTATAATGATGAAGATATTTGGAGTTTGGGCAAATCTGATGAGTCTGGGAGCACTTGATTTTGGTATTTTGGTAGATGGAGCTGTTATCATTGTTGAAAGTATGATCTTTTATCTGCATGGGAAAAACTTTATCGGAACAAAACCCAATCAGGCAAAACGGGATGAAATAGCATATAAATCCACCAGCAAAATGATGAATTCTGCATTTTTCGGACAATTGATCATCCTTATTGTTTTTATTCCTGTATTGGCTCTACAAGGTATCGAAGGGAAAATGTTTATTCCGATGGCTATGACTTTTGGTTTTGCAATAATAGGAGTGGTCTTGTTATGTCTCACCTATATTCCTATGATGGCGGCATTATTTATCAAACCACCCAAAACAGATAAAAAGACTATTGGAGAAAAAATAATAAAAAGTCTGGAAAATTTTTATTCTCCTATAATAGGTTGGTCTCTAAAAAGAGGAGTTTTTGTTGTTTCGATTGCAGTATTATTGCTCGTATCCGGAGGATATTTATTTACCCGTATGGGTGCTGAATTTATCCCTAAACTCGATGAAGGAGATTTTGCATTTCAAGCACTTTTAAAACCGGGAACTTCTCTTAGCGAAGTTACAAAAACTTCTATGCGTCTGGAAAAAATCGTAATGGAAAATTTTCCTGATGAAGTTGAAAGTATTCAAAGCCGTATAGGGGTTGCTGATCTTCCAATGGATCCAATGCCGATGGATATAGCGGATATTTTTGTAATACTAAAACCAATAGAACAATGGACAAAAGCCTCTTCAAAAGAAGAACTTATCAATAAAGTAAAAGAAAAAGTCAGTGTTTTGCCGGGAATTAATTTTGAATTTACCCAACCGATTGAAATGCGCTTTAATGAATTGCTGACAGGAGTAAGGGAAGATATAGCTATTAAGCTTTATGGTGATGATCTAAATGTTTTATCGACAAAAGCACAGGAAATAGCCGGTCTGGTTTCCGGAATTTCAGGTGTAGCAGGAGTCAAAGCAGAAGCTACAAGCGGTTTACCACAGATCACTATCAATTACGATCGCAATAAGCTGGGACGATATGACTTGAATATTAAAGATCTAAATGCAATTGTTGAAACGGCTTTTAGCGGAAATGTTGCAGGAAGTATATATGAAGGCGAAAGAATGTTTGACCTTGTAGTACGTCTATCGGAAGAAAATCGTTCCAATATTGACGACATTCGAAATCTTTTCGTAAACTTACCTGACGGCAATCAGGTTCCGTTAAAAGAAGTAGCTGAAATAAGCTATAAGCCGGGACTAATGCAGATCAGCCGGGATAATACCAATAGGCGTACTTATGTAGGAATTAATGTCGAAGGAAGAGATATTAAGTCACTGGTAGGAGAAATCCAAGACAAGCTTGATAAAAAACTGGAACTTCCGGCAGGATATTACCTGAGATTCGGAGGTGCTTTTGAAAACCTGGAAAGGGCATCCAAACGATTGACCTTTGTAGTTCCCCTCGCTCTTGCTTTAATATTTATATTGGTATTTTTTGCAGTGAAATCCCTGAAACAGACACTTATGATATATGTGGCAATTCCATTTGCTGCAGTTGGTGGAATTTTTGCTTTATATTTCAGAGATATGCCATTCAGTATATCAGCAGGAGTAGGTTTCATAGTACTATTCGGAGTGGCGGTCCTGAATGGACTGGTCTTGATAAGTGGATTTAATGAGATGAAAAGAGAAGGTAAATTCCATATCAACGATATAATCAAAAAAGGTTCTATCAGAAGAATTCGCCCTATTTTACTAACTGCTTCTACCGATATTCTTGGTTTTTTGCCTATGGCAATATCCACATCTGCAGGTGCAGAAGTTCAAAGGCCATTAGCGACAGTAGTCATTGGTGGAATGCTAACTTCTACATTATTGACCTTAATTGTACTGCCGGTTTTATACAAATTTGTAGAATCTGAAAAGAAGAGAAGGATAAAAACACCAAAATTGTCTTTAGTATTGTCATCTTTTTTCGTGGTCTTATTAAGTTTTATATTTTCTCAAAATATTACTGCTCAATCTA
>JANTGS010000204.1 GCA_024762795.1 Flavobacteriaceae bacterium | reverse complement strand
CACATGGGTGGAATGGTCGCTGTTGGTGGAAGGCGAATCGACCTGGTTTATTCTGCCTGTGAGTTCCTGATGTGTGGCAAGAATACCGCCTTCGTCCCATTCGCCGGCAATCATCCCCGAGCCATCCAGATTTAACCCGGCCGAGCCGCCGGGCCAGACATTATTAGTGGAAAGTGTTTTGGCTGCATTCAGATTATCGGTAATATAATAAACCGGATTGCCATGGGCGTCTAAACTCATTAACTCCATGCCTCCGCCATTTTCCAGCTTTATATGGACCTGCCAACCTTCCTGCTGTGCTTTGGCAAGCGCCTCGGCTTTTTGCCGTTCATATTTTTGCTGAAAAGTTTTTGCCATTTCTTTTAATTTTTCCACGTTTGTATTTTCTAAAACAATGTTTTGGCTGAAAGTAGTAAAGGGAAATATTAATAAGAAAAGAAATACGTATCTTTTTGATGAAAAAAACGACGGCATCACGACCTCCGAATAATTAAAACTATTGAGTCAGACTGGGATTTCGTTGGATTTGATTTATTACAAAAAATACAGTTTAACCGTTGTGATTAATATCGCAGCTTGAAGGCTCAGCAGGCTTTGTTTTTCAACTTAGGGAAGATTGGTATTCCGATGCAGAAGGGTATAAAATCCCAAAACTCTGTTTTTATTATATAAACGTATTTGGTAAAAAATTTATTTTATGAAACTTTTTCACTCCTTGATTTATTTAAATCAGACGAATTAAACTTCAATAATTTTTGCCAGCTGATAATGCCATCATCACAAAAATCCAGATTAAATTCCAACGTAAATTTATTGATTATTTTTGAATAGATTTTCAAAAACTCATCATTTTTTTGTTTTGCTTTATAGCCAAGTGGTTTGATTATTTCGATATATAGGTCCGGATTTCCGGAAATAAATTCCCAAAACTTCTGGCCGCAATATTTAAAAAAATCTCCTTTGTCCGGATGATTGTCCCGTCCATAACAACACCCGTTTACCGGAATAATATGAAGCTGTGCATTCCCTGTGCGTAAAACACGAATTGCTTTTTTAAAACTATCCCTCATTTTGTTAATCTGGCTGCTGTTACCCCAATTAGGCCCGGATTTAATCGAAACAATATAACGGATGCCTTCATTATTAAATTCCAGATCGACTCCTTCCGCTGAAGATTTTACTCCTCCGTAGACCTTATTGTTTATATGAATGGCTAAGCCTTCAAGAAAATCACCGAATATAGTTTCTTCCTGTGAGGATAAATGTGCATCAACCAAGGTTTGTACTAAATCTTGTGCGGTAAGAATATTTTTTGCTTTAAAAAGATAAGGATTTTTTCGTTTTAAAATTTTAGATAATTTCAGGTTTTCAATACTTTTAAGGCGTTTTGAGTGAAATGTACCGATATTATTTTCAACATAAACTTTTACATCAGCGATGTTGAGAGGTTGCATATTGTTTTCCTTTATCTAGTAAAAACAATTCGGCGGGCGCTGTTTGTTTGTAAACCATATCAAAATATGATTCATCTATTTCAATCCCAATAGAATTTCGGCGCATTCGTTGTGCTACTTTTATTGTGGTACCGGAGCCCATAAACGGATCCAGCACATAATCTTCTTCTTTTGTAAATAGCTTTATAAACCATTCGGGCAAAGCTTCCGGGAAAACAGCGCTATGATTTCTGTTTCCGCATTCTGTAGCCATATGGATTACATTTGTTGGATAGGCCATATCGCGATTTAACCAGTTGGAAATATTTTTCCCAAACCCGCTCTGCACTCTGGATTCATCCCTGGTTTGGTCCGTTTTACTTAAATTGCGCAGTCTGTTTTTGGCCCAGTCTCCCATCGGTACCATTACTTCTTCCTGGTACATATTGAATTTCTTTTCTTTATTAAACTGCAGCAGCCTCTCCCATGAATCTCTAAAACGGTTCGGCCATTTACCGGGATATGAATTTTTTTTATGCCAGATAAACTCTTCGGTCCAAAGCCACCCCTGCTCGCGCATTTTTAAGATCAGTTCAAGAACATAAGTATGCCGTTCACCATTTGAAACACGTTCTTTAATATTGAGAACAAAGGTACCCGTAGGTTTTAAAACCCGCAGCATTTCTTTTGATTTTGGTAAAAACCATTCAACATATTTATCCGGCTGAATTCCGCCATAAGTTTTTTTCCGGGCATCTGCATATGGAGGAGACGTAAAAATCAAATCAATTGAATTATCATCAATATTTTTAAGTTCCTCGCCGCAATCGCCTAATATAAGATTATTTGATATTTCCATAAGCTCCTGAAATTTACTATTCTGTATTTTCCGTGTTTTGAAATATCAAAAAAATAACTTCTAAAATCAAGTTTGATAAGCTCTCAACGAAAAGTACTTTGATACTAAAGATGTAATTTCCCCTTCCTTCAGCAATATTAGATAATTGCTTCTTTTTGATTTCACTCAGAACAAACTACCATAACTGTCATTTCGCATGGAGCGCATTCTTTTCTTGTCACATCGGGAACTTGTCATTTGTTACGATATATTATTTTTATACTTTCGTTTTTATTTTGGCAAGTGATTTGG
>JANTGS010000203.1 GCA_024762795.1 Flavobacteriaceae bacterium | reverse complement strand
CAGGTTTAGTTCATGATATAATTCATTTGACAGATCTTTATTCCCTTTATACATGGTATTAAACGAATTGATCACATAATTGTAACTGTATTTATAAGCTCCGGACATATCTGCCTTTAACTGATACTTGAATTTTATTTTCCCCTTGGTTTCAAGTTCAAAATCAAATCGGGGAAGCAATAATATTTTCTTCGTATTCTGTTTTGTATAAGAATTATACCAGCTTAAATTATGTGCATAAATACCGGGGGTAAGAAGACTGCCAAAGAGTTTAAAGCGATATTGAATACCAAAATAAAGATCATTGATTTTCATTGAATAATCATTTCTGAAATCATCAAAATCGATGATGTTATTTTCCAGGATCTGATTGACATTATTTCTAAAGGATTCCTTACTTAAATCGCCCCCAAGAGAAAAGTAAATATGATGTTTTGAATTTAATTTATAGTAATATTTAAGAAGAAAATCAAGATAGGTTTGTTTTGCATCGATTACCTGATTAACCTCATAAATATCATCATCCTCTAAGGGTAATAGGGTTTCTAAGATAGGATTTTCCGATAACCACTTATTCTTTGGAGTTCTTGTTTTATAACCAAAATTTGTGGTTAACTTAACAATATTCTTTTTGTTAAACTTTCTGTACCAGTTCAAATCCTGGGTTACCGAAGTACCTTCTCTGTTCAGTATAAAATCTACCTCATTACTTTTAACAGGTGAAACTGCATGGGTTATTTGAGACTGATCTGACAGACTTTTATCTACCAAAAGAGAATAGTCAAAATATTGCTTTGCGGTAGGTTTATAGGTCAATGTCAGTTTCCCGAAATTCTGAAATTCAGAGGTAAAATTATTTTTATCAATTACTTCGTCAACTGTATTATCGGAAAGATACGAGTTGTATTTTGTACTCTGATAATCGGTTTCTCTTTTTGCTGAAACACCAAAAACTCTGAATGACCATTGATCTCCCATATCCTGTTGCCATTGCATCGCGTTAAAAAGAACCTTTCTGTTTGTATAATCCTCATCCATTAGAAAACCCCGTAACGGACTTACCGTATTTTTATTCACTCCGGAATTATCATTATTTATCCTGCCTCCTTCAAAACGCGACACATCCAACGTGGTTAAAGATTTCTCACCAATATCATTGATATTTCCAATGTAACTCAAATTGGTTTTCGGACTGTAATAAAAAAGGTTGGTTTTACCGAGGTAATTCTTTTCAATATTTACACCCGCCTCCAGATCGCCAAAAACAAAGTGTTTTTTACCTTCTTTCAGTTTTATATTAATAATCATATTTTGCTCCTCATTCAAACCTTTCATAAAACTCACCTGATTGTAATCATTGATTACTTTTATCTTCTCTATAACATTGGCAGGAAGATTCTCTACGGCCAGTTCTGAATTCCCTCCGAAAAAAGGTTTATCCTCAACAAAAACCTGACTTACTTTTTTACCCATTACAGAGATTTGACCATTCCTGTCTACACTGATTCCCGGTAGTTTCTTTAAAACCGATTTTAATTTAAACTCCTTTCCGCTAACAAAATGCTTTACATCGTAAACAATTGAATCCTTAGTGATTTTCATGGGAGTGGTTGATTCTATTACCACTTCATCCAGAAACTGGTTGCTGGTTTTTAATCGAATTTTTTTAGTGATATTATGCTGTAAACTGTCAATTTTAAATTCGTAACTATCATATCCCATAAAAGATATTGTTACCATATACCCGGTATTCTCAGCAAGTTTTAATTCAAATTTTCCGTTTTTATCAGTAAGCCCGAATACATAGTGTAATTCGACATTAGAAGGTTTGGCCATGATATTGGCAAATTCCATATTTTCACCCAAAGTATCTTTTACCGTTCCTTTTAACAAACGATGTTGCGCTGTAACAGCAAAAATATTAATTATGAACAATATTAAAAATAAGCGTAAAACCACCCCTAATTTTCTATCATCTTATTTAAATCCTTTATCCTTTCATCAGTGGCCTCTTTTACACTTCTTAAAGCTCCTTTATCTGGTCTTTTGATTCTGATATTCTTCTTTAAAAATTTGATCTTTGTGGCATAGATTGCCCTATTTCCCCGATGGTACTTTAAGATCAATCCTGGTAAGCCTCCAATACCGGCAGGTCCGAAAGGAAGCGGAATAGCCGGAGTAAACCAGGCGATATCCTTATAATTGATTTTTATCAAAGGATTGGGTGATTTTATATCGAGTTTTGTAATGTAAACCGCTTTGATAACAGGATAACCTAAAATTGTATCTGTCTCATTGGTAATTTGCCATTTTTTACTATCTAAAGGCTCGAACTCTCTTTGCCATTTCCCTTTTAGATCTCTGAATTGATAGAGGTAGATATTTTCTTTTTTGTTTTGATAATGAATGGCATTTCCACCACCCATATTTCTGGCACTTATAAAATCATGTTCGCTAACTGTTTCATCACGGGTTTCTTCTTCCCAGTAATATAAACTTTCAAAGGGATTCGCTTTTAAAATATAATTAAAATCCTTTAGGATCTCCATCCTTCGTCTTGTCGATTCTATTGACTTTTTACTCAGAACTTCAGCATATTCCCC
>JANTGS010000202.1 GCA_024762795.1 Flavobacteriaceae bacterium | reverse complement strand
TCTACTGTTCTTTTTTCACCAATATTTACCGATAATAATTTCATTTTTTTCGAAGATTTTATATGGAGTTATACTGATTTTAAGAGTTCCAATTGATCTGTAATCTTACGGTCGTTGGATAAACGGGGTATTTTGTTTTGTCCCCCCAGTTTTCCTACCGATTTCATATAATTTTTAAATCCGTTCTTTGAAACTTTTGAGATCTTAAGATTTTGTAAAATATTCCCATCTCTAAGATCAAAATAATAAATATTTTGCTTTTGCATTTCTCTATCGATCTGTTCGGCGAAAGCTTTCAGATCGGTGGGTTCTTTTTCAAATTCGATAAACCATTCGTGATAGGGTAATTCATCTCCGGGAGGATTAATTTGAGGGGCTACGGTAAATTCCTGAATCTTGATATCTTTATTTTCAACAGCTTTCCTAAGGGATTCTTCAACTTCCTTGGCAATTACGTGCTCTCCAAAGGCAGAAATAAAGTGTTTTATTCTGCCGGTAACAATTACCCGGTAAGGTTTTAGGCTGGTAAATGCAATTGTATCACCGATATTGTAGGCCCAAAGTCCGGCATTGGTAGACAGGATCATCGCATAATTAATACCGATCTTTACATCTTTAATAGTGATTCGTGTTGGATTTTCATTGTAAAATTCCTCTGCGGGAATAAATTCATAAAAGATACCACTGTTGAGCAACAGAAGCATACCGTGTTTCGAGGTTCTGTTCTTAGGATATTGATCCTGATAGGCAAAAAAACCTTCTGAAGCAGGAAATAGCTCAATAGAATCTACTTTTTTCCCTATCAGGTTTTCCATATTTTTCCGGTAAGGTTCATAATTTACGCCACCATAAACAAACAGATTAAAATTTGGAAAGACCTCACCTACTTTTTTTCCGGTCTTTTCGATGATCTTTTCAAAATACATCTGAACCCAGGAAGGAATTCCGCTAATCAGGCGCATGTCTTCTTTGATGGTTTCTTCAACAATAGCTTTTACCTTCGTTTCCCAATCATCAATACAGTTGGATTTCCAGCTGGGTAACCGATTTTTTTGGAGATATTTTGGTACAAAATGAGCAACTATTCCCGATAATCTTCCGGTTTTTATCCCCTTGATCTCATCCAGTACCGGACTTCCCTGCAAAAAGATCATTTTACCATCTACAAATTCTGCTTTTCCGGTATGATAAATATAGAGTAAAAGGGCTTCTTTTGCAGCACTGATGTGATAAGGCATAGATTCTGATGTGATCGGAATATATTTTGCTCCTGAAGTAGTTCCCGAGGTTTTGGCAAAATAGATGGGTTTTCCTTTCCACAATACATCTTTTTCTCCATCTTTGATCCGGTTGATATAGGGCAATAGATCTTCATAATCAAAAACAGGTACTTTCTTTTTAAAGTCATTGTAGTTTCTAATCTGATCAAAATGATGGTCCTTTCCAAAGGCCGTGTTTTTAGCTTTTGAGATCAGATCACGAAAGGTTTTTTCCTGTATTTTCACAGGATTCCGGGCCCATCTGTATACTCTTTTGGCAACTATCCCGGCATATATTTTGGCAAAAATTGATTTCGACATCTAAGCTTATTTTTGAGTATAAAATTCTTTATTCAAAGTCGATATAGTTGGTAGGGTCTACGGCATAACCTCCTTCCCACAATTCAAAGTGAAGATGGGTTCCGGTAGAAAATTCACCTGTTGAACCCGCGGTAGCAATAACTTCACCCGATTTTACCAGGTCGCCTTGTTTTTTATACAGTGATGCGTTGTGTTTATACACAGAAATAATCCCGTTAATATGCTCAATAATAATTACATAACCGGTTCCAGCTGTATATCCTGTAAAAATTACCGTACCATCGGCTACGGTTTTTACCGGAGCTCCTTTGTCTACCGCAATATCAACGGCAAAATGATTCTCTTTAGGGTTATATTGCTGGCTGATCGTTCCTTTGATAGGCGATGAAAATACAATATCGGTTTTTTTTGTGGCTTGTTCAAAAACGCTGAACTTATCTTCTCTTTCTACCTCTTCTCTAAAGGCCGAATCTACAGGAGAGGGATTCATATTGACATCTTCCAAACGAAGCTGTTCTATTACCGAATCTTTATCAAATTTCATGGGTTTGATCTCTCCCTTAAAAACTTTTTGAATATTCTGAATATAAAGATTATTTACAGAAATGATCTGTTCTAAAGAATCGATCTTGTACAACATTTTTGTAGTTTCTTTTTTGATCTCAGTTGTAGAATATCCCTGAATATATTCTTTTATGGGAGTATATTTAATGATCAGAATGGTTAAACCTATAAGAAAAACAGAGAAAAGGCCACCGATTACAAAAACACTCAGCCGGTTTAATTTAAATGAAAATCGTTCTTCAAAAGAATCTTCATTAATCACAACAAACCTGTATTTAAATGTAAGCTTGTCTAAAAGAGTGTTCTTCTTTTTAGTTTTGTTCATCGAAAAATAATTACCAAAGCAAATATAAGCATTTTTTAAGCCTTAGATAATTAAGTGCTTGTTTAATCAAAATTTATACTTTTTTTAACTAAAACAGCATCGTTTAATACAAATGGAGTAGGCATCATAATTGAG
>JANTGS010000201.1 GCA_024762795.1 Flavobacteriaceae bacterium | reverse complement strand
CAAGGATATAATAGAGAATTTAACTGTAGAAGTAAAAACCAAAGGATACGATGGAATTCTCCTGAAAGGACCCAGCGATCTGGATTTTATCGTGGAATATGCCTGCCGCAGGCAGGGGCTTGCATACGTAAAGGACGATAACTTCCCAGGGAAAGTTTTCCTGCTCTACTCAGAGAACTACCTTCCGGGCGAGGAAGAGAAGCAAAAAGGCTCTAATTTTCTTCAAAGTCTGCTGATTTAGGGGTTCTTGGGTGTGCCGGACACAAATGTGCCCGTATGGCCTGGTCTTGTTAAGGTATATAAATGGAAAAATCTGAAATTAAAATTTACAAAACAGATAAAGGCAAAACGTTAATAGAGGTAAAACTTGATAAAGAAACTGTTTGGTTATCTCAAAAACAGATGGCTGAATTATTTGAGAAAGATAGCGATACTATTGGATTGCATTTAAAAAATATCTATAAATCAGGAGAATTAGAAGAATTTTCAACTACCGAGAAATACTCGGTAGTTCGTCAAGAAGGGAATAGAGAAGTAAAAAGACAGATAAAATTCTACAATCTCGATGCTATTATTTCTGTCGGATATAGAGTTAATTCAAAACGTGGTGTGCAATTTAGAAAATGGGCTACCCAATTATTAAAGGATTATTTAATAAAAGGCTACGCTATAAATCAACAGAAATTGGAAAAGCAAGTAGAGCAATTTAACGAATTAAAAGAAACCATAAAAATATTAGGAACAACTTTCAAGTACAACGAATTAACAAATATTGAAAGTAAAGGTCTGTTAAAAATAATTTCAGACTATTCTTATGCCCTCGAAATACTTGATCAATATGACCATCAAACTTTAAAAATAGAGAATATAACGGAAAAGGAGATTTATCCGTTAACATACGAAGAAACTATAAAGCAAATAAAGCTGGTGAAAGCGGCTTACGCTAATAGTTCTTTATTTGGACAAGAAAAAGATGATTCGTTTAAAAGTTCTCTTTCTACCATATACCAAACTTATGATGGCAAAGATCTTTATCCAAGTATAGAGGAAAAAGCTGCAAATCTATTGTATTTGATTGTAAAAAATCATTCATTTGTCGATGGAAATAAGAGGATAGCCGCATTTATTTTTCTCTATTTTCTTGAAAAAAACGGATTACTCTTTACCAGAAAAAGTAAGAAAAGAATTGCAGATAATGCATTGGTTGCATTAACTTTGATGATTGCAGTAAGTAAACCGGAAGAAAAAGCTACAATGATAAAAATAATAGTGAATTTAATAAACAAGAAGAACTAACGGCGTAATATCCATTATGTAGAGTATGCCTGCGCAGGCAGGGACTTGTATACGTAAGGGACGACAACTTCCAGGGGAAAGTTTTCCTGCTCTACTCAGAGAACCACCTTCCGGACGAGGAAGATAAGCAAAAAGGCTCCGTTTTCCTTCAGAGTCTGCTGATATAGAACTTCGCCCCCTCGCGCAATGGAATAAGGTAAGAAGATGACAGATTATAATAGAATAATCAGAGAATGTTTTTGGGATCTGAATATCACCGGAGAAGATATTCAAAACTTTCTGTCCGGTTCTGATCTTCGTGCCAAAACATTTCTTTTCGAAAAAATATTAACCAACAGTACAAAACTTCTTCTGGATCTGCAGTTATTTAATAAAGGAGTTTTAAAAAAAATAATGGAAAATTATGAAATAAAACAATTTAATCGTGATTATCTTTTTAGAAGGAAAAATATAGCCGAAGCTTTCTTTTTCAATAAACCGTTAGAGATTGATGAGTTAAAATGGCAGATATAAAGTATACAGAAATTTATAAATTACAGGACTGTAAATAAACTGCTGCAGCTTGATTTTGTTAATGACATATCAGAGCATTACAAAAGTGTAGTAGTTACTGAAAAAAATTACTTGATAGATAATATAGAGAATATTCTCAGTAACAAGCTTACTGCTGTAATTGGTAGAGATAATCCCAAAGATATTTTTGATATTTATCTTATCAGTGTTTATTACTCCTTTGACTGGAAGGAAATTCTTTCCTCTGCACATAAAAAAGCCGGATTTGGTAACGAAGATCTAATAATCAGGTTAAAAAGCTTTCCTGGTAAGCTCTTGGAAAGTATACAGTGTACCGATCCTGCCTTTCTTAATAACTTTGACACTGATTTCCCGCTTATCATAGATGAAATCAACTGGGAGTCAGTACATACACGTTTGGAAATTGTGAATTTGGATTGAGCATGTCTGCCGCAGGCAGGGACTTATATACGTAAGGGACGACAACTTCCAGGGGAAAGTTTTCCTGCTCTACTCAGAGAACCACCTTCCAAATGAGGAAGAGAGACAAAAAGGCTCCGTTTTTCTTCAGAGTCTGCTGGAATAGAGAAATAGGGGCGTGTCCTGACTGCTTAACCGGAATACGGTTAAGCAATAAGGCCGGGCTCTCCGCTTGAATCTTTGAGCTGCGCTCAAAGGATGCCGCGCAGGTATCTCACGCGGGGGAGGAGCTATGGTAAAATATTTTAAAAGGTAGCCAAAGATGCTGTTTGTGTATTATTTTTGTATGAGGAGTGTATCATGAAAACGGTAAAAC
>JANTGS010000200.1 GCA_024762795.1 Flavobacteriaceae bacterium | reverse complement strand
CATTAATGTAGAATCATTTGTAATAGGAAATCCTATTCCTGCATTAAAAGCCACTCCATATTTAATTCCGGTTTTTTTAGAATGCTCGAGTAATTCTTCCATGATTAAACCTCCTTTTAAATGTGCATGATAATCATGAATATCATAACCGGCTGCATTAAGCTGTGCAATCTTTTGGATCATCTGCTCTTTATGGGTTAAT
This sequence comes from Flavobacteriaceae bacterium, assembly GCA_024762795.1. Taxonomy (GTDB): domain Bacteria; phylum Bacteroidota; class Bacteroidia; order Flavobacteriales; family Flavobacteriaceae; genus Namhaeicola. Next base: position 2,405 of record JANTGS010000200.1, on the reverse strand, counting down.
TTTTTTTCAGGATTCATTTTCTTTTGTTTTTTAGAATTACAACCGAATAACAGAAGTACAATTGCAGTGAAGAATAAAAGTCTTTTCATCATTTGGATTTTAAGATACTATCAGAAAACAGATAAAGGTATATAAGATTTTGAAAAAGAAATAAAAATTGAATAAAAAGTACGATTTAAAGCCTTTTTTATCGATAATTTCTTGAAATTAGTAGCTCAAAACAAAGCTCATGAATCAAATTTCATCAAAAGAGACCGTAAAAAGTTCCCGTTTAATATCTTTAGATGCTTTTCGCGGATTTACAATGTTTTTGTTAATTGCCGAATTTGCAGGACTGTTCCATTATTTTACCGATCCTTATTTTAAAGGAACCCTCGTTAGTTTTTTGGGAGAGCAACTAGATCATCATCCGTGGCACGGACTTCATTTTTGGGATTTGGTGCAACCTTACTTTATGTTTATCGTTGGGGTAGCCATCCCTTTTTCAGAAAAGAACCGGCTGAAAAAAGGCAGTTCTGATAAAGAAGTTAGGATTCATGCGATCAAACGTTCAGCAATACTTTTATTTTTAGGATGGGCTTTGTATTGTATCGACCCCGGAAGGATCGTTTTTCGTTTTCAGAATGTACTCGCTCAATTGTCTGTTACCTATCTGATCGCTTTTTTGCTTAGAAACAAATCGATAAAACTACAATTCATTGTAAGTTTGTTGTTTATCCTTACTTCTGAGATCCTTTACAGAACTTTTCCAGTAGCAGGTTTTAACCAGCCTTTTGTACCCGATCATAATTTTGGAGCTTATATCGATATGCTGATCTCCGGAGAATTATCAGGGGGGCACTGGGTATCCTTTAATGCCATACCTACCACTGCGCATACCATTTGGGGCGTAATGACCGGGAAACTACTTTTAAGCGGAAAACCTAAAAAACAAATATTAAAAATTCTGATCACCAGTGGAATTACCGGACTCATACTCGGTTACGGCCTTAACCCGATTACACCCATTATAAAAAGAATAAGCACCAGCTCTTTTGTTTTTGTTAGTGGCGGATGGGCACTCTTAACTTTCGCACTCTTTTACTGGATCATCGATATGAAAGAATATCGTAACTGGGCAAAATTTGCTATTATCATCGGAATGAACCCGCTTTTTATCTATTTATTTGCCCATGTGGGAGGTGGTAAATTTATCAAACATATTATAGAGCCTTTTACTTTTGGTCTTTTCGACCGGTTTGGTGATCTCACTGCCAATATCATTACGGGTTCAATCACCTGGTTCTTGTTATGGTATATTACCTACTGGCTGTATAAACATAAGATCTTTATCAGGATATGATCAAAAAAAATACAAAATATTAAAGAAAATTACAATTTATAATGCAGTTTGATCATCCAGATTCTTGGCTGTTTATAAATAAAACCGTGTGAATATAAATAGGAAGACTGATAATAACTCTCTATAAAACCGGTATTTAGAATATTTGTACAGCTTAATTCTATACCGAAAGGTTTGTCTTCTTTATTGTAAATCAAAGAAGCATCTAAAAAATGATAAGGTTCATCCCTGTTTCCTTCTCCTTTGATCAACTTTAATTTGTAATCGGTTTTTAAACTGAAACCTTTATAATTGTATTCAAAATTTGCAAAAGGATTAAATTCCCTGAATTTCAAACTATTTTGCCCGTTATCCAATTCATTTTTATAAAAGTTATGTTCCAGTCCGATCTCTAATTCGGGATAGTTCCGATAATGGGTTCCAAGCGTATATCTGTTGATTAAAATATTTGATTTGTTTAAAACCAGTTTATCATCCACAAACTCATAATAACGATTGTAGGAATATACCGGAGAATATCGAATATAGATCTTTCTCCATTCTTTTGAAAAGTTAAAAGCGGAACTAAAAATATTTTCTGCCTGAGTGATATTAACCGGCGAAAAGTATGTATCGGTTTCATCGATAAAAAACTTATTTTTAACAGGGGTTAATTTATGAATATAAGACAAGTTGTAATAAAGGTAGATTCTTGAACCAAATATGGCATAACTATAGTTCAGGTTTAGTTCATGATATAATTCATTTGACAGATCTGTATTCCCTTTATACATGGTATTAAACGAATTGATCACATAATTGTAACTGTATTTATAAGCTCCGGGCATATCTACCTTTAACTGATACTTGAATTTTATTTTTCCCAAGGTTTCAAGTTCAAAATCAAAGCGGGGAAGCAATAATATTTTTTTGATATTCTGTTTAGTATAAGAATTATACCAGCTTAAATTATGTGTATAAATCCCGGGAGTAAGAAGACTGCCAAATAGTTTAAAGCGATATTGAATACCAAAATAAAGATCATTGATTTTCATTGAATAATCATTTCTGAAATCATCAAAAT
>JANTGS010000199.1 GCA_024762795.1 Flavobacteriaceae bacterium | reverse complement strand
GGTTCAGGTAAATCTAATTTTCTAAGAGCAATTCGATTATTAAAAGAGGGTGTTTCAGGAATCGGATTAAAAGAACTCATATTAGAAAAATGGGGAGGAATTGATGAATTATTTTTTAAAGGAGAACCATCCGAAGGATTTGATAATTCAACCGGGATTGAGTTTACATTCGACCACAATATAATAAATCAATATGGTTCTTTTTTCAGGCAGGATATTATTTACAAAATTGTTATTGTAAAATCTCCAGGGCTAAATAATTACTATATAAGTGATAAAATAATAAACCCTACCGGTTATATTTATTTGGATATTATTAACGGACATGGAGTCTTGGCTGAAAGAGTAAATCCATCTGAGCGAATAACAAGCTTAATTAAGTATGATGATTTTGACCCACAAGAATTAACATTATCGAAAGTTTTTGACTCAGAAAGATATGGAGCTTTAAATGCATTAAGAAAAACAATAAGTGATATAGTGGTATATGATTATTTTGATACAACACCAAACAGTCCGATTCGAAAAGCGATGAAAGCTACATCAGGTAAAATACTATTACCGGACGGAAGTAATTTACCACAAATTTTAAATACAATTAAAATAGGTCATAAAAAGGAATATAACAAAATAGTTGAACTATTAAGTGATGTAAATGAAAATTTCAAAGGTTTTGATTTCCATTTTCTTGGTTCCGGTAACTTTGAGTTGATGCTTGATGAATCAAAATTAGATAGTGCAATACATGTTACCAACATATCAGATGGGACTTTAAGATATTTATGCTTATTGTCAATCTTATATAACCCGGAAAGGGGAAAATTTATTTGCATTGATGAACCTGAAGTTGGGCTGCACCCCGACATGTCTTTAAACATAACCAAAGCGATAAAAGAATCTGCAAAAGAATCAACTATGCTTATTGCGACTCATTCGGAGAATATTCTTGATGCATTCGAGATTGAACATGTAAGAGTATTTGAAAAGGAGATTGATAATTCAACAATTGTAAATTCATTTAAAACCGAAGATTTTGAAAAATGGTATGATGAATATAACCTTGGTAGAATGTGGAGAAAAGGTGATATAGGAGGTAACAGATGGTAAAAAGAAAAGTATTAATTATTGAAGGGACATCCGATACAAGAAATGGTGTTTTAAGGCAGGGTTTCCATAAACTCCTTAGGCAAGAACTTAAACATAAAATGCCGAGAATTGTAATGGGCGATGGGAAAAATCAGGCTATTAATACTTTTCTAAATTTCAGAAACGAGAGAATACCTAATCTTCTTATAGACCTTGATGATGATGATGGCATGAAAGATAATGATTTGAAAAACAATAGTTTATCTTCCAAATCAGAATTTGTTTTTTATATGATACAAGAAATGGAAGCATGGTTTCTTTCTCAACCGGAAATTATTGATTCTTATTATTCTGAAAAACTCTCAAAAAAAATTCCTAAGAGGCCTGCAAAAGATATTCCAAATCCTTCCGACTTATTAGGAAAGATAACCAAACCTACTAAAAAAGGAAAATATCACAAAGTAATACATGCGGTTGATTTGCTTCAAATGCTTGATGCTCACAGATTAGCTGATGAGTTTGTTGATTTTAAACATTTATTGGAATCTTTAAATAAATAAAAAATGTCAGAAAACAAAATAAAGATAGCAGTACCGTTGATGGCCGATGAATTCGCCAAAGGTCATAAACCCGAATATCTTTTTTGGGTCGGGTCGGCAGGTGCTTTTGATGACAGATACAAAAAGGTAACCCGCGAATTCGTTAAAATACTGACTTATTTGAAAGTTGACTATGCCGTACTCGGTACGGAGGAGACCGATAGCGGTGATGTGGCACGAAGGGCAGGAAACGAAATGCTGTTCCAGATGCAGGCAATGATGAATATTGAAGTGATGAACGGTTATGTGGTGAAAAAGATAGTAACCTGCGACCCTCACGATTTTAACACACTGAAAAACGAATATCCCGACTTTGGAGGTAATTACGAGGTTCTGCATCATACGCAGTTTCTGCAAAAGATGATTGATGAGGGAAAGATAAAGATAGACTCGGGAATATTTAAAGATAAAAAGATCACGTTCCATGATCCCTGCTATCTTGGCCGCGGAAATGGAGAATATGATGCACCCCGCGATGTCCTGAAAGCCATTCCTTCCGTTAAGGTTGAGATGGAACGGCATAAAAGCCGTGCCCTCTGCTGTGGTGCCGGTGGCGGACAGATGTTCAAGGAGGCCGAAAAAGGCTATAAAGAGATATTTATCGAACGTACCGAAGAAGCCATTGCAACAGGCGCCGATATTATTTGTACTGCCTGCCCCTTCTGTATGACAATGATGACCGATGGAATCAAATACAAAAATCAGGAAGAAAGGATGAAAAATTATGATGTCGCGGAGCTGGTAAGTATGAGTTTGGGACTTTAATACTGTTATACTTCACAAAACTAAAACTTCAGAACTCCTGACCTAACGTAAATAATATTGTCGTTAGAAGAGCCATCCTGGTATAAATTCGGAACTCCGGATTTATCGTAAATAATAGTATCCTGACTGATAACTTTCTTCGTGTTTACTTTGAGCCCT
>JANTGS010000198.1 GCA_024762795.1 Flavobacteriaceae bacterium | reverse complement strand
AATTCATTCACATCCGCATCAAGGTCTCCTGTATTCTTCAGATCGGCAATAAGCACTCTGTCCTGAAGCGAGCCACACTGAGACAAGGCTTTTTGCTGCAAATCGTACAATCCGTTCGTAGAAAGGAGTACCGCATCCGGAAAGACGATCATGCTAGGTTCATCTTCTTTCTTTAATGTTTTCAGGCCTTCCTCCATGCCATATTTCACTGTTCCTGATCTGGTATCCGTCAATTTAACATCTTCACCATACATGCCACAGGAAATAATGTAGCATTTTCCACCGCCGTTGTTAAAAAACATCCGGACACAGTCATACGTATAATATTTTTGCGTCAAATCGACTTCACTTGCATTGTTATTTGAATCAAGTACAACATTAATAGAACTCAGAGGAGGTCCGCCGCCATACAATTCATTATAATCAGCAATGGATTTAATCTTCTCCGCTTTGAGGTGGAGATCATTCTTTTTGATCTTTTTAGCTTTTTCGGTGTATCCGATAAAGCAGGGAATCGCTGTTTCCACCTCAGCCACTGAGGGTGGGAAAATGGAAATCTCCTTAATGTAAACATCTGGTGTTTTGTAAGTAGCCATAATACTATTTTTATTAATTAAACATAAACATAAACATATATATCTGAGTACCAATCTGTTCCTTCATGCTCAATCTTTTTTGCAGAAGGATTGGGTAAATTCGAATTTAAGATGTTGCTGTTCTTATAAAGTCTTATTTTATCATAACCGGTTTCTCTAAGTTTGATCTTCCCAACAGACTTAATAATGATTGGATTGGTGCCGGAAGGATTTTGGAAATCTATTTTATCTGCAGGGTTATCGGGTTCATGGTCAACGGATAGTGTTGTAGAAGTGAAATCATCTGTTGATAATGGTGTTCCGGCTTTATTTTTAAGAATTTTATACCTCCAGAAAGTTTCCCTGCTTTTAAATTTGAAAACCAGATTTATGGGATTTGACACATCGTATGTTTTATCAATATGTAATTCAAATACTGCAAATGGAATCTGTCCTTTTAGTTCATTGTTGTAATAAAAATGAAATGATGTCCCAACCTGAGAATCTGTGTTATCATACTGCTTTATTGTGTAAGGACCTGCACCTGTTTCTGAAAGTTTTATAACAAAATCATCCTGTTCAGGTGGAAATAAGAGTTTGGTATTCAGTCCGGCAAGGTCAGTAAGAAGAATATATTTTACCAGACCTGATTTTTTTATGACCTTCAGATCTTTTGTAATCAGTGGAATTGGTGCGGTAAGTCCTGAATCCACAATTGTATGGTTTTGTCCGGAAATGGCCGGGCTCAGGTTGTTAAAATAATAAAGTGAGCCGGGTTCATTACTAAAATCAAGCTGGGTAAAATTTGTGAAAAACGAATTGCAAGAATTAAAGAAGAAGGTAAGTTTTAGCTTTTTATCAATTGGTAGCTTTGCAGTTCCGCTCTCATCTGGTGATTCATACAATAAAACAGCCCCTTTTGTAGTAGACTTAAAAAGTATTCCATAATTACGAAGGATGGTTTGAGAGGAAGGGGAGGGGGCAATAATCAGGTCGTTGCAAATACCATTTGCATAAAATTCGTGCATGAGATCAATGCTCATCAATTTATTGAAAATAATGTTGCTCATACCTGGTTGTTTTTTTCCTCAAATTTTTCCATAATCTTTGTAACCGGCGGACCTTCAGTCTGAATTTGTCCCTCTTGTACGGTCAGCATCTTCATGCGGTACACAAGGGATGGCATGTATTTCGCTCCAAGGTAACCCCAGAGGTGATTATTTTGTTCTGCTGATAAAGTTTCCAGGATTACAGAGGCATTTTCAACCACTCCCATCAGAGCGGGTGTATTCTGAGGATTGAAGAAGTTTTTCATTTGAAAGAACCCGATTACATAACCCAGAATGAGCAAAGAGGTTTCATAAGAAGTTGAGTAGGCTGTAAATAACACACTCAGGTTAATGTAGATATCCGGGTTTCGTGTAATGACAGAATGTTGGGCTGTTTTCTTGAAATTTGTCTGGTCCTTAAAGGTTCTGTCCTCTTCAACATTTACCAGCGTAATGACAATCTTGTGTTCACTCTGGTTATTGGTGGAAGTGGTAAATACAAGTTTTCCGTTTTGGTCAACCAGGTTTGATAGTACCACGATATCCTGTGTGTCAAAATTCGTCGGGTCTTTTACCTTTATGAACTCATTTAATTCGTTCCTGATTGCTATTAACAAGCGATTGATCATACTAATGATTATTAGTTGAAAAAACTTTATTTGAATCAGGATGTTAATTGAATCAGGAGGAGAGAAGCATACTTTTATTCAATAAGGTGGTTTTGAAATAAAAGTACTTTTATTGAAAACCGGAACAGTTGAGCTTTAAAAGCCGGTTATCTGTTCCATTTCTCAGTAGAATTGACCGTAATTTATATTTCCATTGATGCTTCTTATTTGGAATTTATAAGATATATTTTGCATAAGATATACTTTTTTTTTGACAAAACCAAAAAAACTTTTGGATATATTTCTAATGATTAAATAGTTATACAGAAAATCAAATAATGTTCATTTAAATATTGCAATATAAATAAAAGAAAAACAGATATTAAAAT
>JANTGS010000197.1 GCA_024762795.1 Flavobacteriaceae bacterium | reverse complement strand
AGAAAATCCGCGAGGATTTTCGTAAGTAGGCGAGTACTAGCAATGAATTATACACGTTGTTGAACTAACCCTCCCTACGGTCGGAAGCTTTTTTCCAACCGGATAAAAAGAGCTACATTTAGTTTCTAATCATAAATGTAATGCAATGTATCAAAAAAAAGTAAAACAATTGTTGAAACTGCAATTGAAAAAGTTCCTGATTTTAAAACTTTATGTTTAAAACTCGAACGTGATTTTGTCATTAATGGTAAAGCAGAAAGCACCTTAAAAAACTATCAAAGATCTCTGGCCCATTTGGCTTTACACTATAAGGTAAATCCTGTTGATCTGGATAAAGAATCTATTGACGATTACCTTTTTCTCTGTCAGAACCTTCACAAAACTCCTTCTGAAAGTTTCTTTAAACATACTATTTTTGGTTTAAGAGCTGCCTACAAGGTAATGGATATGACCTCTTTAAGTCTAAGTCTTCCCATAATAAAAAGACAAAATGATCTACCCGTTATTTTAAGTAAACAGGAAGTTAAAGCTCTTATTGCTTCTCCAAAATACTTAAAGCACCGATTGGTTATTGCTATGCTATACGGGTGCGGACTTCGTAATTATGAACTTTGTAATCTGGAACAAAAAGATATTGACTTTGACAGAAAAACAGTTTTTGTAAAAAAACAAAAAGGAAATTATGATCGATATGTCCCTCTGAGTGATCTTCTGGCTAGAGGATTAAAAAAATACTTCGAAACAGAACATCCATACCGGTGGGTGTTTAATTCGCAGGTTACCGAGGATGGTCAGGCAAGAAAATACACCCAAAGCGGTGTGAGATGGGCTATCAAAGAAGCTAAAAGTAAAACGGGGATCCAAAAAAAGGTAACGGCTCATATGTTTCGTCATTCCTATGCTACTCATCTTCTTGAAGATGGTTTGGATATTGTAAGTATCAAAGAACTTTTAGGCCATGCTCGTATTGAAACTACACTGATCTACCTCCATGTAGCAAACCTGGGTAAGAAACCTAAATACAGTCCGTTAGATACTCTTTACACTTCGTAAGATGAGACCTGCATATAAAGTGGCTGATCTGTTGAACAGGCATCAGGATCATCTGGAAAAAATATGTCTTAACTCCTGGCAAAGTAGAACTTTACATGCTTTAAGAAAATGCCGTACTGTTGCCCTTGGTGGTCATATAGATAAATGTGATCATTGCAATAGAATACATCTTAGTTACAACAGTTGTAGAAACAGGCATTGCCCGACTTGTCAGGGCCATAAACGTCAGCAGTGGATACAGGCCAGAGAGGAGGAACTTCTCGATGTGCCTTATTTTCATGTGGTCTTTACCATTCCTCACGAACTTAACAAACTTAGTATTTTACAGCCTTCTTTTGTTTACGCTGCTTTATTTAAAGCTGCCTGGAAAACTCTTTCTCAGTTTGCTGAAAATCCCAAACATCTTGGGGCCAAACTCGGCATGATCGCTCTGCTTCATACCTGGGGACAAAATCTGCAACTTCATCCACATCTGCATTGTATTGTTCCCGCAGGGGGGGTTACTAAAAAAGGAATTTGGAAAAAAAGTAAAAACAAAGGTTCTTTCCTGTTTTATGTAGAATCTATAAGTAATGTTTTCAGGGCTAAGTTTGTTGCTGAACTCAGAAAGAATTCTAATGATATACCACAAAGTCTATTTGATAAACTCTTTGAAAAAGAATGGGTGGTATACGCTAAAAAACCATTTAAAAATAATTTTTCTGTAATTGAATATTTAGGTCGTTATTCTCATAAAGTTGCCATTAGCAACCACCGTATTGCACATATCGATTATCAAAATAATCGTGTTTCTTTTCATCTTAAAAATTACAAGAAAAATGGCAAGAAAGAAATATTGACTCTTGATCAAAAAGAGTTTATCCGTAGATTTTCATTACACATACTCCCGAAAGGATTTACCCGTATCAGACATTATGGAATTCTCAGTGGTACATGGAAAAAAAAGCATCTGAAAAAACTTCAAAACCAATTATCTAAAGGAAATAAGAAAAAGATCAAAAAAGAAGTAAAATCCTTACTTCATGTATGCCCAAGTTGTAAAAAAGGAACTTTAAGAACGATACTTGCTTTTAACAAATACCATCCTCCTCCAACGAAATGGATGCAGCAACAATTAAAAAATAAATCTTAAAATGTTTAACTTTCTTGATATGATCGAGATAGAATTATACTGCCTAAATTCTGCTATAACTACTCTAATTGATCCGGTATGGATTGAAAACAAGCTAAATCTATCCTTGTTTTCTCCTTCTTATACCCAAAACAAAAAAGGAAATAATATAATTCCGGAATCTCTCGCTTAAAATAAATCTATAATCTTATCGAAATACCCATAGGGATAAACTCTCAAACGGGTTAGTCAACAATAGTATTCATCTCTGGGCTATCGCCGAGACGAATACTTAGTTGTTGTGTGCTGGCATTATTTTTTCCAATGTTCTATTTTAAAATCTTAAACCAAAGAATATAAGAGAAAAGTATAAATACAAATCAGTCGAACATTATTTTAAACAAGGAAATTCAAACCCAATTATGTATGCAAACGTGTAAAAAAATAACGGGTTACAACAACTAAGTATTAGTATAGGCGATAGC
>JANTGS010000196.1 GCA_024762795.1 Flavobacteriaceae bacterium | reverse complement strand
TGATATGCCGTTCTTACATAAGTTGGGATAGTTTCCAACAATAATGGATGCTGTAGGAATGGATTTTTTTCAAGTTGTTCAAACTCGATAAAACTTGATTGGACATTATCTTTATAATCTTTGTTATGAAAAAAAGAACCCATTTGGATCCCTGAATAACCTACCCACATGGCGACCAATAATACACATATAGTCAGGCTGCGAACTAGCCTCTCTTTCCATCTGGAAACGGGAATTGACCTGCCCGGATAATGCGTCAAAAGAGAACCAATAAAGCTAAAAAAAAGTATTAATAACGAAGGGTGGCGTAGAGGCCATGAAAACATTGACTGGACAATAAATGGAAGCAGAAACAAGTAGGAAAAGAAATAGCGTAAGGAGTAGTTTTTATTTTTTCGAAAAAGAGTTGTAAATTTTAAAAAGTAAAATAGCAAAATCCCTACAATGACTAAACCCAGAGTTCCTCCCTCACAAAGTAACTGCAACAATTCATTGTGAGACCACTGTGTGTAACCCATAGCCTCGTACTCAGCAAATCCCAAAAAATCATGGGCAGAATTAATATATTTGGGAAGAAAAAACTTGAAGTTGTCAAGACCAACCCCAATCCAAGGATGGTTCAAAAAAATCAGCAAAGAAGCAGTCCAGAAAACAAAACGCGCATCAGCAGACATTCCTACATCTGTAAAACCCCTATCTGGAAGCATCGCCATATATTTATTCAACAAGAAATACATTAGATAAGCAACTGCAATAGCTAGGAAAGTATTTATGATCTCCAGTCGAAAAACGGATCCTTTGGATAGCCAATTCCTTCTCGCAAAAAATAAAACTATAAACATTAGAGATAAAACTAATGCTATTAATCCTGCTCTTGATCCTGTCAGAAAAAAAACTAGACTGGTTGTCATTAAAGGTAAGTATCGAGCTTTAATTATCAGCCTATTGGAACTTTTAAAAAGAATATCTTTGTGTAAATGCAAAAAAATATAGACAAGTATTCCAACGACAAGTAACAGCGCAAATAAATTTGGTTGGCCATAAATACCAGCCACCCGTGGGGTTTTATTCGGCGGCAGCAAGTATGGAATAAGTGGAACAGTGGTCTTTCCGCTGAAAAAAAAGGAGAAATATTGGTAAAGACCTAAACTCGAAACAACTTGAATAAAAACAAGAAAAAGTGAGAAAAAGAGACAATCCAACCCACGAGAAAAGATGCTTGGAAAAATCAAAAGTCCATAGACAAGAAGAAGTAAAAAAATTCCAGTAGCGATAAAAGCAGAAGGCCTATGGTATGCCCCGAAACTGGAAAGAGCACCCAAAGAAAACAAGGCGACTATTACTATTGGTGGAAAGTGTAAATTCAGGCTTTTAATGTCTAATAAAAGCAGCAGAATGGAAACTACAAAAGCAAAAAGAAAAAACTTTGCATTAATATTAAAATTGAAGAAAACAGGAAGGAAAAAAAACTGAAGAGTGAAAATCAATACATAGATATAATATTTTTTTGCTAACACAGACACAACCTACCCCTCCCTTCAAGAAAAAGGGAGGGGAGTAAATAGAATATATTACGTTTGAAAAATTAGCGAGTCCAGCCTGTACCCGACCACCAATCTTCAGAGATAGTTTCTGCAGCAGTGCTAGGCCAAGTTAAGCCTGTCAAGTCACCTATAACTTTTGGACCTGTTGCTTCTTGGTAAAAAATAGTCGTTGAGTTCTGTGCTGTACCATAAAATCTTGTTCCACCTTGATGAACGGTGCCAATAACGTACCATTGTGGGTCAGTGGTAGCATCATCAGCGTAGTACATGAAAACGCCAGGGGAAGCAGCGATATTCAAAGTTGGAGCTTCGGTATCCAGCTGCAACCGAGATCCAGCGGTAGCATTATCAGTAGCTGCAAAAGCACTCATCGGCAGCAACATTGCGATTGCCAGTAAAATAATAATTTTTTTCATATTATAATCTCCTCGATTAGTCTTGGGGGTATTCAAAGTTATCGGTGAAGTAACCTTCAAGCTCAGTCTTCATCGTCTTTAGATCACTCTGAGCTGCAGCGTTGTATGCCTTTTGGCGATAGGACGCGAACTGCGGGATAGCAATAGCTGCCAAAATACCGATGATCGCAACAACGATCAGCAGTTCAATCAGGGTAAAACCCTTTTGGTTACTTCTACGATTACGAAATTTGTCTAACATCTGTGATCTCCTTTTCTGTGAGGAAAAATTAGCCAAAAAATCAGCTGACTTAAAAAGTTTTTTTCTAAACACGATCCAGCTTTAATACAATCACTATGCCAACATTCAACCCACAGAAGTTAAAACCATGATGAGTTATCCATTCTGGATTCTTAGAAAAACCGCCCCCCCCATTAGAACACTGCAAGCAACTGAACTTCTTATTGTTTCATATCTGATTCATACGCATATAGTTTTGATTACTTGCTTGGGTTTAGTGATAAATTAATAGATTTTTTCAGATAGTGTGTTGAGTGCACAGTAATAACAATAAATAAATTTCATGATTTACTGTCAATTTTTGGCAATTGTAGTGACAATTTTTGTCACATGGCAAAATCATTTCTCACACAAAGCCACAAAGGCACCAAGTAAGACAGAATCTTTTTTTGGTTAAAAGCATTATCCTTCGTGGCTTTGTGGCTCCGTGTGAGGCG
>JANTGS010000195.1 GCA_024762795.1 Flavobacteriaceae bacterium | reverse complement strand
ATTTTTCAATATCCTTTAAAGCAGTTCCGGTACCTCTAACCACTGCTCTTAAAGGATCTTCAGCTACATAAACAGGAAGATCTGTCTTTCTGGAAAGACGCTTGTCGAGACCGCGGAGCATTGACCCTCCTCCGGCCAGATAAATTCCGGTATTGTAAATATCCGAAGCCAGCTCAGGTGGTGTATCCGCCAGGGTTTCCATTACAGCATCTTCAATTCTTAGAATAGATTTTTCAAGAGCTTTGGCAATTTCACGGAAAGTTACTTCAATCTGTTTTGGTTTTCCGCTCAACAGGTCTCTTCCCTGAATTTTCATATTATCCGGTGGTGTTTCCAGATCTTCGGTAGCAGCACCGATCTCAATTTTAATCTTTTCCGCTGTACTTTCCCCAACATAAAGGTTGTGTTGTGTACGCATGTACATGGCAATATCATTGGTAAATACATCTCCTGCTACTTTAACCGATTTATCACAAACAATACCGCTTAAAGCGATTACAGCAATTTCCGTAGTACCCCCGCCTATATCGATAATCATATTTCCCCGGGGTTGCATGATATCAATACCGATACCGATCGCTGCTGCCATTGGTTCGTAGATCAGATAGATCTCTTTGGCATTCATTTGCTCGGCCGAATCGCGTACAGCTCTTTTTTCCACTTCTGTGATTCCTGAAGGGATACAAATAACCATTCTTAAAGAAGGTCGGAAAAAACGATTCTTAATGGTAGGAATTTGTCTGATAAATTCTCTGATCATCTGTTCAGAGGCCTCAAAATCAGCAATTACCCCATCTTTTAACGGACGTATGGTTTTAATATTTTCGTGGGTTTTCCCCTGCATCAGGTTGGCTTCTTTACCAATTGCAATGATCTTTCCTGTAGCCCTGTTCTTAGCTACAATTGACGGACTGTCTACCACAACTTTCCCTTTATGAATGATCAACGTATTTGCGGTACCCAAATCAATAGCGATATCTTCGGTCAAAAAATCAAAAAAACCCATAAATTTCCCTCCTAATTAAATAGTTAATAATGCAGTTAGGCAAATGTAAGAAAATTACCCAATTAAAATAATCAGGCTCAGAACATTTCTTAAAAAATTTACCTCACTTAATGTTTTTCTTTTCTTAGTGTTTAAAATGTCTAATCCCGGTAAATACCATAGACATTTTATGCGCATTGCAATAATCAATGCTCAGCTGATCTTTGATAGATCCTCCGGGCTGAATTACGGCTTTTATACCTGCCTGATCGGCAATTTCAACACTATCGGGGAAGGGGAAGAATGCATCACTTGCCATGACAGCACCTTTAAGGTCGAAATTAAAATGATTAGCCTTTTCAATAGCCTGTTTCAGTGCGTCGATACGGGAAGTTTGCCCGGTACCGCTTGCACACAGCTGCATATCTTTTACAAGCACAATGGTATTTGATTTGGTATTCTTACAGATCTTGGAGGCAAATAACAGATCCTCGATCTCCTTTTCAGAGGCCTGTAGTTCTGTTACCGGCTTTAACATAGATCTGTCATCGGTAATATTGTCTTTTTCCTGATACAATACACCATTCAATGCCGTTCTGTACTGTGTTGCCGGCATGTTGATCTCTTTTTGAACCAAAATTATTCTGTTCTTTTTTCCTTTTAGGACCTCTAAAGCTTCCTCATCATATTCGGGAGCGATCACAACTTCACAAAATAATTTATGAATTTCTTTGGCCGTAGCCTTGTCAATTTTAGTATTTGCAATCAGAATTCCCCCAAAAGCAGAAACCGGATCTCCCGCCAATGCATCTACATAAGCCTGAAGAATGGTATCTCTTTGTGCAATACCACAGGCGTTGTTGTGTTTCATAACAGCAAATGTTGGCTTTTCACCACGGAATTCATTCATCAGGTTTACGGCAGCATCAACATCAAGTAAATTATTATAAGACAATTCTTTCCCATGTAGTTTTTCGAATAATCCATCCAGATCTCCATAAAAATATCCTTTTTGATGTGGATTCTCTCCATAACGAAGAGGACTTACTTTATTAAAACTTTCTCTGAAAGCAACCTCATCTTCATTTAAATATTTAAAAATGGCTGTATCGTAATTACTTGAAACCGCAAAAGCCTTTGCTGCGAATTTCTTACGCTGATCGAGTGTGATTTTGCCTTTTCCTTCTTCAAGGATATTTAAAAATTCATCATACTGATTCATCGAGGAAACGCAAACCACATCTTTAAAATTCTTTGCTGCCGCACGAATCAGAGAAATACCTCCAATATCTATCTTTTCAATAATATCCACATCACTGGCACCACTGGCTACGGTATCTTCAAACGGATAGAGATCAACAATAACCACATCGATCTCAGGAATCTCATACTGATCCAGCTGAGCCACATCTCCCACATGATCTCTTCTGCTTAAAATACCGCCAAAGACTTTAGGATGTAAGGTTTTAACTCTTCCTCCCAATATAGACGGATAAGAAGTAAGATCCTCAACAGGAACCACTTCCACTCCTAAACTTTTGATAAAATTCTCGGTTCCTCCGGTTGAATAAATAGTTACATTCAGCTCATTTAACTTTTTAATGATCGGCTCGAGACCATCTTTATGAAATACGGAAATCAATGCCGATTTGACCTTTTTTGCAGTGTTCATGATGTTTTTTTGAAATGAATCGCAAAATTACTAAATCGCAATAG
>JANTGS010000194.1 GCA_024762795.1 Flavobacteriaceae bacterium | reverse complement strand
AAATTCGTTTTTAAGAGCTTTATACTGGTTTTCTGAAGGTACAACATGTGCCGCCTTTAAAACAATAGAATCTTTGGTGTCAGTACTGTCTATTTTAATGTTGTTTGACACTGGTATAAGTAGTGACAGGTCATCTTTTTTTTGATTGCACGACGTTAGAATCAGTAATAAAAGAGCAAAATATGTAATTTCCTTCATCTGATAATTATTTAGAAATTTTAAAAATAAAGGCGTATTTATCAGTATCCTTTAGCTTGTTGGGTTGATATTCGGGCATTGTAATGATCAGATTATTACCCGCTTGTTTCCATTTGAGTTGTTCACCGGTAGCTAAAAAAGTTATCTTCTGATCTTTTATCAGTTTCAGATCTTTTACAAGGATCTCTTTACCGGGCCATTTTGGGGATATGATATAGAGGGCCTCTTTATTCTGGGTGAAGAATAGTTCTTTTACGGCATATCCGGGTTCCGGATCCACAGTTTGTTTTAAGATAAAATCACCTCCCAGATAATGTTGTTTGGGTTTGTAATCCTGCTTGCCTTCTGACCATTGAAAAGATCTTTTCCAGGGATGAGTATTGTAAATAGCCTCTCCGTTGATCTTTAACCAGGCTCCCATTTGTAAAAGACGTTCCTGCATAATAGGAGGGATCTTTCCTCTGGCATCCGGGCCGATATCCAGAAGCAGGTTTCCTCCGGTACTTACAATATTAACCAGCATCAAAACCAACGCCCTTGGTGAATTGTAATCCCAGGCATCTTCATTTTGATTGTATCCGAAAGAGAATCCCATACCACGGCATTCTTCCCAGGGTTTTTGAAATTCAGGGGCTTCCGATTCGTATTCCGTAGTAAAATAACCGCCGTGTTTTTTACGTATTCCCTTTCCCCAGCGGTCGTTGATCACAATGGTTTTTTTTACTGAGGATTCATTAAACAGCCAGCTTAAAAATTCTTTCGATCTCCATTGTTTATCGGTCAGTTCCCACTCTCCATCAGTCCAAAGAATATCGGGTTTATAACTTTCCACCAGATCTTTTATCTGGGGTAACATGTGCTCATCAACATAGCGTGACTTATCGGTTTTCCATAGTGGATGATACCATTCGTAGAGAGAATAGTAAAGTCCCATTTTAATACCGGCTTTTTTTACAGATTCCGATAATTCTCCCACGAGGTCCTTTTTAGCCCCCACTTCCATACTGTTCCATGCAAAGCCTCTGTCATTGGCCTGTTTATTGGGCCAAAGTGTAAATCCGTCATGGTGTTTTGAGGTAAGCACAATGTATCTTGCACCTGCCTCCTTAAAAAGTTTTGCCCAGACATCCGGTTCGAACAGATCGGCTTTGAACATCGGGGCAAGATCGTAATAAGAGAAATCTTTACCGTAGGTCGAGTCATGATATTTTGCAACCTCATCCCCTTTATATTTTCCATTGCCAAAAAGTGTTTTGTTCTGTAACCAATATTGATACCATTCGGAATAGGTACCTTTTGGAGACCATGCCGGAACCGAATAAGGGCCCCAGTGAATAAAGATGCCGAATTTAGCATTACCAAACCATTCTGCTACAGGTCTGGAATCCAGCGATTCCCAGGTAGGTTGGTATTTTTTTTGTGCGGTTAGTACTGATGCGATCAGAAATAATAATAGAACTGTAATTCTTTTCATAATCTTATTGCTTTTGTTGATAAACTTTTACCCAATCGATGATCATTTGCACAGGTAGATCTTTAGCCTCTACTTTACCTACCCATGAGCCACCTAATTGCATATCGATCATGATATAAAAAGGCTGATCAAAAGGCCATTGTGTTGGATCGGTATTTCTAACACGTGGGTATATAAAAGTTTCTTTTCCGTTAAGGGTGAAGACCAGTTTGTCGGGATACCATTCCAAGCCATAGGTGTTGTAATTTTCTGTTTCAACCCGGGTTGTTTTATAGTGGGGCGGATTTTTATCCTGTTTTAATTCCAGTGTGTAATAGGAGTGAACCGTCTGGTAGATCTGATCCTCAAAGTTAAGATGCTCCATCAGATCAATTTCACCATTTCTGGGGTATTTACCGTATATGGGTTGATCGGCAAGCATCCACATGGCCGGCCAGGCACCTTTGGCATTTTCCAGTTTGGCATGGATCTCTATTTTACCGTACTGGTAGGAGAATTTACCTTTGGTGTTTACTCCCCCGGTAAGATAGGGAACCGTATCTTTTGTTAGGTCCTTATTTATAATTCCTCTTAAAATAAGTTTTCCGTCTTTGATCCATATACAATCTTTGTTATCCGACATGTAATTTCCCCAGTCGGCTGTATTTCTTTCTATAACATTCCATTTTGAGGGATCTAGATAATGGTCTTTTTCAAAATTATCTTCCCAGATAAGATCCCATTTTTTTGTATTAGCAGATTCTTTGCCTGTTTTAGAAGTGCTGCACGATAGTAATACGGATAAGAATATTAATAAAAAGCCAAATTTTGAGATCCTTAAAGAAAGATGTAAACACTTCATATATAATTGATTATGTTTTTTGTAATTCACCTTTTTGTCTTATGAAATATGTAATATTAAAAGGTTTTTTTAAAGGATGAAAAGACACTTAGTATATTTTTCTTTAATCTTCTAAATATATGAATTGTTTTATTAAATTTTAATAAAAAAATCACTATTGTCCGTTAAACTTTGATATGTAAATGACTGATAATCAATTTTCGCCTCTTATCCTAAAGGATGAATTGATTGTCA
>JANTGS010000193.1 GCA_024762795.1 Flavobacteriaceae bacterium | reverse complement strand
CATTTTCTTTTTTAATCTCCTGAATGGCGACAAAAAACATTTTACAACCAATACACAGCTGCCTTATAACAGTATATCTCACCTTTTCCTTGATGGACACCATAATTTATGGTTTGCCACAACAGCAAATGACCTGTATTATATCTCTCCGGAATTTAAACTTATAAAAGCAAATTATCCTTCTCCGCAGCAAAGGATTGAATTTAAAAGTCTGATTCTTGACAAAAACAAGGATGTGTGGGCGGCAACTTATGGGAATGGCGTATTGCATTTTACCCACGATTCAGTTTTTGCCATCAATAGCAGGTCAGGATTAAAATCCGATTATTGTTACAGTATCCAGATTGACGCAGATGAGAATATCTGGGTTGGACACCGCCAGGGTTACAGCCTTATTTCAGAAAAGAAAAAGTTGATCCAAACATTCGGAAAAGAAAAAGGGATCATGGGAGATGCCAATCAGAATGCGGTTTTTCTTGATCCTAAAGGCATCCTTTTCCTGGGAACTTCTGACGGGGTGGTTATTTTTAATCCTTCGAAAGAGAAAAAGAATAAAGTTCCTCCTAAAATTGTTTTAAACGCTCTTAAGATGAACAACCGGCCTATGGCTATTTCTGAGCGAATTGTACTTCCTTATGCCAGGTATGAGATGAAAATCGATTTCACCGGTTTGAGTTTTAAAAATCCCGAAAGGGTTAATTATCGCTATAAGCTTGAAAACTATGATAATGACTGGTCTGTTCCGGGTACATCGCGAAACGCGGTATATAAGCGCCTTGAGGATGGTATTTATGAATTTAAGGTGATTGCCTTTAATGAAGAATATACGCCTTCGGAAAAACCTGTCGGCTTTCTCCTGATTATCAGGAAACCGGTTTGGAAAACATGGTGGTTTATCAGTTTGATCATACTGGTACTGGTTGGTGTGGTCGTACTTATTATTAAAATAAGGGAACGGAACCATAAAAAACTGGAAGCTTACCTGCAGTCTGAATTAACTGCCCGGACAAAAGAAGTGGTGGAACAAAAAGATGAAATTGAATTAAAAAATAAAGAGATCACCGACAGTATTAATTATGCACAGAGAATCCAGGCAAGTATTCTGCCCTCTCTTCAAAAGTTAAAAAATAATTTTCCTGAATCTTTTGTGTACTACCAGCCACGGGATATTGTAAGTGGCGATTTTTACTGGTGGGAACAAATTACTGAAGACAGATTCCTGGTGGTTTGTGCCGATTCTACAGGACATGGAGTTCCCGGGGCCTTTATGTCCATGATCGGATCAACTCTTATCAAAGATATTGTTAGCAGAGACAAGAATATTAAACCTTCAGAACTGCTTGGTGCTCTTGATGATGAAATAACCAGGTCTCTGAATCAAAATCTGGAAGTCCACACTTCTAATGACGGCATGGATATAATAGTATGTGAATTTAATATGAAAAAAAATCATATGATTTTTGCCTCTGCTATGAGACCCATTATCATGTTCCACAAGGGAGAGCAGTATTATATCAGGGGAAACAGAAGTTCAATCGGGGGTGAAGTTTACATGGAAAAAGTATTTGAAGATCAGGAATATCACCTTGCAAAGGGAGATGTGGTTTATATGTTTTCAGATGGTTATCCCGATCAGTTTGGCGGGCCCAATGGAAAGAAGCTAAAAATGTTGCGGTTAAAGAATCTTTTGGATGATATTCATAACAAGAATATGACAGAGCAATTTCGTCACATCAAACAAAATTTTGAGATCTGGAAAGGTGACTTTGACCAGGTGGATGATGTTTTATTTATGGGGATCAAAATTTAAGCGTCCGGTTATTTATCATTCTCCGTTTGATAGGTGGATAGGTTAATTTGTCGCTAAATTTTCCTTACCGGGGATCTCATCAAGACTTACGATCTTATTTAAAATTGCATAAACCGTTAAACCCGAAACGGTTTTAATCCCAAGTTTTTGTGTGATATTCTTTCTGTGCGTGATTACCGTATGCGTACTGATGAAAAGTTTCTCGCCAATTTCCTTATTTGTCTGACCTATAGCAACTTCTCTTAAGATGTCCTTTTCGCGTCTTGTCAGGGTAGATGAAATTTTCCCGGTACCGGCATAGGGGATGATTTCTGACAGGATTTCACGAAAAAGGTTAATTAAGTTTTCTCTGGCATCAAATATGTCAACTGCATTATCTGTAATTCTCAGCATCTCTTCAGGTACTGTTTTTCTCCATATCAGCAATACAGTCCGGGGTTTTTGCGATAAATTTTTCAGATGGTGTAAACTCTTAATAATTTCCTTATCTGCCATTTCCTCAGTAAGAAAAAGCACTTGTGGCTTTCCGGTCTTCAAAACAGGCAACAATTCTTGTTTGTCATTAATTGTCCGGAAAGTGTCCCTGTCTGTTATTTCGCTTAAAATAGAAACAATGCCTTTTGCAAGCAGATAGGAAGTAGATGCTATAATGAATTTTACATCAGTCATAGAAGTTGGTTGTTTTTTTCTTCTTATGCTTGTTTTCCCAACTTTTCTTCCATAAAAACCACTTTTGGAATAAGGACTTTATCTTCAATCCGGCTGTGATCGTTTATATCTTTTTCGAGTATAAACAGTGATGAGATTACTTTGCTACAAAGGGGGTGGTTTCTGGAAGTTGTCAGATATTTGATTATAATGTTTTTAAGATCGTATAACTTTTCTTCAATATCATCATGCTCATGGGTATATTGCTTAATAGAATATTCTTTGGGTAGTGTTGAAGGAAAAGTAACGTCAGCCTCCCC
>JANTGS010000192.1 GCA_024762795.1 Flavobacteriaceae bacterium | reverse complement strand
TTTAGTTTCGATAAAGAAAAAGATCAGGATTTTTTACCGGTTCAGGAATTTCTCGCCAAACCTATCGATCCCGATTTATTAATTGAAACGGTTAAGAAAAATCTGGGATTTTAATTTTTTTATAGTACAATTGCGAACTAAAATTTTGTAATTTATGGCAAGAGTCATTTGTATCGAGGTAAATTTTTTACAAATGGCTTCTGTTGATGTGCTGAGAATGATATAAAGTCATTATGATACCCGGATCTAAATTTGAAAGTTTCAATTCCATTCGAAGAACGGTTTCCTTTTTTAAATACCGATATTTTGCTGGCCCGGATTCACTGGTCTATCCGTTTACGCTGGCTGGCTATTTTCGGTTATCTTCTTGCCACAGCCGGTGCGTTTTATTTTACCGATATCAATCTTCATTATAAAGCACTTTGGTATCTCCTCGGTAGTCTTAGCGTTGTAAACATACTTTACTACGTCGTTCTGAAACTGTGGAAAGATTATGCTTTACGTACCGAATTGCGTTTGCTTCATGTTCATATAGTTCTGGACCTTCTATTCCTCGTGGTTATTTTGCATTTTTCCGGAGGAATCGAAAATCCGGCCTTTCTTTTTTTTATTTTTCACGCCGTTTTAAGCAGTATTTTATTCAGCCGGTTTTCTGCCTTTTTATATAGTTTTTTTATTGTTTTCCTTTTTTCCACTTTAGTATTACTGGAATCTTTTCATTTGATTCCCCATTATCTGCTTTTTGATCCGCATATTTATCATAACAATATGTATGTTCTGCTTACCAATCTCGTTTTTATTATTACCATATTTTCTACGACCTATATTTGCACCGGATTTATGAAAATCTACCGTAATAGCAAACGCATTATCGACCGCCAGAATCGCCGTCTGATTGAGGCGGATAAACAAAAAACAACCTTCTTTCAATTTGCTTCTCATGAACTAAAATCGCCGGTAATTGCGGTTAAATCGACTCTTGATGTTGTTCTGAAAGGGTACTCGGGTAGCATTGACGAGCGAGCGGTAGCGCTGTTAAGCAAAGCAGGAAAACGTTCCGAGCAAATGCTGAACATGATAAGCGAGCTTCTGGAACTCACGCATATTCGCAGCAAGAATCAGGCAAAACCGCTGCAGCGCGTGAATATGCATACACTGATTGCAGAACTCGTAAAAGGGGAAGCTATAACGGCATCCCAAAAAAATATTTCATTTGAGTTGAATTTACAGGCCTCCAATCCCTATGTCGAAGCCGAAGAAGGAGATATGGAAAAAGTTCTGGGAAACCTGATTGGCAATGCACTGCGCTATGGTAAGGAAAGGGGCTGGGTTCGTATTCATTCTTCCAATAAAGAAAAAGCCCTCTGCCTCGAAGTGCAGGATAATGGCATCGGTATTGCCGAGGAAGATCGTGAGAATATTTTTCAGGAATTTTACCGTTCCCAAAATGCGAAAAAAGTCGTATATTTCGGAACAGGCCTGGGGTTGAGTCTGGTAAAACAGCTTGTTGAAAAATATAACGGAAGTATTCACGTGGAATCGAAAGAAGAAAAAGGATCATCTTTTAGCCTAAGGTTTCCACAAAACGGGAGTTCAAAATGAAGATTGGCGGCATCATTGAGCAGCGTCAGCTGGCTCTCTATACAATTGCATCTATCAAAGATAAACCGGGATCGGTTGCAGAAGTACTGAGCGTATTTGCAGAGGAAGGTATTAATCTGGCCTATATAACCGAAGCCTCCAATAAAGAGGGTAATGCGGTGCTTTCTTTTTGTGTTGATTGCGACGATAAATGTAAGATAGATGATATAATCAAGAATAAAACAAAAGTGATTAGTGCTAATATCCAAAAGACGGAAAATGTTGGACTGATTGGTGTTTACGGGCCGCATTTCCGTGAGAAGCCGGCGATTGCCGTTAAACTATTTAGCGTTTTGGGTAAAGCAAAAATAAACATTCTGGGGATTTCGAGCAGTATATCCACAATTTCCTGTATTGTGGATATACAGGATTTGGATAAATCGAAGGAAGCACTGTTAGATTATTTTGAATTACCGTAATGCATTTGTAAGGGTACTTCCCGCAACTATAAAAAATTGTTTGAAGTAAAATGAATTTTCTTAAAGCTCACTTTCAGAACTATCAAAAACTTTCACCACTTCGTTTTTGTCTCCTGATTACGTTTGAATCTGTTTTATTGAGTTTTATTGTAGGTTCTATCATTGAACTTATTTGGGGCGTACCAATTCGTTCATTTGTAAATCTGACCGTCAATAGACTATTTATTTTACTTGTAATTTTAACCCCATTAATTGAAACGCTGGTTTTTCAGACTATCCCTATCTCAATTATTAAATGGTTCAAAATTAGTTTTTCTATTCAAATCGCTATTTCTTTTTTATTATTTGCAGTGGCTCATTTATTTATTAGCTGGCAGGTTGGAATAGCAGCAGGAATTGTCGCTGGATTTTATCTAGCATTCACATATGCGCACTGGATAAATAAGTCACATTTTACTGCATTCTGGACTACAGCACTGAGTCATTCTATCCGTAATTTTATCGGGTTTATTTTTATACTCATATTTTTACCTCAGTTCGAAGGAGAACGTATCCAGTATGATTTTTTCACTAATCCGAATTTAGGTACCGTTTGGCATTTTTATGATAATGATGATAAATTTCTTTTTGCGATTGTAGATGAGGATTCAAAAGAGAAACTTGAAGTTGATAAAACCCCGAACAATTTATTTTACTCTGAATTTTCTTTAAGCGATCATAATAGAACAATCAAGATTCTATTCGACAGAAAAAAAAGCAGGATTAAAATTGATGGGAAAGAATTATCAATTAAGCAACAC
>JANTGS010000191.1 GCA_024762795.1 Flavobacteriaceae bacterium | reverse complement strand
ACAAAGTAAAGACATGTAGCATTCACAGGGCGTGTAAGGTGTTAAGTTTAAGTAAATCGGGATATTATCACAAGCCAAAAAAGAAAGATGATTCAGCAATTATAGATGCTTTGAATAAAAATGTAGACGAGCATCCACAAGAAGGATTTTGGTTGAGTTATCATCGTATAAGAAATCAGGGGGCAGCATGGAATCATAAACGAGTTTTTAGAGTTTATCAAACCATGGGATTAAGTTTAAGGAGGAAAAAGAAGAAACGTTTACCAAATAGAATCAAAGAGCCGTTACAAGTACCATCTAAAATTAATGATACTTGGAGTATTGATTTTGTAAGTGATGCTTTAGAGAACAAACGAAAGATCAGATCCTTTAATGTGATGGATGATTATAACAGAGAAGCATTACATGTTGAAGTAGATTATTCAATACCCAGTAAAAAGGTAGTGTATGTTTTAAACAGATTAACCAAAAAAAGAGGAGTTCCTAGAAAGATTAGAATGGATAATGGGCCTGAATTTATAGCGCATATTATACGAGATTGGAGCGCCATGATGAACATTGATTTTCATTATATCCAACCAGGTAAACCTACTCAAAATGCATTTATAGAACGATTTAACAGAACCTACAGAGAAAATGTATTAGATGCCTATATCTTTAAAGATTTAATGGAAATCAGAGATCAAACCGACGTTTGGATGGAGGATTATAATAATTACCGCCCACACAGTGCTTTGGGTTTTAAAGCACCAAAACAATATGCTGATATTGATTTATTGAAAACCCTCGTACCTCGAGTTTCCAACAAGTCAACATCAAATAATCATCATCAAAATAATAAAATATTAGAAAAAAGTCTACTTTAAAATTGTCTTAAAAAGGGGAATACTACACTGGGGGATGACAATTTACTAAAGAATGTTCTTCTAAACACTGTCATTCCCACACATTTATCTTCCGTAAGCATGAAGTGAGAATCTTATAATCGTTTCCTTTATTGTTATTAATAACCGTCTTCCATTCGTTGTTTCTCCTTTAACACTATCGCTAAGGAGAGTAAATTATAATAAGAAAAAAGTCTTTAAGTAAAATTTATTGACAAGTGCCTACCCCTAAATTACACAAGAAAATCTTAAACTTTTGACTCCCGCCTCGCCGTAGGCGGGTTCGACTTTCGACCTACCTAAACGGTAGGCAGGCTTTCAACCTACCTTAAATCTTTTGACTTTTTACTTTTAACTTAATCTGGCCCCAACTACCGATCTTAAAATAAGATATTGTGCCAGTGTATAGGTTAACATTATGGCAACAGGGTAGAACTCATGGGGTTCATAAAATTTATTTAAGGCGATCATACTGTCGGAAAGAATAAATAATACCGCTCCGCTTAACATTAAAACAGACACTTTACTTTTCCTTTGGAGATATAAATGCAACGATACCATTCCAAAAACAGAGATCGCAATTCCGTAGACTATAACGGGAATCAGGTATTTACCCAAATTATCCTTTAAAAGTGTCAGCAAAATGATTATGTAGATCAGAAATGGAATTATACTGATAATTTTTAGCCTCAATTCAGATTTTCCGGTTGTTTTAAGAATTAATTTGATATAGATCAACTGTGTCATTAAAAAGGAGGCAATTCCGAAAAGGAACATATTTTCCTTATCCAGCAACAAAACATCTCCCAAAAAAGAAAAGGCCAGTGCCAGCAAATACCAGTTATTCCTTTTCTCCGAAGAAAAAACATATACCCCCATCAGCAGGAGCATTAACATCGGTTTAACCACTGCTTCCAGAACAGGATAATGAAAAGCTATGGCAATAAGATCAATAAAAACAACTATTACAAAAAGAATGGTAAAAATCCGGGCTTTATTTTTATCGGGCATCATTTATTAATTTTCAGGTAAAATACATTGCTTACTTCGTTTTAACAAAACAGGATCAAATCCTTTGGTTAAAGTCTGCTTTATCACTTCGGAATCTTCCTGATGACATTGCAAACAGGCTCCCACCAGTAAAATTCGTTTTTGTTCTTTAACTGTAAAAGGTCTGAAATCGGTTCTGGTGGAAACAACCTTTGCCTTTTGTTGTCCTAAAAAAGGAATCCAGGCATCTTCCGGCAGATCATCATTCGGATTGTTATCATAAAGAGGTTTAAAGGTCCACTTTCCTTTTCCGGAGGCGGTCGAATATTTCAGCTCTCCCATTCCGTAACCTATGGCGGCAGGATCTGTATGGCAGGATTTACAGCTTCTTACTTCTTTACCGGTAGTATGTGGTGAATTAGGAGCATACAACCTGTGAAAACTGGTTTTATCTTTTCCTCCTTCAAAACTACTATGATCTATCGTCATGATCATGCCCGGTATGGCAGGTTCGATCTTCCTTTCCTCTGAATTTTCACGCACCCCCATAGCCGTTAATTGTGCCCCAAATTCGGAAACATATTCTACCCAGTGATTCTTAATATTCTTTTTATCGAGAAGATCATAAGCATTTTCAGCATTCTTTTCAAATGCATTATGACAACCAATACAGCGCGGTGCCCATTGCGAATGACAACTGGAACAGGCCAGATCGGTATGCGCCAGATCCCGTGCACAAATCTCGCTCTGTTTTTTTACAGGGTGCAACTGCTGATCTCCTTTTCCCAATAAAAAAACAGCTCCCTCCTCATCTACAAAAGTATTCACCAACGGATGCCCGTCTTTTTTGACCTTTAACATCTTTTTATCCTGATGCTTGTATTTTCTGTGTAAAAAAACCAGTGAGGATTCGGCATCAAGCTCTTTATAGGCAATTGTTTCCGGTTTATCTTTATAATGACAATCGGCACAAGCCAGTGTTACGGCCTTTTCTTCATGCAAATGTTTTTTCCCGT
>JANTGS010000190.1 GCA_024762795.1 Flavobacteriaceae bacterium | reverse complement strand
TCAACTGAAAATTCCAGCGGAAGGAATAAAATTGTGATAAAGCGCCTTGCGGACCACCCTGCGCATATAACAAAGCAGGATATTTTTTATTTTTATCAAAATTTGGAGGATAGATCACCCAGGCCACCATATCTTTTCCATCAGTGGTTTTAACGATTTGTTTCTCTACTTTACTCAATTGAATTCCTGAATAAAGCTTATCGTTTACATGAGTGAGTTGTCGCATTTCACCCGATTTCAGATTCACCACATACAATTCCCGGGCATGGTTCATATCATTTCTACCTACTACAAATTCATCTCCCACCTGACCTACCAGTCTGCTAACATCAAATTGTCCTTTTGTAATTTGCTTAACCACAGGCATTTTTCTACTTTTCCCTGGATAATCCACTTTAAACAACTGCACAGTTCCCCGGACAGGAGCATTAAAATAGATCGATTTACCATCTTTACTCCATCGATAAGAATTTACCGTACCATCCCATTGTTTAGTTAGATTCATTCTTATTCCGTTGTTATCAACAATGATATCGTTCTTATCAGCCTCATAACCTTCGCGTTTCATACTTAACCAGGCAAGGTTACCATTAACAGAAAAAGAAGGTGAAGTATCATAACCTTCCATACCTTCGGTTAAATTTTTAGTTTTTTGAGTAGCAATATCATATTCATAAATATCTGTATTGGTACTGATGGCATATGCTTTACCATATTTCTTTTTGGTAACGTAAAGTATTTTGTTACTGTCGGGATGCCATAAATAATCACTGCTTCCACCGAAAGGTTTTTGCGGACAATCATATTTTTCTCCCGGCATCAGGTCAATCGGAGCTTCATCGGAATTATTCTTTTTTAAAAACAAATGACTGAATTTTCCATCTTCCCAGGTATCCCAGTGCCGGTAACTAAGATCGGTAATAATCATCACATTTGATTTATCCATTGAAGGATAAAATTCTTTTCCGGTCATCTTTACTAAAGGAACCTCTTTAATGATGATCTTGTATTTCCCGTTTGGAGACAGTTTATGATCCGGTAATAAATCAGCTGTATTTTCAATTGATTTGGCATTTCCACCTTTTAAGGGTATACTATAAAGCTTTGATGATTTTGAATTATCGGCTGCATTGTAATAAGTTACGCGATAAATCACATTTTTATTATCGTTAACGATACCCAACGGGCTTACCCTGCCTAATTTCCACAGAAGTTCCGGAGTCATTACTTTTTGTGCAAACAATGTTCCTGCACTCATGAAAAGTACAAGAAGAATAACTATTTTTCTCATTTATTTAATTTTTATTGATTTTAAAATTTAATCTTCAAAGATATCAAATAAAGTCGAACAAAATCAATAAGAATAAACATAAGAAACAAAAGCAAATTCAGAACCATCAGGCGACCATGAAGGCACATTGATTGTTCCCTGACCCCCCGTAAAACTACATAGGGTTTTAATCGATTTAGATTGAAGATCGAAAAGTTTTAAACTTACCTTTTTCATAGCAGGATGGTTTTGCCCCTGATCTTTCTCGTAGGAGATAAAAACAAAATTCTTTCCATTTGGATTTGGATGTGGAAACCAGTTGGAATATTGATCATCTGTAAGCATTTCATGAGCTTTGCCATCCTTTGTCATTCTCCAGATCTCCATACTACCGGAATCGAATGAATTGTAGTAAATAGTATTTCCGTCGGGAGAAAAATCAGGACCATCATCCAATACAGGGGTATTGGTTAACTGCTTTTCTATTCCTCCGTTGATGTCAATAGCATAAATATTGAAAATATTTTTCCGCTCTGCCGTATAAACCAAAGTTTGTCCATCAGGAGAAATACCATGCCAAAAAGAGGGGAAGTTTTTAGTAATTACCTGAGGAGTGCCTCCTTCTGCTGATAATTTGTATATTTTAGAGTTCTTCCAGCTTTCTTTTCCCTGTAAATCAACCGTGTCATCATGATGACTGATCAAAATTTGTTTACCGTCGGGAGTAAACCCATGATCATTATTGCACTGATCAGCAAAACCCGTATTAATTAACTCTCTTTTCTTTTTCTCCAAATCAACCTTATAAAGTTTCCCAGAGCTGTTAATCAGCAAGTATTTCCCATCTCTACTCCAGTTAGGGGCTTCAAAATATATTTCCTCTTTTAAAATAATCGTTCTTTTATTTGTTGAAATATCATAAACCTCTAGAATGGAATACAATTGTTTTTCCTTTTGACTTCCTGCAAAATTTATCATCATGATCAATGCCAATACTGTTGCATATTTGATTAAAGAATATTTTCTCATTTTCAATGTTTTACAATCACTTCTTTTTGGGCTTAAAAAAATCTCCGGGTTTTAAATCACATTCCTCTATCATTTTTATGGCATAATCCAGAGTACCCAGATTTTTATCCATATTATTGGTACCCATACTAAATTTTACCCCTGCAGCTTTGGCTCTTTTAATAAATGTGGCCGACGGAATCTTAAAACGGGCGTTGATCTCAACGGCAATATGATTTTTAACCGCAGCATTGATTACGCGATCCATTCTTTTATCAGTCCAAAGTTTATCGTATTCTGGTTGAAGAATCTCAGGTAAATAGGTAGAATTCACATATATGTCAATGGGTTCTTTCTCCATCACATAAACGATCTTATCCACAAGCTGATCCATAAAATCATCCTGATCATCAACATAAACCTCTTTGGGCATCCACAGTCGCATTCTCCTTCCTTTTTTATCGGTCCACGTCATCGCATCCGTAAAAATATAATCGAAAGTTGCAATACTCTCCTTTAAAAACATATTTACCCATTCTCGCCCTTCTGCCTGCATGGCGATATAGACCGGATAATCTTTATACAGATTATAGTTTGCCATTAATGTAGAATCATTTGTAATAGGAAATCCTATTCCTGCATTAAAAGCCACTCCATATTTAATTCCGGTTTTTTTAGAATGCTCGAGTAATTCT
>JANTGS010000189.1 GCA_024762795.1 Flavobacteriaceae bacterium | reverse complement strand
TAGTAGAATCAAGGATCTTTGACTCTTGATAAAGAAAAGCAGTAATCGTGTATGTCTTTTTTTCTCCAGACATGGAAGAAAGAAATAACGGCTCAGAATATATAACTTCCTTTGCGGGATCATTCCCCTTAATATAATATTTTAACAGACCAGTGGAGCTGGATTTAAAATCCAGATATATATTCTCAAAATATCTCCCTTCGGGATAATTTGAATAAATTAATGAATTATCCGCCGGAAAGGCTCGAAATGCAGAAATAAAAAGAATTAGTACATGGATAAAACGTTTAAATGGCATTTTACAATATTTTTTCGTCAAATATTTTCTTCAAATCTGGGTTATTGCTGTAATAATATTTCTCAAGCTCTTCTTTTGTCAGTCCGAGAAATTCATGACTCATATAATGAATCCAGATATCTTCTTCGGGAGAATTTATTACGTGGGTTCTACAGCTGTAATCAGGGAGAAGAGGGAGTTTTTTATCAAGGTACGTTAAATCTTTATAATCATGAACTGCTATCTTAAGATCACTTCTCGGAATCCCATGATTTATTATTACTTCACCAAGATAGTTTATCGTTTTTCCGGAATCATAAATATCGTCAACAAGCAAAATTTTATCACCATTTCTTAAATATTCAGGTTTATAGGTCCATCCGTCAATCATAACGCTGGAATGCTCCCGAATATCGGTATAAGATCGAGCTACAACCGCTGCATAAAAGACAGGTCGTCCCGTTTTCTTTACAACCTTGAAATATTCGCTCATAACGTTTCCTATATACGCGCCTCCACGTAATGAAACGTATATAACATCAGGAATAAACCCGTCATTGTGAATTTTATAAGCTAATTTTAGAGCATTATCACGAACGGCATCATATGAGATAAAATCTTTTGTCATACAGCATCCTTATTTCAAGATCTTCTATACAATTCTATCGGTAAAAAAGGTAATTGGCAATTATAAATTAATCAAGAATGGTTAAAATTTCTGTATGATCTTTAAAAATAGCTACCGTGTGTTCCCAATGCGCCGAAATGCTTTTATCAATCGTTTTAACAGTCCATCCGTCGGATAATATCTTTACATCGTCTTTACCCGCGTTGATCATTGGTTCAATGGCAAGGATCATTCCCGGTTTAAGCCTGGGATTAGGACCACTTCCAACATAGTTTGGTATTTGAGGTTCTTCGTGGGGTGAAAACCCCACACCATGACCGCAGAAATCTCTGACAACTCCATACCCAAACTTTTTAGCATGTGTAAAAACAGCTCTGGAAATGTCATGAATTCGATTTCCCGCTCTCGCTTGTTCTATTCCGAGCATGAGAGCTTCTTTGGTAACTGAAACCAGCTTTTCCGCTTCCGCCGAACCTTTTCCAACAATATACGTAGCCGCTGAATCGCTGAAAAAACCATTCAGATTTATCCCAAGATCCAGGCTGACGACATCACCCTTTTTAATTTTTGTATTGTCAGGAATACCGTGAATGACAACATCATTCACTGAAGTACACAATGTAGCCGGATATCCCATATAATTCAAAAACGCAGGTTTCCCTCCATTCTTAACAATAAAATCATAGGCAAATTTATCAAGCTCTTTGGTAGTTATACCTTCACTGACAATTTTCCCCAGCTCATTATGAGTTAAAGCAAGAAGTTTACAGGATTCCCTGATTCTATCAATCTCTTCGTTAGATTTTAATTTAATCATAGTGAGTGGACTCTACCACTTTTTCTATTCAGATTCAAGTTTATTAAGCAGAAGTACTGCTCTTATGTTCGTATTGTCCAACCCCAATGCATAGTTTAATTCTTTCACAGCTCTTTTTTTATTACCGGAGATGGCCAAAACCTCAGCAAGTGAAGTACGGATCATTGATTTTTCTTTATCCGTAACATCGTCTCTTTCACAGTTTTGAAACATTTCAATTGATTTTAAGTAATCTTTCTTGATTTTGTACAAGATACCAAGGTCATACAATACTTCCCAGGATTTTTCGGTTTGGTACACTTCTTTTAAAAGTGCAATACTTTCGGTATATTCTTCTTCCCGGCCGAGTAAAAGCCCTTTGTAAAACTTTTCCCAGTCTGAAAGTTCCCTCTTTTCTTCAATATGATCTAAATAATCTGCAAGCAGCGATTGATTCCCTGTTTTGAATAAAAACATGCAGTAGTACCTGCCAATATGAGAATCTTCCGGATTCTGCAGTAATAGTTCCTGCATTCCGGCAATGAGTCTGTCCGGTTCAACAGCACCGTTTAAAGTTAAAAACATCAGTTTTAAAACTGGATAACCTGTTCCATACTTTTTAATAAAAGCAGCAGCATGATCCGTAAAACCAAAGTATACATTAAATGAAACGTAGCTTTCGGCAAATAAATATTCCGCACCAAAGGGTTCTATTCCTTTATCCAGGACACTCTTTACATCCGGGTCATTTAATTTCTTACCTAACCATGCAAGATTGATATAAGCGTAAAGTGAATAATTTGGATTATTATTGATCAAACGGACTAAGGTTTCTTTAGCATTTTGATAGTCATAGGTATTAATAAGAAGTTCTGATCGTAACATCTGTATATCTTCAATTCTAAAACCAAAATCATATGTATCAAGCAAGTTAAGAGCTTCTTCATATCTTCCGCTCTCAAAAGCTGCATGAAAAAGCAGGTTTTTCTTTTTACTGTACTTTTCAGGTAGATTTTTAACAAAGGTGTACGCTGATCCGGGATGAGAATCTGCTATGGCGATGAGAGCTGCATCTGCATAAAAACCGAAGTTTCCTGTTTGTCTTGCAAGCTGTGTAAACTTGAGATAATCACTGCTCTCCAGATCGTTTCCATGTAATAGTTGAGCTTCTTCCTGAAGAGATTTGAATTCATCTTTGAAGTCTGAGCTCTCAATGACCTGCAAAGCGGTTTTACTTTTCCCATTCCTTATGAGAGCATATACATATAAAGCATAAACTTCACTATCTTTTGGATACCTGTCA
>JANTGS010000188.1 GCA_024762795.1 Flavobacteriaceae bacterium | reverse complement strand
TGCCTGAGCAGATTAAGAACAAAAATCACACTCTCTGCGGAATAGTAGGCGATCTTCCGGATGAAGGATTTGAACTGGAAAAATGGTTGGAAGATTTGGAAAGAACGGTTCTTCTGCAGGCACTGGAAAAATCTGGTGGGGTAAAAAAACAGGCAGCCGAACTTCTGGGAATTAATTTTCGTTCCATTCGTTATCGTTTAGGAAAGCTTGGGATTGGGGATGATACGTGAAAATATGAGAAAAAGTAGCAGATTTCTTGCAATTTAAAGTTGACAGTATGACAGGAATCACTAAGATAGCATTTCTTACGCTCGGGTGGCGGAATTGGTAGACGCAAGGGACTTAAAATCCCTCGGGAGCAATCCTGTACGAGTTCGATTCTCGTCCCGAGTACCATTTTAGAAGGACTTCATTGACTTATGTTTTTGAAGTCCTTTTTGGATCTACACCAAAGAAAGGGGATGGCTCTTTTTCCCATCATGAAAGCCGATCAAATTTCTATTCTGTTTTAACCGCACATCACCCTGACTCGCAACCGATAATTTTCAAAATTTTTAAATCCATAGGCTCTGCGCTGAATCAGTTTCATCTTTCGATGAAACTCTTCGACAATTCCATTAATTTTAAAATGGTTTTGTTTATGTGACAAAAATTGTCACTACAATTGCCAAAAATTGACAGTAAATCATGAAGTTTATTTATTCTTATTGTCTTACGTTCAGCACTCTTCCTTGAAAAAATTTATTAACTCACAGCTAAAACAGACCAAATATCTAAACATATAAAATGTGAATTGAATGTGACAGCTCTGAAAAGATAGAAAGTTCAGTTGGTTGCTATGTTCTAATTTGAGGAGGAGGTTTTTCTAATAATCCAGAATGGATAACTAATAATAGTTTTAATTTTTATGAGTTGAATATTGGCATAGTGATTGTAAATAGCTTGATCGTGTTTAGAAAATAACTTTAAGTCAGCCGTTTTTTTGGCTAATGT
This sequence comes from Flavobacteriaceae bacterium, assembly GCA_024762795.1. Taxonomy (GTDB): domain Bacteria; phylum Bacteroidota; class Bacteroidia; order Flavobacteriales; family Flavobacteriaceae; genus Namhaeicola. The sequence continues at coordinate 2,039 of JANTGS010000188.1, read as the reverse complement.
TTCCTCACAGAAAAGGAGATCAAAGATGTTGGAAAAATTTCGTAAAAGTAATCAAAAAGGTTTTACCTTGATCGAGCTGTTGATCGTTGTTGCTATCATCGGTATTTTGGCGGCAATTGCTATTCCACAATTTGCAGCTTACCGTCAAAAAGCATTTAATGCTGCAGCACAAAGTGATATGAAGACGATGAAAACCTCACTGGAAGGTTATTTTACAGACGAGTATTATTATCCTTACTAAAGTAGATATCTTTAAAAAATTGTACACAATTATTTAAAAATAATAGGAGAATCACATGAAAAAAATGACCGTTACACTGATGACATTGTTTACAGTACTGATTTTATCCTCCAACGTATTTGCTTATGAGATTCTTTCAACTGCAGGCACTGATGGTAAGTTGGAAGTTGGTGGGGTGACTACTGGCTCCGCAGCTCTTGAAGTTGGTCTTTCGCCTAAGGTTGTTGCTATCTACTTTACCGATGGAACTACTCAGGCAACTGCCCAATGGTATGCCATCGGTGCAGTACATCCAGGTGGCAACGAGATATTTGGGACGGCACAGAACCTTACCAACACCTACAGCAAGGGATACCTAACTGGCACCGCCATTAATAGTGGTCTGTATGGTTTGCCAACAGGGCCTGACTCTGATTCTGAGTGGGTTACTAATGGTTGGGAGTTGTAAAAAAAATCAGTTCAGTTAATCACTACTTTAAGAGCCCCTCCTGCGTGAGGGGCTTTTGATTTCTAGATGAAGCAATATGAAGCGTTTTGTTCAAAATAAACATTATGTGGTTTTGTTGACTCTATTGTCCCTGCAGTTTATTACAGTTCCATTTCTAGAAGATATAGATAAGGCGGGGAAACTATATCTCTTCATTTTTTTAACATTAGGTTATTCCCTCGTTTTTTTTCTTTCTAAGACAACTTTAAAAGTTTCTTCAGTTGCTACTTCACTAATTCTCATATGGGTTGTTTTTTTAGTATTTTCCGTTCAGTCTCTTTATTTTGAATGGGTTTTGATTCAAACAATGATCCTCGCTGTTTTTTTACTTTTTCTTTACATTGCTGTTCATGGTTTTAATGAGAATCTGAATAGATACGAATGTTTCATTGATATCCTGATTTTGTTTTCTGTTTTATCAGCACTGCTTGGCTTATATGAATATTTTCATTTTGTGTTAGTTGGACCAAGTCATACCATGCTTATCCCATATCTGCTTCCAGCCGACCTTACAATAAGAGTTGGGGGGACATATGGTCAGCCCAATTTGTTTGCAGTATTTTTATCTCTATCGATTTTGGCTTTTTTCTATAAATATATTCATGTGTCTTCTGAATCTCCTCGTCGTATAGTTCTTGGTACCCGTTTTGTGCCATTTATGCTGGTTTGTGTTGTCTTTTTTTTAACGGGATCGCGCGCAGGTTTTTTATCTATATCTTTAATCCTCGGTTTTTTGTCTTGGTTGGTCGCTAGTGGCCGATATTTAAATAGGGAACATTTTAGGAAAAAAGAGTTTTTATACCTTACTCTGTGCTTAGTAAGTTCTTTGTTTATTGCCAAAGGCCTTAATCTTTATTACGGCCCTGAGATCTTAAGCCAAGGGCTTGGGGATACTGGCATTAGTACTGAAGCAAGGTTTATTTTTTGGACGAGTGCTGTTTTGATTTTTTTGGATCATCCCTGGTTTGGAATTGGTCTAGATAACTATCAGTTTTTAATGAATTCTTATGGGCCTAAATCCCATTCACTTCTTGGCTTTGTTCAGTATGAGTCAATGAGAAATTCTATTTGGGCTCATAATGAAGTGCTGCAACTTGTATGCGAAGGTGGAGTTATTATTCTACTCTTTTTAATTTTCTTGCTAGGGCTGTTCAGCATTAAATTCTGGAGAAAATTTATTGTCCGTAACACACAATTTTCGCCACTGTTCCTCTATAGCCATCTTTTTTTATTACCATTTATTTTACAATCAATGTTTTCCTGGCCGTTCAGATCACCACCTCATTTAATTCTTTTCTTCACCTTCCTTGG
>JANTGS010000187.1 GCA_024762795.1 Flavobacteriaceae bacterium | reverse complement strand
CGAAATTATTTTTACTTCCGGAACCACACATAGTATCAATCTGGTGGCCAATGGATTTACAGCTTTACTCAAAAAAGGAGATGAGATCATCGTCTCCATGCTCGAACATCACAGCAATATTGTGCCCTGGCAGATGTTGTGTGAACGAACCGGAGCCGTGTTAAAAGTAATTCCCATAAATCAAAAAGGGGAAATTATACTGGAAGAATACGAAAAATTACTCTCTGATAAAACAAAACTGGTCTTTGTAAATCATGTTTCCAATACATTGGGAACCATCAATCCCATTAAAGAAATCATCGATAAAGCCCATGAATACGGTGCTGCTGTTTTAATCGATGGAGCGCAGGCCACACCGCATTTAAAACCTGATGTTCAGGAACTCGACTGTGATTTTTATACCTGTTCAGCTCATAAGATCTACGGTCCCACAGGAGTGGGTATGCTTTACGGAAAGGAAGAATGGTTAAATAAACTCCCCCCGTATCAGGGTGGTGGTGAGATGATCGCTGAGGTAAGTTTTGAAAAAACCACTTATGCTGATCTGCCTCATAAATTTGAAGCCGGAACGCCTAACATCTGCGGAGGCATTGTTTTTGGCACTGCTTTGGATTATGTAAATAAGATCGGTTTTGACAAGATCGAAAAATACGAGAATGAGCTTTTACAATATGCTACAGAAAGGCTGCTTCAGATTGAAGGACTAAAAATTTATGGCACTGCTGAGAAAAAAGCCTCTGTGATCTCTTTTAACATCGAAGTGATACATCCGTATGATATCGGGACTATTATTGATAAACTGGGAATTGCCGTAAGAACTGGCCATCACTGCACCCAGCCCATTATGAGCTTTTTTAATATTCCGGGTACGGTCAGAGCTTCTTTTGCTTTTTACAATACCAAAGAAGAGATCGATGTTTTTGTCGAAGCAGTTAAAAGAGCAAAGAATATGCTTTTGTAGGTCTTTAACTTCGATACAAAGAATATATTTTTTGTAAATTTGAATATCAATTATAAATCAACAACTTATGAAAACCCTAATACTCTCGATGCTGCTATTTGTTGCAGTGAATTCCTGTAAAGAAACCCAACATATTTATGTTGCCGATCATCTTGTTGATTGTCAGACTGTAGGAAAACAAAAATGTATGCTTACAAAAGGGAAGATCGTTGATAACTGGTCAACTTTTTACGGTAATATTGAAGGTTTTAATTACGAAGAAGGCTATGAATATCTCTTAGGAGTAAAAGTATCTGAGGTTAAAAACCCTCCGGCTGATGGCTCCAGCTTAAAATATACCCTGGTTGAGGTTTATGAAAAGAAAAAAACTCAGCAGAAAGTAACCCTGATCAACAAATGGAAGGTGATCTCTATGCGTGGCGTGGATAAACTTACCGAAAATCCAACCATTAAATTTGATGATAAGGAAAAAAGGATCTCCGGATTTGCCGGTTGTAACAATTTCTTCGGAACATTTGATTCGGATACCAAACAAATGGATTTCAGCAAAATGGGAGTTACACGAAAAATGTGTCCCGATATGACTGTTGAGAATAATTTTTTAAACAATCTAAGAGATATTTCACATTATGAGATAGAAGGCACTCAGCTTTTCTTTTACGATAAAAATAATGAGTTGTTAATGACTTGTGACCTTGAATAACAACTTTTTATAATAATTCTCAGTTCCGGCCCCGATAACTGTCAGGGTTGGAATTGCTTTACTTATAACATATTATAAAATTTAATACTGATGAAATTAAAATATTTCTACGTATTCCTTTCCTTATTTATCTTTATTTCGTGCAAGACCTCAAAGACTAGTACCCAAAATAATGCAACTCAGCAAGCGCTTACAGTTAGTAAGATCACCAACAAAACTCCTTATGATCCCAGGCCTGCAATGGAGCGACTTACCCGGGAAAATACAAGTGTAAGATCTAATGGTGAGGTTAAATTAAAAAAGCCTATGTATTTTCTGGTGTTTGGAGATTCAAAAGGATCTGAACACCTGCAAGACGTATTAAAAAGAGCTGACATACTAAAACCGCAGTTTTGTATTACCACTGCCGACCTTGTTAATAAAGGAGCCGGGAAAACAGGTGAGAATTATTATAAAAGCCTTGACAAGAAATCCGGCTGGTTCTTTAGAAAATATCCAACCTGGCCAACTTTGGGAAACCATGAAGTATACGATCAAGGATACAATATCAATGAAGAAACCTACGCTTCCGGAGTAGCAAATTTTGCCGATTTTTTCGGACTTAAAGATCCGTACTACAGTTTTACTTACGGCAATGCTAAATTTATAGCTCTCGACTGGATCAAAGTATCCGAAAGTCCTGAAAGACTTGCATGGCTTGAAAAAGAACTAAAAGAAGCACAGGGCAAACTGATTTTTGTATTTAAACATCGTCCTTACTACACTGTTGGTAGTAAGGGTTATAAAGATGTGGAAGGAAAAAGTACTGTTGCCACAAGATTATTTACCAAATATAATGTAGCCGCTGTTTTTTCGGGCCATGACCATTTGTATTACAGGACACGGCGTAACAATGTTAATTATATTATCTCCTCGGGGGCCGGAGCTACTATCTACAAACTCAAAAGGGCCGGGGATGCTATTCCGGGAGATGCGTATTACGGTAGAACCGTTAATGATAAGAATAAATTCAAATTTCATTCCTCAACCGGCAAAGAAGTATTTTTTAATGAGGCCATGTATTTTGTATTGTCTGTAAAAGTTGACAAAAACAACACTGTAACTTTTAAAATGATCGATACCGAAGGAAAGGTATGGGATCAATTTACTTTTAAACCAAAAATTAAGCCTTAATTAAGTTCTAATTCAGCATCGTTGGAATTACGGTTCTCATAGCCTTCATCAACAAGTAATTCTTTCTTTTGAGAAGCTTTTACGGCCAGTTTATCACATCGCTCATTTTGCCTGTGATCATTATGGCCTTTGATCCATTCCATTTTAACTTTATGCCTGCGGTAAACCTTTAAAAATCTTCTCCACAGATCGGGATTCTTTTTATCTTTA
>JANTGS010000186.1 GCA_024762795.1 Flavobacteriaceae bacterium | reverse complement strand
GCATAAGTTGAAGGCACATCTCCGGGTTGAATTTCTTTATAATTGATCTTTCCTTTTTTACCCAGAGCTTTTTCAACCGCATGAACATAATCCATCAAGGCTACCGGACTGTTATTACCAATATTAAAGATCTGATAAGGTGCTGAACTAATAGCCGGATTTGGATTTTTTGGATCAAATTTTGGATTATTGGGTTTTGGTGGAAGGGGTATCAATCGTTTTACACTTTCTACTATATCTCCCACATAAGTAAAATCCCGGCTCATCTTTCCAAAATTATACACATCAAATTTCTTATCTTCAACTATAGCTTTTGTAAAGATATGCAATGCCATGTCTGGACGACCCCAAGGACCATAGACCGTAAAGAATCTTAATCCTGTACTCGGAATACCATAAAGATGGGCATAAGAATGAGCCATCATTTCATTGGCCTTTTTACTGGCAGCATACATCGCCAAAGGATGATCGGTATGGTGGGTGGTTTTAAAAGGAATATCTTCATTCAAACCGTAAACAGAACTCGAGGATGCAAATACCAGATGTTTTACCGGATATGCTCTGCAGCCCTCCAGAATATTTAGAAAGCCGGTAATATTGCTATCTACATAAGAATGCGGATTGATCAAAGAATAGCGTACCCCCGCCTGAGCAGCCAGATTTACCACATAATCAAACCGGTATTTCTTAAATAATTCAAGGATCTGATCTTTATCAACCAGGTCAAGTTTTATAAAAGTAATATCCCCTTTGATAGGCATATTGTATTGAATATCATCTGTTGAGATATTCATATCTTTTAATCTTGCCAGTTTTAAGGCAGGATCGTAATAATCGTTTATGTTATCAATACCTATGACATCATAATTATTTTTAACCAATAATTTTGATAAATGATGTCCGATAAATCCTGCCGCACCGGTTACAAGAACCTTTTCCTTTTTAGTCATTAAATATTATTAATTTATAATCTGCTGTCTGTTTTATCTTTAGACAACATTGCTTTTACATCAAATTTTACATGCTTCTCTTTAAGCAGATCATTTAAATCAAGTTCTTTAAATTCTCTGTGAGAAACAGCAATTACCACTCCGTCGTATTTTTTATCAATATCTTTCTTATCTGTAATCAGATCGATTCCATATTCATGTTTTACCTCTTCAGGAGAGGCCCACGGATCAAATACATCCACATTGATCGAATAGGACTTTAGTTCATTCACAATATCAATTGCACGTGAATTTCTTATATCCGGACAATCTTCCTTAAAAGTAATTCCCAATACCAAAACATTGGCATCATTTACTGTAATCCCCTTTTTGATCATCAATTTTACAGTTTCATGAACCACAAAAGGCCCCATACTGTCGTTCAGTCTTCTTCCCGCAAGAATGATTTCGGGATTATATCCCAATTCCATTGCTTTATGTGCCAGATAGTACGGATCAACTCCAATACAATGACCTCCAACCAATCCGGGCTTAAAAGGTAAAAAGTTCCATTTAGTGCCTGCAGCCTCTAAAACCTCGTGCGTATCTATTCCCATTAAACGGAAAATTTTCGACAATTCATTTACAAAAGCAATATTAACATCACGCTGTGAATTCTCAATAACTTTGGCAGCTTCAGCCACTTTAATGGAAGGAGCTTTATGGGTTCCTGCAACAATAATACTTCTATAAGTTTTATCAATAATATCTGCCACTTCCGGAGTAGAACCTGAAGTTACCTTTAAAATTTTTGTTACCGTATGTTCTTTATCTCCGGGATTAATCCTTTCAGGAGAATAACCCAGATAAAAATCTTTATTGAATTCCAAACCTGAGAATTTTTCCAGAATAGGCATACATTCTTCTTCGGTTGCTCCCGGATATACTGTAGATTCGTAAACCACAATATCCCCATTTCCCAATACTTTCCCAACGGTTTCACTGGCTTTATAGAGCGGAGTCATATCGGGCCGGTTATTTTTATCCACCGGTGTAGGTACAGTTACCACATAAAAATTGGCTTCTTTAATTTCATCTAAATTATCAGTAACCCAAAGACCTTTTCCTTTTTCCTTCAACTCTTCAAAGGAAGAAACATTTACTTCTTTGAGTTGCTCTTCAGTAGTTTCAAGCGTATGGTCTTTATTGTTACGCAGTTCTGAAATCCGGCGTTTGTTGATATCAAAACCGATTACTAAATTTTCTTTTCCAAACTCAACTGCCAAAGGCAAACCTACATATCCGAGTCCGATAATTGCAATCTTATTATTTTCCATATTTGTATTTTTCTGAATTATAGAGATTTAAATATTGTTTTAAAAATATACTTTATGTCTTTCCATAACGTCCAATTCTCAATATATTGTATATTTATTCTTACTTTTTCAGGCCAGATCACTTCATCATTATATTTTTTAGGATCTTGTTGCTTTGCCAGAATCTCTTCTTCATTCTTAAATCTGATTGTTGCAGGACCAGTAATTCCCGGTTTTACTTTAAGAATTATCCGGTCTTTCCCATTTAATTGATCAGCATAACCCTTAACATCTGGTCTCGGACCTACAAAACTCATATTACCAGTTAGAACATTGAATAACTGAGGTAATTCGTCCAGTTTAAACTTTCTAAGGAATTTTCCAAACCCCGTTATCCTTTTATCTCCTGCTACAGTTATGGATAGATCAGATCCTTCTTCACTCTTCATTGATCTGATCTTATACATGTTAAAGATCGCAGCTTCTTTTCCTATTCTTTCCTGTTTAAAAAGCCCGAATTTACCCGTTGAAAATGTAGCTAAAAGAATCAAGATCAATATCGGAATTCCAAATACGGCCAGACCGATAATTGAAAAGACGATATCAAATGATCTTTTTATAAATTTCTGTTTAACATTTAGCCCTTCATTCTTCACAAAGAAAATTATAAATTAAATCTTTTCTTAAGCTTTTTCAGTACGGACATCCTATCATTGGTATGGTATCCGTTTCCATATTTTCCATAGCCATAGCCATAACCGTATCCATAACCGTATCCATAACCATACCTGCTTTTTATCCTAAAATCATTAAGCACATAAGAAATATTCTTAACCTCACCATTTTTATATTTAT
>JANTGS010000185.1 GCA_024762795.1 Flavobacteriaceae bacterium | reverse complement strand
ATGTTTAAAGGTGGGGAAATGGTCTTTCAAAATGCCGAAAAAGATATGTTCGGACATGCTAAATTAGGAGGTATCGGAGATCTGATCTCTGCAGAGATCAAAGAAAATACTGCTCAGTTCAATAACGGAAAAACCATCAATATCATCAATCAGAAATTAGGTTATTTGGTGCGTGGAGGTGATCCTGATGCGGTAGATTCTATCGTGCCTATGGCCTACGGAAATCTGGCTCTGGATCTGATTCTTGGAGGATTCCACGGAAGACTGGTGGTTCTTAAGAACGGTAGATATGATGACGTACCATTGGAAGTGGTTACCAGTACCAATAAAATTGTAAATGTTGATAAATATTATAACATCAAACGCCTGAGACCTCATTACCATAGGTTCGAAATGAAACCTATGTTCTTAATGGCTGCCGATAGTTAAAATTAATTTTGATTAGAATAAAAGGCACTTAATCTCAGGGAAAGCTCTAAACCCTTTAATAGGAATCGACCTAAGGGTCGATGTGCCTGCCTCGCCTGCTTTACAGCGAGGTAAACCCGCAAGGCGGGTTAAACCAAAAAGATGTCTGAATTGTGTTGAACAGATTTCTGCTTCCACTCTTCAGACATTCTTGTTTACTAAAGATATTTTCTAATCTTAATCTCTAAATCACTATTGTCCGATAAACTTTGATATGTAAATCACTGACAATCAATTTTCTCCTCTTATCCTAAAGGATGAAATGATTGTCAATGATTTACTTCCTTTAGGACGAGAGGCAAAGAAATCTTTGACAAGCAATTCATCCGATTAAAAAAGTAAGCTAAAGTTTCTTAAAAGTCACATTACCCTTTAATTGCATAGGCTTTGAGACGTGTTTAATGGTTTTATCGGACAACAATATCTCTAAATGTTAAATAACATCAGGCTATCGAAAAACTATTATTTTGTCAAACAGCTTTCTTTAAGTAAAACTCCGGCAAGGTCATCACCGGAGTGAAATACTAAAAATAATTACTGCAACTCGATTCTAACTTCAATAGCATCCGATATTGCGGGGTAAGTAAAACCATCCGATACTTTCATTACTTTTCCATTTTCTGAAGGACCGGAGACTGCACCACCTCTGGCTGGTTGATACCTTCCCGCTCCGGGAAATTCATTCACTTCTGTTCCGGCATCCCAAAGCATTACATTTGTGGTGAAATTCCCTGTTTTTGGTGTACCATTACTGAACAAACTTATTCCATTCTCTCCAAAACTGTAAAAAAGGTCATTAGATTGCACCAGCATCATGGCAAAGCTCATATTATCCCCTTCTTCTGCAGTAAAAGTAAATGAATAGGAATTATCGGGAAATAAAGGTCCGGGAGATGAACTTCCCTCGGGAGTATTAAAAACTCCACTGGACTCCACACCGGCATAACTGCTTAAAGAGGTTGCAAGATCCGCAGGATTACCATCTTCGGCCAATGCTTCGAGTCCGTCACCTCTGTCTTGAACATCATTTGTAAATATAGGTTTTACGTTCGATTTATGGATTGCAAATACGCCCGGTGCAAAAGGAGAAAAATAACCTGTATTATCTTCTAATTTTTTATTAAGATCAGTATTATCACCATCTTCAGCCAGTTTCTCAAGCTCTGAACCAGCTGCTTTATTCTCTTCAAATAAAGATGACTCACTGCCATGCACTGCCCAGACACCCGGTGCCAAGGGGGTTGGAAGACTTGAAGAGCCGGAAATATTCTCGATCTTAACCGTAAAAAGAGTACCACCGTCATGCATAATGCTAACCTCAATTACCTTGCTGGGTTCCGGATAAGTAAAAGCATCATTTACCATACTTACAACTCCGTTTTCATCTGCTCCGGTGTTCGGACCCGTTTGATTTAAAGGTTGATCGCTTCCCATTCCCGGGGCCTGATTAACCTCAGTTCCTGCATCCCAGAGTTTTACTTCCATGCTGACTTTACCTGTTACCGGATTGCCACTTGCATCAAAAAGTTCCAGACCTTTATCGGAAAAACCATAAAAAAGATCGTTTGATTTTACGAACATACTCGCAAAAGAGAGATAACTCCCTTTTCCCGCATGAAATGAGAATTCCTGTTCACTTCCGGGAGGAATAACACCAATTTCACCGGAATCCTGAAACATTTTTGGCATAAAAACATTTTTAAGGGTTACTTTAAAAGTTGCTGATTCTTTTTTCATCTCTTCATCATTATTGCAGGAAACCAATAAGCTTAACCCGATAAAGAGAAATGTTAATTGTTTTTTCATCATATATTATTTTTAGATTTATATACGACAAAATTAGGCAGTAAGGGAGGTGTTTATTTGTTAGCAGGCTAACACTTCTTTATTTTTTCAAAATAATTTCATTTCTGTGGAAATCGAGAAAATTCTCTTCTTTAAGAGAATTCATCAGAATATTCAAGGAGGGACGGGAAATTCCCAATAAGGAAGCCATATCTTTTTGCGTGAAGGAATGTTTGATCAACACATCTCCATTGGCTAATTTCTTACCGAAATCTTCTTCCAGCTCGGCAATAAATTCAAGTAAGCGAGTACGGGCATCTTTAAATAATAACAATTCAATTCTACGCTCCAGACGTTTAAGACGAATACCTATAAATTTATAGATCTTTAAACTCAGTCTTCTGTTTTCCAGCATTAATCCCTGTAATTCTTCAACAGAGATCGAACAAATCGATGTTTCAGGAGATATTGCCTGAGCAAAATCGTTGTGTCTGGTTTCCCCCAGAATAGATTTTTCACCAAAGATCTCCCCTTTTGATAAAATAGCCTTTACCACTTCATTTCCATCCTCAGTATAATAACCTATCTTTACTTTTCCTTTATCGATCAGGTAAACCTTATCCGAAGATTCTTCGGTAAAATAAATAAATTCTTTCTTGGGATACACCTCAAATTTATGTGTTTTCTTGTATTCTGCATAATAATGCGGACAAAGAATTTTAAAGAGATTTACTTCCTCAAGAAACCAGATTTTTTCCATACTACCGATTATTAAAACTTAAAGATAAAAAAAACTCTCTAAAAAGAGATCTTAGAGAGTTTTTGGTTTAAAAAAAAATCTAAACTATT
>JANTGS010000184.1 GCA_024762795.1 Flavobacteriaceae bacterium | reverse complement strand
ACAAAAAAATCAGCAGCAGATTACATTCATTAGATGCCTTAAGAGGATTTGATATGTTCTGGATCATGGGTGGGGAAGGAATCATTCATGCACTGGGAAAACTTACCGGCTGGGGAGTGATGGTTTGGGCATCAAAACAGATGATGCATACCGAATGGAATGGTTTTACTTTTTACGATATGATATTTCCTTTATTTCTGTTCATTGCGGGCGTGTCGATGCCATTTTCTTTTGATAAAAGGCTGGAGAAGGGAGAGAACCGATCAGAGATCTATAAGCATATTTTTAAACGAACTTTTTTATTGATTCTTTTTGGGCTGATCTATAATGGTTTACTCGATTTTGATTTTGATCATTTGAGATATGCAAGTGTTTTAGCCAGGATCGGACTCGGATGGTGTTTCGCGGCACTGATCTATATGAATTTCAGCCAAAAAGCACAGATCATCTGGGCCTTTGGGATTTTGATCTTTTACTGGCTGATCATGGCTTTGATCCCCATACCTGGGCATGCTGCCGGAGATTTCTCGATGGAAGGAAATCTGGCCTCTTATATTGACCGCTTATATTTACCGGGACGCCTTTACAAGGTTATTCATGATCCGGAAGGAATTTTATCGACAATACCGGCGGTTTCCACTGCACTTTTTGGGGTGCTGACCGGTAAATTTTTAAAGTCTGAATCCTTAAATTTAACCAGATTCAAAAAAGCGATTTACTTGGCACTTGCAGGTATTATATTCCTTGGAATATCCTATTTATGGAATATTTATTTTCCCGTGAATAAAAATCTGTGGACCAGCTCCTTTGTTTTTAGAACTGCCGGATGGAGTTTGTTGCTTTTATCATTCTTTTATATGATCATCGATGTATGGGGCTTTAAAAAATGGGCATTCTTTTTTATTGTTATCGGCTTAAACCCAATAACAATATACATGCTGCAAAGTGGTATAATTGATTTTATGAATCCTGCGAAGTATTTTACAACCGGTATTATCAACCTGTTTCCGGAAAATGTTCATGAGCTTTTATGGACTATTTCGTATGTGATGGCTTCCTGGGTTTTCCTTTATATCTTATACAAAAAGAGAATATTCTTAAAGGTATAAAGAGTGTGTATTTGATTGATAATTAATAAGTTAATATTTTATTCTCTGAGGCTTTTCTGAAGATCAGATGGAATGGAATTTATATTTACTTATTTTCTGTGAATATCTGTGTTATCCGTGTTCCATATCTGGAACGTACAACCTTTGGCTTGTCCTGAGGTTTAATACCTTTTATTTTCCTTTCATCACTTTATTGATAAAATTGGTTCCGGTCATGGCTGTTGCCGTGAGTACTCCAGAAAACAGGGCACCTCCGATCCCGCAGGATACAATATCCTGTCCGGTAAGGTAAAAATTCTTTATGGGAGTTCTCGGTTTAAGAAAATCCTGACGGAATCTTTCCGGGCTATGATCCACTCCGTAGATCTCTCCTTTTTCATAATTCACAAAATGTTGTGTGGTAAGAGGGGAAGAGAGCTCTGAATAGCTAACTTTACCTTTTAAATGTGGTAATTGTTTGTAAAGTTCTTCGAGGAGTCTTTTGGTAAATTTTTCTTTCAGATCTGTATAATCTTTACCACGTTTCATCCATTGGGTACCTTCCCATGCCGCAAAGGTCTCAAAAGGAACCAAAGTAATGATCTCAATAGTACTTTTACCGGGAAAGCGATTTTTCCAGTCGGGATCTTTGGCTGCCGGAAAAGATATATAAACAACAGGAAAGGGTTGATCGGTATCTTTTATATAGCGATTCACACAGGTGTCATGATCACAATCGACAGGGTAGATCCACAGATTTGTTTTGGGAAGATCTAATTCTTCCGGAGTTCCATCAAGTCCGAGATATAGGCAAATATGACCTACAGACGGATTTATCTTTTGTAATTTTTGATCGAGATGATGCTTTTTAATACTTTCTTTAGGTAATAATTTTTTAAAAGTATTGATCGCTCCGGTGCCGCTGACAATTTTATCGGCAAAGAGTGATTTACCATCTTTCATCAATACTCCTTTAGCCACATTGTTCTCTACAATCACTTCTTCCACTTCGGCATGGGTCAAAATGGTTCCTCCGGCTTTTTCAATTACAGTATCTATATTCTTTGCGATCTGTGAGGAACCTCCAACCGGAAAACTTCCGCCTCCGAAGTAATGACTTACCAAAATGGCATGCATGTAGAAACTACTCTTTTTTGGGGGTAAACCATAATCCCCGTATTGTCCGGTAAGTACCTTGATCAGCTCTTCATTTTTTGTCAGAGCGCTTAGAACTTCATAGGTGGTCTGATCAGAAAATTTATAAAGCGGTTTTTTTAAAAAACTACCGATAAACTTACCCACGATGGGAGGTAAGGCCTTTTCCATTTGATAATTTCTCCCCGCTTTGTTGGCTGCAAAAATCAGGTCGATATATTTATCAATCACATCTTTTTCATCGGGAAAATATTCATACATCTTATTTTTCCAGTTTTTCAATCCCTTTATAAGATCAAATTTTTTATTTCCAATAATGATCCTGTCGTAAATTTCGCCCATATCTGCCCATTTCATTTCGCCATCGGTAATATAGTCAAACAATTTTCTCATGGCGCTTTTGGGGTTCTGCATTTGTCCCACATAATGAATACCCACATCCCATTCAAAATCTTTTCTTTTAAAAATATGAGTAAAGCCTCCTGCTGTATAATGCCGTTCGAGCAATAATACTTTTTTTCCTGTTTTGGATAAAAAAGCCGCTGTTGAAAGTCCGCCAAGGCCTGTGCCGATTATGATTACATCGTAGGAAGTATCAATCTTCGGATTTTGTTTATAAGACTGGATCATATTCTGTGATTAAAAATTAAAAAAATAAAAAATATTGGCTTAAATTTAAGCATTTAATTTATAAAGCTGATATATTTTTAAATTACAGATTATGAGAATATTGTTATTAACGATTTTGATCTTTTTAAGTCTTCAGATCAAAGCACAAACAGAAGAAGATCTTGTGCTCGAAACAAAAACAGGAAATATTAATGGGTCGTTATTAATTCCGGAAAATAAAAAAGGCCTTCCTTTGGCATTGATCATTGCC
>JANTGS010000183.1 GCA_024762795.1 Flavobacteriaceae bacterium | reverse complement strand
TCAGGCCGCTGGCATTCACAAAAACTTTTGCATTGATCGCAGCATTGATCGTAGGACTTTTTATTATTCCTGCATTTGCTTCTATTATTTTCAGAAAGGGCAAAAAATTACCTTTGACCTGGAAAATAAGTTTTGATGTGTTTTGGATTGTACTCGGTATGGTTTTCGTATATTATGGTGTTGTATTAGGTATCCTTGTGTCATTATTCGGATTGATCAATATATTAGCCGGAAGTTATCCCTGGTTCAATAAGAACAGTGATATTATTAAAAATCTTCTTGGAGGATTAGCAATTTTATGGCTGTTGACTGAATACTGGAGACCATTGGATCTTGACAGGTCTGTAACATCAAATTTTATCTTTGTTGCTGTTTCCACACTGAGTCTTTTAGTGATATTTTATATTTTCCAAAAGTATTATGTACGACTATTGAATTTAGCATTAAAAAACAAGCTATTATTTTTAATTTTACCGGCACTTATTCTTACAGGGGGATTTTATTCTTTTAAGTCAATGGGAAAGGAATTTATGCCTTCCCTTGATGAAGGAGCATTTTTGTTGATGCCGACTACTATGCCTCATGCCGGAGTTCAGGAAAACAAAAAGACATTAAAATTATTGGATATTGCAGTTGCAAATATTCCTGAAATTGATATCGTAGTAGGTAAAGCAGGTAGAGTGGAAAGTGCTCTTGACCCGGCTCCTCTTTCGATGTTTGAGAATATTATTCAATATTTACCGGAATATGTTGAAGATGAAAATGGAGATAAAATTCGATTTAAAGTAAATGAAAATGGAGATTTTATCCTAAAGGATGAGGATAAAACTATTACTGACAATCAAAAAATTGATATTAACAGGTTAATTCCCGATGAAGATGGAGATTTTTTCAGGCAATGGCGCGAGGATATCAAAAGTCCGGATGATATATGGAGTAAGATTGTAGAAGCAACAAAATTGCCCGGAGTTACTTCGGCTCCAAAATTGCAACCGATCGAAACCCGTCTTATCATGCTTCAGACAGGAATGAGAAGCCCGATGGGAGTCAAAATCAAAGGACTTGATCTGAATGATATCGAAGAACTGGGAATGGAGTTGGAAAAAGCATTGAAAGAAGTTCCCGGAATTAAATCGGAAACCGTTTTCGCTGACAGGATCATAGGGAAACCATATTTGTTATTGGAAATAGATCGTCAAAAAGCTGCTTTATATGGCTTAAAGATCAATGACATCCAGGAAACTATTATGATTTCTCTGGGAGGAAAAGCTGTCAGTACAACAGTTGAAGGAAGGGAAAGATACTCGATCAGAGTTAGATATCCTCGAGAACTCAGAACATCACCCGAGGATTTGAAAAAAGTAATTATCAAAACTCCTGCAGGAGAACAGATACTTCTTGGAGATGTAGTCGATGTAAAATATGAAAGAGGACCACAAGTAATTAAAGGGGAAAATACTTTCCTGATCGGATATGTATTATTTGATAAAGAAAAAGAAGAAGCAGAGGTAAATATTGTTCAAAAAGCACAAAAACATTTGAAGGATAAGATAAAAAGAGGTGAAATAATCATACCAAACGGAGTTAGTTATAGTTTTACGGGAACTTATGAAAACCAAATAAGATCCGAAAAAAGATTGATGATAGTTCTTCCTCTGTCTTTAATAATTATTTTTCTGATACTGTATTTTCAGTTCAGGGCTGTCAGTACTACTTTGATGGTATTTACAGGTATCTTCGTTGCTTTTTCCGGAGGGTTCATAATGCTTTGGTTGTATGGTCAGGGATGGTTTTTGGACTTTGATGTATTTGGTAAAAATATGCGGGATATTTTCAATATACATACCGTAAATCTAAGTGTCGCCATTTGGGTTGGTTTCATTGCCTTGTTCGGTATTGCAACTGATGATGGAGTTGTAATGGCAACATATTTAACTCAGATATTTGATAAAAATAATCCAAAAACCAAACAGGAAATAAGGAATGCCGTAATAGAGGCAGGGAAAAAACGTATTCGCCCTTGCCTGATGACAACTGCTACAACTATTCTTGCATTATTGCCGGTACTAACCTCCAAAGGGAGAGGTTCCGACATAATGATACCGATGGCTATTCCGGCTTTCGGAGGGATGTTGGTAGCATTGATCACATTGTTTGTGGTACCTGTTTTGTATAGCTGGGTGAAGGAAATGAGAGTTAAAAGTTAGGATTTCACATCTCGATACGCTTCGCTACAATTCGATACACTACGTTACTCATTGACCGCTCGATGCATCGGATTTGAGATTTCCGATTTCCGATTTTTGAGTGGATGATGGGAATGTTGGAATGCGATGTCCCGAGTATCCTGACGACAGGAAGGATGTATCGAGGGGATGGAATAATGAGGAAAAAAAATAAAGACTAAGGGACGAAGTGAGGGAGAGATTAGAGAGAAAGGAGGAAGCGAGGTCAGAGACGCTCGCTTATCAGGATTTTTTATTTTTGATTTGAGGTCTGAATGATTGGAATAATGGGGTAATGAGGAAAAAAATAAAGACTAAGCGACGAAGTGAGGGAGAGATTAGAGAGGAAGGAGGAAGCGAGGTCAGAGACGCTCGCTTATCAGGATTTTTTATTTTTGATTTGAGGTCTGAATGATTGGAATAATGGGGTAATGGAATGATGGAATAATGGAATAATGGGTTATAAAGAAGAAAGGATGGGATGCCTCCCTTCAGGGAATTAAAGGGCGCGGGTTGCAAAAAATTGACAATGGAACAATGGGTAATGGACAATGAAGAAGGGACGACTAAGAGACTGAGAGACTATGAGATTTCAGATTTTCAAATAGGTGGATAACAGAAGATATGATAAGTGATGTCGAATAAGAGAAATAAAAACCTCGAAGAGGTGATATGATTGTAGCAACGCGGTGCAAACCCGTTGAGCCAAATGCAGTAAGTAGGACCAGAACCTCGAAGAGGTGACATAATTTAGAACTTGTAAAATTGATTATTTAACAATTAGAAAATATAAAATAAAAAAAATGAAAATAAAATTATTGATATTGATCTTCTTTTCAACTGTCCAATTATGCTTTGGACAGAGTTTGAAAGATTATCTGAAAATAGCAGAGGCAAATAATC
>JANTGS010000182.1 GCA_024762795.1 Flavobacteriaceae bacterium | reverse complement strand
ACCAATCTGACAAAATGGATGGCAACAGAATTTGCTTTGAAATTTGGTGATAAATTAAGGGTCAATGCTATCGCCCCGGGTTTCTTTATTGCCAATCAAAACAGAAGTCTGTTGTTAAATGAGGACGGATCACTTACAGAAAGAGGAAAAAAGATTATTGACAATACCCCGATGAAAAGATTTGGAGAAGCCGAGGAGCTTAATGGAGTGATCCACTGGCTGATCAGTGATGCAGCATCTTTCGTTACCGGTGCTGTGATACCGGTTGATGGAGGTTTTAATATTTTTAGCGGAGTTTAAATAGAATAGATATGAGTATGTTAAAAACATGGAGATGGTTTGGTGTTGAAAATGATGTGCCATTAAAATACATCAGACAATCCGGAGTAAAAGATATTGTTACTTCTTTAAATCATGTGCCTTACGGAGAAGAATGGACTGTTGAGGATATAATGAAACGGAAACAGTTGCTTGAAGAGAACGGATTGAAATGGACTGTAACCGAAAGTGTTCCGGTACACGAAGATATCAAAACCAGAACGGGTAATTATAAGCAGTATATTGAAAATTATAAAATAAGCATCAAAAACCTTGCTTCCTGCGGAATTTATACGGTCTGTTATAATTTTATGCCTATCATGGACTGGACCAGAACAAGTCTGGATTATACTTTGGAAAACGGAGTAAAGACTTTGAAATTTGAATGGATCAACTTTGCAGCCTTTGATCTTTTTATTCTTAAAAGAGAAAATGCAGATAAAGATTATACCCCTCAGCAGATAAAAGAGGCCAAGGATTCTTTTGATCAAATGAGCGAACAGGAGATCACGTCGTTAACCGATCTGTTGATCGCAAATCTTCCGGGAACAAATGAGAGCTATACCATGGATGAATTTAAAGAAGAGTTGAATAAATACAGTAATATAGGCCGGAAAAAGCTAAAGCAGCACCTTTTTTCCTTCTTGGAAGAGATCATTCCGGTAGCGGAAGAGACCGGTGTAAAAATGTGTATTCATCCTGATGATCCGCCTTTTTCTTTGATGGGACTTCCTAGAATTGTCAGTACAAAAGAAGATATTACAGAATTGCTCAATGCTGTTGAGAGTCCGAACAACGGACTTACCTTTTGTACGGGATCTCTAGGAGCAGGGGAGCAGAATGACCTGCCCGCAATCTTTAGGGCATTTGCCGGTAAAGTCCATTTTTTGCATTTAAGAAGTACGCAAAGAGATGAAATCGGTAATTTTTATGAGGCCTCACATTTGGGTGGAAATGTGGATATGTATAAAATTATTAAACTGGTTGTAGAAGAACAAGAGCGAAGAAAAAAAATGGGAAGAAATGATTTTGAGATCCCGGTAAGACCTGATCATGGTTATCAGATGATGGATGATCTCGATAAGAAATTTTATCCGGGTTATTCTAATATTGGAAGATTAAAAGGCCTGGCAGAATTGAGCGGACTGGAATACGGAATTGAAAGATCAATGAATATAGTTTAAAAAAAATGAATTCTAAAAATTTTATACAGGATAATTTTTTATTGAGTAATAGAATATCAGAGCAGCTTTATCATGAGGTAGCAAAGAATCTGCCTATAATAGATTATCACAATCATTTGTCTCCCAAGGAGATCTATGAGAACAGAAGATTTAACAATCTTACCGAGATCTGGCTGGATGGTGATCATTATAAATGGCGGGCCATGAGATTGAATGGTATTCCGGAAAAGTATATTACCGGCGATATTTCACCCGAAATAAAGTTTAAAAAATGGGCAGAAACGGTTCCTTACACCTTAAGAAATCCTTTGTATCACTGGACCCATATGGAGCTGAAATATCCTTTTGGAGTTGATCAGTTGCTCAATGAGAATAATGCACAGTATATTTATGATTTTTGTTCGGAAAAACTAAGTTCAGATCCCGCTTTCAGGGTTCAGGGGCTTTTAACAAACTGGAATGTTGAGACGCTTTGCACAACAGATGATCCGGCCGATGATCTTGAATATCATCTAAAACTGGCTAAAGAAAAAACTTTTAAAACCAAGGTTTTGCCGGCCTTTCGTCCCGATAATTTTTTAAAGATTGATAAGCCCGATTTTCTATTGGAATATTATAAAAAAATTGGGCAATTAACAGGGATAGAAATAAATTCTTTTCAAGATCTTTGTGATGCTATTGAGAAAAGACATACATTCTTTCACAATTCAGGAGGCAGGATCTTTGACATGGCACTCACTCAGATGCCTGTTGAACTTTATACAGAACAGGAAATAGATAAGATTATAAAAAAACTGATCTCTAAGGAACAACTAAATCCGCTTGAGGAAGAAAAATATACATCGGCTGTGGTTTATTTTTTATCCACATTGAACCATCACAGAGGATGGACCCAGCAATTCCATATCGGAGCCCTCAGGAATAACAATTCAGTATTATTAAAAAAGCTGGGAGCTGATACCGGAAGTGATTCTATCGATGATAAAGATCAGGCAGGAAAATTATCGTTGTTTTTTGATCGGCTGAAAAGAGAAAATAAACTAGCTAAAACCATACTTTATAATTTAAACCCGAAGGATAATGCCGTTTTTGCCACGATGATCGGTAACTTTGCTGAGAACGGAGAACCCGGAAAGCTTCAGTATGGTGCTGCCTGGTGGTTTTTAGATCAAAAAGAGGGAATCATCAATCAGCTTAAAACCGTTTCTAATTTTGGACTGTTAAGAAGATTTATTGGAATGCTGACTGATTCCAGAAGCTTTTTATCGTTCTCAAGACATGAATATTTCAGGAGAATCCTTTGTGATGTTATTGGCCGGGATGTAGAAAACGGAGAATTGCCCAATGATATGGATTTACTTTCAAAAATGGTAGAGGAGATCAGTTATTCTAATGCAAAAAAAATGCTTAATCTGTAAGATAATTAGATGAGAACGAGATATTTTATATACCTATTGCTATTTCTCTTTATATCTTCCTGTACTCAGGAAAAGAAAGTAAGAACTATTAAACTGGCTCACGGACTTAATGTTGATCATCCTGTTCACAAGGCAATGGAATATATGGGAAAGTTGCTGGAAGAGAATTCCGGAGGCAAAATGAAGCTAAAGATCTATCCGAGTCAGCAATTGGG
>JANTGS010000181.1 GCA_024762795.1 Flavobacteriaceae bacterium | reverse complement strand
GACCGGAACTGCTGCGCTCATGGTTTCAAAATCTAGATAATAAATAGGGTAGTGCAGGGTTTTTAAAAAAGTGTTGATTTTTTCTTTGTTTATATAAGTTTCACCTGATACCTCACTGGTTATTTGTAAGGTTTGATTTGCGTTAAAGTCCTGAGTTTCTAAATTTATTTGATCTAAAGTAATGATGCCATTTTTATATAGATCAAACATTTTGCTTTTTTTTAACCTGGAAATATTAAAAACAGAATATTCCGGAATGTGTTTCCAGCAAGTTCCCATAAAATCACATTCGTAAGGATTTAAACAATGTTCTCCAATATCAATTTTTGGTTCGGTTCTTTTAGTAAGAACTTCTTTAAATTGAAGTATCTGGCTAGGTATTTTAGCAAGGGGATTTTTAATTTCGGCTAAAACAGATTCTGTGGAAAATAATTCGTTGATATTAAGATCTCCATTTTTTACGTATTGGTTGTTGATATAAACGATCGAAATATCTTTTAAATCAATTCCGGAATTGGTTAGAATATAGTATTGAATTGCAGCATCATCGATATAGGTTTCCGAAACGCTGGTAGAGCTTTTTACTTCATAGGCTTTCCATCCTTCATCATCTTTTACCAAGATATCTAAAGCAGCATAAACACCATCAAATTGAAAGGCAGCTTCATAAATAATAGTTACCCCTTGCTCTATCAATTTTTGGGTATTTGCTATTCCTTTTTCTATTTCCCAATAATTCTCAGTGCTGGCATCCACACCACCGGGAAATAAGTCTTGAGCCAATATACCAACATTGGTTCCCTGACTAAATATAGCTTTCTGCTGAGGCGTGATCTTATCTTTTAATTTATAGCGATTTTTATATAACCATAATGATTTTTCACATTTTAGACCTCTTAAAAAAGTAGATTTGGAAAGAATGGGTTTTGGCATATTACAATTGAATTTCAATTATCTTTAAGACTTAAGTAAAGGTACAAAGAATAATATTTTAATCGAAAAGAATTCTTTCCTGTCTGTCCGGTAAGGTTGGTCCGCAGGGATCTAAATAATAAATGTCGGATTTTTATACCTTCTATTGGATTTGGTTAAATTGACCAAGGTCAGAAATCAAGTTGATCAGGGTCATTGACTGCAAATCTGTCATTGATTAATTTTAGTCTGCTATTAATTAAACCATTGTTGATGGCAAACCTATATTTCAAAAAATCATGGAAATACTATCTGACTATAGAGAAATTGATATTCCTGTATCTGGGGTTCAATTGAAAGGACGTTTAAGAACCGCTAAAAATCAAAAAGGCCTTATAATCTTCTCACATGGAAGCGGGAGCAGCAGATTAAGCAGCAGAAATAATTATGTAGCAGAATTCCTTCAAAATAACGGATTTTCTTCATTGCTTTTCGACCTGCTTACTGAAAGAGAGGATATAATCTATGAAAACAGGTTTGATATTAATTTGCTGTCGCAACGTTTGGTGATCGTTACTGAGTGGATGTTAGAACATGAAGAGTTGCCGGATATACCTGTGGGTTATTTTGGAGCAAGTACCGGAGCTGCTTCAGCACTACATGCAGCAGCACAATTAAATAATACGATCAAAGCCATTGTTTCCCGTGGAGGAAGACCTGATCTTGCCATGCCTGTTTTAGATCGTATAAAAGCTCCAACGCTACTTATTGTAGGTGGCAGAGATGGAATTGTCATCGATTTAAATAAAAAAGCCTTTGATAAACTGGAATGCATCAAACAAATAGAGATTGTTGAAGGTGCCACACATTTATTTTCTGAACCCGGAAAACTGGAAGAAGTCGCATGGCTGACCTCCAATTGGTTTGATATTTACTTAAAGAACTGATAGAATGATGTTTAAAGATAGAAATGAAGCGGGTTATTTACTTGCGCATGAATTAGAAAAATACAGAGGGACGAATGCTGTGATCCTGGCAATTCCGAGAGGAGGAGTACCCATAGCTTATATAATTGTCAGATCTTTAAACCTCCCCCTTGAGGTTATATTATCTAAAAAAATTGGTCATCCTTATCATAAGGAATATGCCATAGGAGCCGTAACTTTAAAGAGCCGTATTTTAAGTGATGCCGCTGCAGAAGTTTCACCTGATTATATTGAAGAGGAAACCCAAAGGATCAGGGATCTTTTAAAAAAAAGATATGAAGAATATCACGGTAATAAAGAACCTTTACAGCTTAAAGATAAGATCCTGATAATTGTAGATGACGGAATTGCAACAGGTAACACCATCTTATCAACCATTAAAATGCTGCATGATGAAAATCCAAAGAAGATCGTTGTAGCAATACCTGTTGCCCCTCCCAATGCTATCATAAAACTACAAAATACTCCTTTTATCGATGAGATAATCTGTCTTTCTACTCCAACTCATTTTCAGGCTGTAGGCCAGTTCTATGAGAATTTTAATCAGGTAGATGACAGCGAAGTTTTTCAATTGTTAAAAAACACCTGACCATCTCATTTGTTCTTAGCACTTCTACTCATCCATTAAACCAAAGGGGTGCATTTCTAAAAGCCTGGGACTTACATTTGAAGAGGTAATAGGTGTTACCGCATTAGAATGATCAAACCAGATATATTCATCAAACTGAGAAGGCAAAACCGCATGAAAATAATGACTCATACGCTCTGTCTGCGGTCTATATATAACTCCAATGGCACGTTCCAGTTTAGGTGTACTTAACAGTTCTCTGAGTTTTTTACCTGAATCCTTTTCACGCAATGGCAATGTAAATGTACCCAGTTTGGTTTGATAACAGTAATTTTCATAACTATCATTCAAAGAAGGATTTACATTCATTACTTCCATTTTTTCTCCCCAGTTATGTGCTGCGGCAACCGTTCCGGTATAGGTGCCAAAACCAATATGATAGGATCTGTCTTTAAAATCTTCTTTACAGAGATGACCTATATTTATTTCGCCTCGGGAATACATTTCTGTTGCCAGCGCATTTCCTATATGAGAATTATGTGCCCATACAATAGCCTTTGTGTCAGAACCGAAGTAAGACAACAGCGATTTTAAGGTATGGAACATATGGAAATCTCTTAAATTCCACGATTCGGCACTACCATAATACATGGTTTTATAATACAGTTCGGCATCAACAACCACATTTGCATTCTGATAAGC
>JANTGS010000180.1 GCA_024762795.1 Flavobacteriaceae bacterium | reverse complement strand
TCACCATTTTTTGGATGGTTAAAATATGTTTTCGTAACAGGTTTTTTTGATAAAGGCTGGCATAGAATCTATTTAAATTGATTAATAATGGCATCGTGTTTTCAAGAAAAAACCGGAATTCGTTTAAAACCAGTTTTTTACCGTTATTTTTATTCAACTCGATGTTATTGAATAAAAAAAGAAGATGGTCGATGTATTTTAAACCGTCATTGCTATGGTTAAACTGGCGCAGCAGGTCGAATAATTCAAAATAGTGTTCATCTTTAAGCAGCAATCGGTTGTAACGGTTTATCAGGTAATACAACATAATTCCGGATATCAAAACCATATATAAAGGGATATAATTATGAATCCATTCCGAAGCTCCAACGCTTAAAATACGACCAAAGAAATAAATACTAATCAATGACATATTAAAAAATAGCCTCGCGTATATAGCCCATAAATATTTACGCTGTGCGTACCCGTTTAACAGGATGATTAAAACAATAAACAAGATAATATTTAATGTGTTCTGTCGTTTTCGTACGTTAAATATCAGTGATTGAAGGTTAATAACAATTTTGTTTAGGATGTTATTTTTAAGTGACGGATTTGAAAGTTCATAGGTTCTTCCCGCAGCTAAGGAATCCAGTTTTTGCTCAAATCCTGTGGGATAGCGGACTAAAACATCATAACAGCTGTCAGCCGGTAACCCGAAATAGGCCACGGGAAGTGTAGAAGAACAAAAGCCGGTATTCAGTGAAATTTCACGAAATCCTTTAAGATATTTATTATTTCCACTATGCCCTTGTGCATATAACCATATTTTCGTTCCAACATTATTTCCTTTCTTCAGGTTAATTTTAAGGAAATTCTTTTGATTAATCATATTCCGTTGAATCTCATTATATCCATAACGGTTATTGGCTACAACTATATCCAAATCTCCGTCTCCATCCATATCGTATACGATAGAACCCGCCGAGTGGCTTTTAGAATTTGAAGCTAATGATGTGGAATCAACCCGGAAATAGTGCCCGCCTTCATTCCAATAAATGTAGTTTTTTCCTACAGCGCTGATAAAAATATCCTGGTAACCATCCTGATTAAAATCGCCCCAGTTCGAACCATACCCTAAACAATGGAAGTGTATTCCCTTTTGCCGACTGACATCCGTAAAAACCCCGTTTCCATTATTTTCAAATAATTTTAGCGGTGTCACCCGGTTTACCAGAAAAAGGTCTAAATCACCATCGTTATCATAATCGGCAAAACTGATGGACTGTGGGAAAAAATCAAACCGGGTTGTTAGTTCGGGAGAGCGGTAACTTTTATCCACAAAAACAGAAAGTGCCTTTCCATCGTGTGGGTTTTGATTTTCTAAATAATGAACCGGCTTAGTACTACTATATAAAAAAAGGTCTAAATCACCATCATTGTCAACATCAACCATTTCCACCTGAAAGGTTTTCAATGAATCCGGAATAAGGTGTTTAAAACTGATATCTTTAAACCGAAAAAAACCCTGATTAAGAAAAATCCTATAGCCGCTATGCCCCACAGGTGCAATAAAATCTATCAGATTGTCGTTATTCAAATCAATCCATTGGATTTTGGCAATACGGCCAGACAAATTAAATTTGTATAAAGCGGTTACATTTTCAAAATGGTCATTTCCCATATTTTCATATAACTGGCACCCACCGCGAAAAGCCCCAAGAATCGCATCTTTATCGCCATCATTATCCAAATCCGCAAAATAGACACCGGCATCCCATTTTACTTTCGGTCTTTCTTCTTTGCCAAAGCCCAACAGATTCCGTTGATACAAAACATCTTTATTTATCTTAACATTGGTTGAATCACAGAAGCTTATAAACAAATTGTTATCCGTTACAGCCGTAAAATAAATTTCAAGATTTTTATTAGTATTTTTATATAGAGCGGCGCCAAAATATCTGCCACCATTTGCACTTAGAATATTTCTTTTAAAAAATAAAGACGTTTTCACATAAGCCGCGTTTCCAGGATTTCTATCCCCCCAGTAAAATATTTTCTCGTAATCCGACTGAAATAAATATTCATTTTCCGCGAGTGGAATAACTGAAACGGGGAAATCAATTGGAGAAAGATTTTTCTCTTTTTTAATACTTTTACGCCAAATATGTTTATCGTTATAAAAATAGAACAAAGAATCTCTAAAAAATATTTTTGCTTCAAAAGACAAACTATCGATTTTTTTTAGACCCTTTCTGTTATATTTATATAGATATCTTTTTTTATTTCTTCCATCTAAAAAAATGCCAGAATCCGGATTGAAAAAATGTCCTTTGGAAATATCGTTTTGAAGCTCAAATAACTTTTCCCAATTCCCGTTTACTACTTGGTACATTTCCACAAAGCTTTTACTCTCAAACGGACGATAGGCCGCATAAAACATTGAAGGATTCACGCCCTGTAAAAACGAAAAACAGACACCGGAATTATTACGGATATTGATTGCCTTTTCCCCATTAAAATAAATTAGGCTTCCCCAATGTCCCGCCGCATAAAAATGGTTCCCATCAAGAAAACTGAAGTGCTCTAAATCGTTCATCTGGGGCATTTTAACATATTCCCATTTTTCCCCATTAAAATGATAGCACTCCGTATAAAAATTATACGCTTCCTTTTGATAAAAAAACCAGATATTTGTAGGTGAAAAGGCCTTAATATATTTACTTTGTACTTTTGGTAAAGGGACTTCAGGCAAAAAAGTACGCCATACATTTCCATCCCAGTAATACAAACCATCATTCCCGGAAGCAACTACATATTCCCGATTAACAATACTAAAATTTGATAGTTCTTTCCCGCTGATTTCAGGAAAAAACCTCAAGGAATCGCTTGAAAATCCTTCTTTACCTTCTAACATAAAGAATAGGATTAAACACAAAAATACATAAGAACGATGGCTATTCATCTGATTCAATTTGTAGTAATTAAGTTTATAATACGATATGTATAGAAATCATCAGCCACCTTTAATTTTTCAATAAAAAGGTGCTGTTCGAAAGACATTAGTATATACGAGATAAATCTGTCGATTTCAACGTTTAATTTTAATTCTGGACAAATATATTAATTTCTTCTCTGGGAATTAAAGATTTGGGATTTGCTTTTAAAATTTTCTTAATTATATCAGGGAA
>JANTGS010000179.1 GCA_024762795.1 Flavobacteriaceae bacterium | reverse complement strand
TTTAAAAAATTAAATTTGCAAAATTTAAAACATCAATTTATGAACCACCAGGAATTGCTCGACAGTCTTTACCAAAAGATTAAAAATAAACCTGATAAAGGAAAAGTTGCCAAATACATCCCGGAGTTAAAGAAAATTAACCCGGATAAATTTGGTGTCAATCTTTTTACCACAACCTGTAAGAGTTATGGCGCAGGTGATTATCAGGAACGTTTTTCAATTCAGAGTATTGCAAAAGTGCTGTCCCTTACCTTGGCCATCAATCTTGTGGGTAAAAAAATATGGAACAGGGTTGGTGTTGAACCTTCAGGGGATCCGTTCAATTCTCTGGTTCAACTTGAATTTGAAAAAGGGATTCCGAGAAATCCTATGATCAACTCGGGAGCTCTGGTAGTTTGTGACATTCTCATCAGTAAATTAAAAGAACCCAAAAAGGAATTTCTTGCATTTGTAAGAAAGCTTGCCAACAACAATACTATTGCATACAATAAAAAAATTGTCGCTTCCGAAAAGGCCTTTGGTTTTAAAAATACAGCCCATGTCAACCTGATGAAATCTTTTAAAAATATTAAAAATGAGATCGATGAAGTTCTCGATTTGTATTACCACATCTGTTCTATTGAAATGAGTTGTGAAGAATTATCAAAAACATTCTTACTCTATGCCAATGGTGGAGTACTCACCCATAACAATGAAAGAATTCTAACCGTAAGCCGAACCAAAAGGATCAATGCCATTATGCAGCTTTGCGGACTCTATGACGAAGCCGGAGAATTCTCCTTCAAAGTTGGTTTACCCGGGAAGAGTGGTGTTGGCGGAGGAATTGTTGCCGTTCACCCCGGAAAATACTGTATCAGTGTATGGAGCCCGAAACTAAATAAAAAAGGAAATTCTTATAAAGGATTCCAGATACTTGAACAATTTACTACGGAGACCGAATCCTCAATATTTTAGAACATTATGAAAGTTTTATTATTGGATACCAATCATCCACGTATAAAAAACGGACTGGAAAGTTTGGGAATTACCTGTGATGAAGATTATACTTCACCCAAAGAAGAGATAGAAAAAATTATTAGGAATTACGAAGGAATTGTTATTAGAAGCCGGTTTAAAATCGATAAAGGTTTTATGGACAAGGCCACAAATTTAAAATTTATCGCCCGTGTGGGAGCCGGACTGGAAAGTATAGATGAGGAATATGCTGCAAAGAAGAATATTCACCTGATCTCTGCTCCTGAAGGAAACAGAAATGCCGTAGGAGAACATGCTTTAGGAATGATCCTGGCACTTTTTAACAAGCTCAAAAAGGCGGATCTAGAAATCAGAAACGGCAAATGGTTACGGGAAGATAATCGCGGACTCGAACTGGAAGGAAGAACGGTTGGAATCATCGGCTACGGAAATATGGGGAAATCCTTTGCAAAGAAATTATGCGGATTTGATTGTGAAGTGATCTGTTACGATATCAAAGAAAATACAGGAGATCAATATGCAAAACAGGTGAGTTTGGAAGAATTGCTTGAAAAAACCGATGTGCTGAGTCTGCACACTCCGCAAACCGAACTTACCAAAAAAATGATTAATTCAACTTTTATCTCAAAATTTAAAAAACCCTTTTATCTGATCAATACAGCCAGAGGCTCTGCCGTTGTTACGGATGATCTGGTAGATTCGCTTAAAAACGGGAAGATTCAGGGGGCCTGTCTCGACGTACTGGAATATGAAAAAGCCTCTTTTGAAAATTTCTTTACAGATGACAATCTGCCCAAAGCCTTTCAATACTTAATCCATTCTGATCAGGTACTTTTAAGTCCGCACGTAGCGGGATGGACTGTTGAGTCTAAATTTAAACTGGCAGATACGATTGTTAAGAAAACAGAGAGTTTTCTTAAAACCCTGTAACACCAGTTTTAGCAAAGATCGATATAAAAGTGTAGCAGATCTGTGGTAGTAACTATACCTACCAGATTTTTTTCATCATCCACAACGGGCAAAGAATGAAATTCATGACTGGCAAATTCTTTGGCTACCTGATCGATCGTGGCATCAGGAGTAACTGTAATAGGATCCTTGATCATCATATCCTTGATAGAAAGCATATTGTAAACCGGTGTATCTTCAGTACCTTCCCTGCTGTAAGCATCGATAAAACTTATTCGCTTCAGATCTGACAAACTGATCAGCCCGATCAATTTCCCATCTTCTAAAACAGGGATATGACGTATATGGTTTACCCTCAATCTTTTTTCGGCCGTGTACAAACTATCAGAAAGTGTTAGAGTAATCACTTCCTTCGTCATCAAATTACGAATAGGTTCATTTTTCCTCATGACATCGATTTTTTAAATACTCCTATAAAGTACTGAAAAAACAGCGATAAAAAAAATGATTATCGTCAGTAAAGTCTTATTTTCTCATCAAAAACCAATATTAAGGTCGAGCCTGAAACGGTTTCCTGTTTCAGTAAAACTACCATAAGGAATAATCTGATCAACCATAAAATAACGCAGGATCAATGTAAATTTTTGACCAACTTTGTATCCTGCACGCAATTCGGTTCCTTTAAAATTGGTTAGTCGGCCATCAGGAGATCCCTGTGAGGAATAATCCCACCTGGCCCAGTCATTTTGAGTTAAAAAATCAACAGCAGCATATTTTTCAAGATGAGTATAGAACAATTTGATCATCCAATCGACTTTCTGACTAAATTTTCCCCAGCCGATACTGCTTACAATTCCGGTTTTCTGATTCCGGAAATTTTCGGGAATCTCTTTATATTCCTGATAATTCTCAAAATTATGATAATAGTCCAAACCAAGTGTAATATAAGGTTTTTGCAATACAACCACTTTGGTTCCCAGTTGCATGATGGCATAATTCAGATTAAAATTTTCATTTCCGTCCGGGATATCAGGTATATCGTTAAAATAATAAAAGGAAGGATAAATTTTTAATCTATTGTTCCAGTGTGTGGAAAGCACCTGTAAAACCTGCAGATATTCATCCTTATTAAAAGAGTTTCCGGAGCTTCTTACCACAAAATGACCAGTGCTTAATTTAACTGATCCTAAAAACAGGGAATCAAAACTAAATTTCGCTGAGGCGTACAAGCCTTCGGGATAAACATTATCACTCCAGAACAATTCGTCCTGTTTCTCAAAGGGAAAAGTGTTTTT
>JANTGS010000178.1 GCA_024762795.1 Flavobacteriaceae bacterium | reverse complement strand
ATTATTACCCCTTTGGTCTTGAACATACTTACTACAACCCTGATAAAAAAGAGTACAAACAAGCCATTGATAATGATGACCAGATCGCAATTGTACAGGTAGCAGATCGTTCTTATGATTACAAGTTCGGAGCAAAAGAATTACAAGATGAACTTGGTTTAAAGGTATATGATTTTGATTTAAGACATTATGATCCTGCTATTGCTCGTTGGTTAACCATAGATCCACTTTCAGAACAAATGCGAAGGTTTTCACCTTACAATTACGCTTTTGGAAATCCAATATATTATATAGATCCTGATGGAATGATGCCTATTGATGGCCCAATTTTACCTGTTGGCTTACATCAATTAGCTAAAACATCCGGAAAAAGACTTGTGAAAGCATTTAATTGGGTAAAAAGTAAGATTGGCTATGATAGTGGAAGTTCAGGTAGTAAAGAGCACGCCAAAGGTTCTGGCGTTACAATTCCTGGCACTCCTTTTAAAGGTGATTCTGGCCGAATGATTGCTGATCATCCTGAAGATAATGTTGAAGTGCCTTGGGATGTATTGATGTCTGGTACTAGAATTACCAAAGGCCACACATTCCCTAAAAATCCTGCTGAAGCTGCCAAAGTTATTGTTGACGGAGCTAAAAAAGCTAATGCAATAATAAACTCAGAAACTGATACTGACACAAATACTAAAACTAATACAAGTACTGATTCAAAATCAAACTCTACTATGAATAGTGAAAATCAACAGGATAAGGATACGACAGTTACAGCTAGATATCCTAATGGAATAAAAGATTTTAATCCTGATATTGAAGGGGGATTTACTTTAAGTGATCAAAAAGATTCTACCGCAACTATGCCTAAGTCTCAAGTCGAATCATTTGTTAAAGAAGGACAAAGGCTAATTAAAATACAGGATAAAAAAGCATTACAGGTTAATCATAAAGATATTGATATAAACACAGGAGGAAAATGAAAAAAATTATAGTAATCATCATATTAATAGTTATTTCATCATGTAACACGAATAGTCTTGTTAAAAAAAATGAGAAACTCAAAATAGAAAACGATTCATTAAAGAAGTTACTATCAGAGGTTAATGGAAAATATGTCTTTGATAGTATTTCTTTCAGAGATATTTATTACCCGAATAATACATATAAAAAAAACTCAGAATTTGGTGTTGAGTTACTTGTCGTAGGTTATAATTCTAACAACAGTTTTTTTATTAAATACGATAGCATTGACCTACAGGGTAATTTAATTAATCCAGATACCTTGAAACAAAAAAACGGTGGTTTTAAATTGGAAACAAAACTTGAAAATCAAAAAACTCCAATAAAGGTTAAAATGGAAATCCAAAACAAATTTGGAAAGTCAAAGCATGGTACTTTGTTTGACATCATTGAAATTAAGGATAAGATCGGCAGTGAATCAAATTAGTAAATAGCACAACAAAGAGTTAAGAATAATGAGATGCAAATGCAAAAAAAGATTTTAAAAATATTCTTTATTGTAATAATTGTGGGATTTATCTTTTATATTTTGGACATGTTTCGATTTGCACAAGGTGTTGAACAAGATATAAAAGATGGAAAAGCATATTATACAAATGATCATTATAAAACATTTACAGAAATCATCGAATAACATGAATATTACAATAGATAAAAATACTTATTTAGGTTCTATAAGTGGAAAGAATTGTAGAAATAAGAATGATGCTTTAAAAGAAATTGGAAAGGCATTTTTATTCCCAGACTATTATGGATTAAACCTAGATGCATTATATGATTGTTTTACGGATCTTTCATGGATAGATTATAAAAAAGTTGTTTTTGTAATTAATGACTTTGAATTATTTTTATCTGACGAAAGTATAAATTTAAAAAATAGTTTTTTTGAATTATTTGAGGATGTAAGAATCGAATGGTCAGAAAATGATAAAATATTTAAATTTTTTAAGACTGTAGGTGGTAGTGTGCCAAATTAGCACTTTTTAAAACCTGCTTTTAGGGATAATAGTTTGAGATAAAAAATTAAAAGAAAAAGTAATTGTTCTTTGAAAATAGTGCAGCTTGTAGTAGTAAAAGGTTTTGTTTTTTACTAAAACAGTAAAAAAATCATCTTAGACTATTACCCTTTCGGCCTCGAACATACTTACTACAACCCTGACAAAAAAGAGTACAAACAAGATATAGATAACGATGATCAGATAGCGATTGTGCAGGTGGCGGATCGTTCTTATGATTACAAGTTCGGAGCGAAAGAATTACAGGATGAGCTAGATTTAAACATGTATGATTTTGGTGCACGATTCTATGACCCTGCTTCACCACGTTGGTGGCAGATAGATCCAATGGCTGAAAAATATTATAATCTTTCACCATATAATTATACTGCAAATAATCCTGTTTATTTTGTAGATAAAGAAGGAAAGTGGATTGATATAAGTGGTTTAAGTAAAGAACATAAAGAGGCGTTTAGACGATTTTTAACCACACAGGAAGGCAGACGATTTCTTTTACTTTATGGTAGTGCAGGGCAAGATATACTAGGTTATCATGTAGAAAAGGACGGAAAGTATTCAAAACATACTGTATGGTATGAAAGTAAGGAAAACCAATACGGCACAGATAAAGGAGGGATGACACATGCCTATGTAAAATCTAGAAATACGGGAAAATGGTTAAGGAGAGGTAATTTAACATCTACAAATGCTACTCAAACAATGGGTTTTGTTGTTCAGATTGGTCCAGGAGAATCAGAAGATAAAGCTACGGTAACTATTGGTCATGAAAGTTTGGTTCATGTCAAAAGGATTACTGAAGAGTATGGTAAAGCTGTTGAAAAATTTAACAATGGTGGTTATGCTGAAGAATCTGAAAAAACAGGAGTATCTCAAGGTGTTTTATTCCTTGCTGATGCTGTAAGTGCAATGGCAGGAGAGGGAGACCATAAACTGTTTGTAAATGGAAAAAATGTTAATTATGAAACATTTATTAAAGAACTAACTGAGATGTATAATACAAATAAATATAAGGAGCAATCAGATAAAGATAAAGAAATAACTAGAAAAGCAGATGGATTATAAAAAATTATTCTTCGGTATTATTATTATATTTTGTATTAATTCTTGTAAGAATTCTTTACATAATGATAAAAGTAAAAATTATTCTATAA
>JANTGS010000177.1 GCA_024762795.1 Flavobacteriaceae bacterium | reverse complement strand
CCCTTTTTCTTCGAAAGATGTTAGTGTTTTTACCAATTGTGATGAAGTACGTTTGATACTGTATAAAAAAGATACCCTTAGCATTAAGCAAAACCGGCAATTGAATAAAATGCCTTCGCCGATAATTGTATTTAAAGATGTTTTTAATTTTGCCGATGTGAAAAATTTGCACCGCGAAGGCAAAGCAGATCAGGCAAGCTTGATAGCAGAAGGAATTATCAATGGTAAGGTGGTTACCCGTTATAAAAGAATGCCGGCTACCCGGGCCACCCGTATTAAATTAGAACTGGCCAATTTGAATATTCCATTAGTTGCTAACGGATCGGATATCATTACCGTTATTGCCTCTGTAATTGATAAGAATGGAAATGTAAAACGCCTGAACAATGAATATATAAAATTTGAGATCCGTGGAGAAGGAATGATCGTAGGGGGTACAAAAATAATGGCCAATCCTAAAAAAGTTGAATGGGGCACTGCTCCCATTCTTGTACGGTCAACTACAAAACCCGGAAAAATTACCATTAAAGCACATGTTCTTGAAGAAGGGATCAATAAACCTTCATCCGGGGAAATAACTTTTACAAGTATTCCTTCTGCTTTACCCCTCCTGTTTAAGGAGATCGGAACGGGTGAAGAAACTAAAACTGAAATGAATAAAGATCAGGATAAAAGTTCTGATCAGGACCTAAAAAGAGAGATACTGGAACTTAAAAAACAGCTGAACGATATAAAGCTTAAAGAAGTTGAGAAACAACAGGAAGAATTTGAAGGGATTAGAAAAGATGATTAAATAATAAAAATTTCTTAAAACCAACTATCTTATTGGAACCCCCGAAGGAAGAGCGTCGAGCTTGCCTGCGGCCAGGCAGGGAATTTTCTTTGATTAAAGTAGTCCAAGCACTCCTAATCATCAGATCACTATTTATTATCCCAGATATTATTATCACGATTGATATCCGGTAAACGGTGCTGTTCATCTAAAACAACCTTCTTAATTTCGGTTTTAGTATCTAATTTTAAAGTCCAGATATTACCTTTACGCCAGATTTCTACAGGCCTTTTTATTTGATATTCTTTATTTGATACATCTGTAACAGAAATGAATACCGGCATGACCATTTTATCTTTATTTTCAAGAGTAATTAACGCCCCTTTAGCAGGATCGCCATCAATGTACTTTACTGATCTAACTGCCTGATCCAATAGGTGATTGTTAAAAAACCAGCCTTTCCAAAACCAGGTAAGATCTTCACCTGCTCCATTTTCTATAGCATTAAAGAAATCATTTGGTGTTGGGTGCTTAAACGCCCAGTTTTGTGTATAATTTTTAAATGCAAAATCAAATCTCTGAGGATCTAAAATAACTTCACGTAGGAGAACCAATCCAAAAGCAGTTTTAAAATAGGATACCGGATGCGTATCTTCCTGTTTAAAATTATCGGCGGCAGTCATAATAACGGGAATACCGGGTTTAGTTATAAAAGGAATAATTTCTTCTGCCGGATTTCCTCCCTTGGGGGCATATTCTCCATCGCGCTTAGGGGCATATTCTCCGTTATTAAAAGCCTTTTGTGCATAAATATCAACAAAGGTATTAAAACCTTCGTCCATCCAGGCATTACGGCGTTCATCACTACCCACGATCATTGGGAACCAATTATGACCAATTTCGTGAGAAATCAGCGCATAAAGATGTTTAGTTTCAGATTGCCACCAATCAAATGTGATTCCCGGAAATTCCATTCCACCAACCGGACCTCCAACATTTACAGCCTTAGGATAGGGATAAACAAACCATTGATCAGATAAATGTTCGACGGATTGTTTTAAATATTCTGTTGCACGACTCCATTTTTCTTTTCCCGTACTTTCCACCGGATAAACGCTCATGGCCAATGATTTTTTACCATTGGGCAAATTTATTCTGGCGGCATCCCAAACAAAAGCCTTTGAAGTTGCCCAGGCTACATCCCGGGTATTATTTATTTTATAATGCCAGGTGACTTGTTTACTGGAAACACTCTTTGATTCATTCTCAACCTCTTTAATCGTTCTGATAAAAATGGTTTTATCTGAATTTTTGGCCTTTTTTAATCTATCCTGTTGGTTTTGGGTTAAAGTTTCTTTAGGATTTTGCAGTTCGCCCGAACCCATAACCAGCATTCCTTTAGGTACCGTTACCGTATAATCAACCGTACCGTAATCTAAATAAAATTCACCTGAGCCTAAATAAGGTAGTGTATTCCAACCCCTAACATCGTCATAAACGCACATACGAGGGTAAAAATAAGAAACATCATATATTTTGCCGTTCTTAGTCTTTAAAATACCGGCACGTGGATCATGAGCCCCTAATAAATAACTATAAGTAATTTGAATTTTTAAATTACCATTCTTTGCAAGTAATTTGTTGGGTAATTGAATTTGCATCCGGGTATCATTTACCAAATAATCAGCATTAACCCATTTACCATTTACCTGCAATTTTACACTTTTTAACCGGTAACCTTTGGTTTCTTCTTTTTGTTCTATGCTAAAAGTATCACTTGCTGCACGTGATGTTGCTTTGGTAATATTTTGATCTAGTTGTAACCAGACAAAAGACAAATCATTCGGACTTTCATTTGTGTAATCAATGATTACATTTCCATTGATAAGATTGGTATTAGTATCTAATGTAACAGCCACCTTATAATCTGCTGTATTTTGCCAGTAATTAGCTCCGGGCGTACCATCTGCATTGCGATATGGACTTTTTTGCATACGATAAAGTGAAGAAGAAAAAGCACTTTGCTGTGCCATCATTGAAAAGCTTACTAAAATCAAGATAATAAAACTGAAAGTAAATTTATTCCTCATAAGATATTGTTTATTTAAAAAAACATTACAAATGTATTAATAATAAGTTGACCGGTATTCAATTTTATCGTTGCGTACCCTTGAAGTTTTTTTTGAAAGCCTTAAAGTTTAAAACTTTGAGTTTTTTTAAGCAATTCATAAACTTAGTATTGGGTAAAAAGATTAATGAGATCAATACTGATTTTCATTCCATCCCAACCGAAAATTTATCCAAAGGCATTTATTTTGTAAGAGTTTATTCTGATAAAGGTATTGCAGTAAAAAAACTAATTATAAAATAATGTCACAAACCAAGAAAAATTATATCGTTGTTGCTTTATTTATTCTATTGATTTTAATGGTTCTTTGGAAAGCTTAAACCATTTAGTCTTTTCATTTGTAATAACTTG
>JANTGS010000176.1 GCA_024762795.1 Flavobacteriaceae bacterium | reverse complement strand
TTAAATTTTAAATAATTATTTGTTTATCTTAGAATTTATTTAGTTTCTTTGAAAGGTAGTACCCCCCTGTAAACATCGATAAATTAAAATTTATTCTTTAGTGAACGTTGTAATACAAAGAGTTTCCAAAGCCTCTGTTACTGTTGAAGGGGAGCAGATTAGCAAAATAGATCAGGGCCTTTTGATCTTACTCGGGATAACAGATGAAGATACCAATGACGACATCATCTGGCTTACCAAAAAAATAGCAAATCTTAGAATTTTTGATGATGAAAATGGTGTGATGAACCTTTCATTGACCGATATTGACGGCGAAGCAATAGTGGTAAGTCAGTTTACATTGCTGGCCAGTACTAAAAAGGGAAACCGGCCTTCATATATCAAAGCTGCCCGTCCGGAAAAAGCCATCCCCGCCTATAAAGAATTTATCAAACAATTTGAGATCCTGCTGAATAAAAAAGTAGGGACAGGAATCTTTGGTGCCGATATGAAAGTTGAATTGCTCAACGACGGACCTGTAACGATCATTATAGATACAAAAAATAAACAATGACCCTATAAGCACTCTATGAAATAGACAAGCCTAACTTTATTACTTTTATTCATATCATTTAATTCCCTTTTTTCACAAGATCTTAAGCTCAGTTTCTTATCAATACCCGACAGTTTAAAGGAACATGCCAATGCCGTTATCCGGAAAGAGAATACAATAATAGATCTGAGATCATTGGAGCAGTAAGAATTTTACTATACCCGATCTTAAGGAAGGAAGTATTGTTGAATGGAAATACACCATCACATCACCGGATTACAGCAATATAAATAACGTGATTTGTCAGTACGAGATCCCTTTAAAATATATGGATGCCAAAATACAGATTCCTGAATTTTTCACTTTTAAATATATCCCAAGCAGGTATTATCCCATAAAAGTTAAAGAATCTTTTGTAAATAAGAACTATACACAAATAAGCAGCAGAGAAGGCTCAGGTTTTGATGTGGTTTCCACAAAAACAGATGTTTCCAATGTAAAGATCAAAGAAAAAATTTACCAGATCAAATTAGAGAATGTTCCTGCACTGGTAAATGAACCTTATTTTATTAATCTGAGTAATTACCAGGCGCGGGTTGATTTTGAAATAGCAGCATACACACCCACTTATGGTTCACCGAAATTTTTTAACACAAACTGGAATGATGTTACTAAAACCATTTATCAAAACCAGGATTTTGGGGCACAACTGGACAGAAAATCATATTTTAAAGATGACCTGGCACAAATAACCGCTGAAGCAAAAACCCCGGCAGAAAAAACGGCTGCTATTTTTAGTTTTGTCAAAAACAAAATGACCTGGAATGAAGAAAGTTCTAAATATGTTCGTTCCGAAGGTATAAAGAAGGCCTATAAAACAGGTATTGGTAACTCGGCAGAGATCAATCTGGTTTTGATTGCTATGATCAGGGAAGCAGGAATAAAGGCAAATCCTGTTTTGATAAGCACCCGGTCAAACGGAATATCTCTCTTTCCAACAACAAAAGGTTTTAACAGTGTGATTGCCGGTATTGAATCCTCTTTAGGAGTAGAGCTACTGGATGCTACCGAAAAATACAGTTTACCTAATGTACTGCCGTTTAAAGATCTCAACTGGGAAGGAAGGCTTGTAAGAGAAAACGGATCCTCAGTAGCTGTTAATCTGTATCCTGATAAGTATAATTCGGAAAATATTAAAATGAAGGTAAAGCTGGATACGAAAGGAAATATCAACGGATTTTTGAATAAAAATTATCAAAATCTCAATGCACTGACTTACAGAAAAAATTTCAATCACGTTTCAGAAGAAGATCTGATTAGTAAGATAGAGACCGAGAACAATGATCTCGAAGTTGAAAAGATCAGGATCAATAACAAAAAAGATCTTACAAAACCACTGATTGAGGTTTCTCAGTTTAATCTCGATCATCAGAGCGATGTAATAGACAATAAGATCTATTGATCACCACTCTTGTTCTTATCCTTAAAAGAAAACCCTTTTAAACTGGAAGAAAGAACTTTCCCAATTGACTATGGCTCAAAATGGAAGAAAAATGTTTTAATATATATTGTAATCCCGGAGGGTTATATAATCGAATCAAAACCTGAGGATATTCTTCTCACCATGCCAAGTAATCTGGGAGCATTTGCCATGAATGTTAAAAATAATGGAAATTTGATACAGGTAGTAGCGTAAACTGTTGTTAATTCACCCATCATTGGTGCCAATTTTTATCAGGAACTCAAAAAACTTTATCAGCAGGCTATTGAAAAACAAAATGAAAAGATCGTGCTTTTAAGATCGACACCCTAATAATACCGGCCTGTTCCTTTATCCCGGTTGAACAGGTCAAACCTTTTAACAATTACAGTCGGTACCACAACTTCCATTCTTTTTTTTCGATTTAAAGAAAAATTTCTTTATCAAAAAAAGAACTGCTGAGACTAAAGCAATATATACCAGAATTTCCTGCATTTATTTTAACTTAAAATAGAAAAGGTAATAAAAGAGGCTGTATAAGCCAGTAATCCCATTCCGAATAATTGTAACAAGGGCCATTTCCAGCTATTGGTTTCTTTTTTAACAATGGCCAGTGTACTCATACATTGCATGGCAAAAGCATAAAAGACCAGTAATGACATACCCACCGGAAAAGTAAATTGTTTTTTACCCGTTTCCGGATTAATCTCACTGGCCATCCTCTCTTTAATAGTCGAATTATCATCATCATTGCCCACGCTGTATATGGTGGCAAGCGTTCCCACAAAAACCTCTCTTGCCGCAAACGATGAAACCAGTGCAATACCAATTTTCCAGTCATACCCCAAAGGTTTGATCACAGGTTCAATGGCTTTTCCCATAATTCCAATGTAGGAATTTTCCAGCTTATAGGCTGCCACTTTTTGCTGAATTTCAATTTGACTAAGATCTTTATTTTCGGAATTGTTTTTTACAAAATTATCGGCATTCTTAAAATCAGAGGGGCCGTTAGAAGCCAAAAACCAAAGAATGATAGATATGGCCAGAATAATCTTACCGGCACCAAAAACAAAGGCTTTGGTCTTCTCCACTACCGTAATTAATGTGTTTTTTAAAGATGGGATTTTATAATTAGGCATTTCTATCACAAAGAAACTGCGTTCTTTTATCTTTAAGATCTTGTGTAAAAGATATCCGGAAGTAAGTGCAGCAACAAACCCAACCATATACAAAGCCAGAAGTGTGAGCCCCTGCAAACTAAAGATACCCAG
>JANTGS010000175.1 GCA_024762795.1 Flavobacteriaceae bacterium | reverse complement strand
ACAAAGGTCTTAATATCCTGTCATTCAAGAATCATGATTTCTCAAAACCAGTTTTTAACAGACTCAAGATCAAAGATTCTGTCGTTCTGAAAGATGAGGTAATCTATAATATTTTAAAGGATAAAGATTCCGGTATATGGATTGGAACAACCAAAGGTTTATACTTTTATAATTTAAAAGAGCCTTACCTAAAGCTGATCAAAGAAAAGAATAAATCTGATAATAATGTTATTTATGGATTGTTAAAAGATCATCAGAATAACATTTGGTTTTCCACAAATAAAGGCCTGTCTCATTATGACAGGGTTACCGGGATATTTACCCATTATAATCAGGGGGATGGTATAAGCAGTGAAGAATTTGATCTGAATGCAAGTTATAAGAATCCCTCAGGAATGATGTATTTTGGAGGTATTAACGGGATTACCTATTTTAATCCGAAAGAGGTTATTTATAAACCCAGGGAGAGTAAATTATATATTGATAACATTCAGATTACCCGTACTGATAAAAACTTAATCGAAACCATACAACTAAAGAATGATCAACCCCTTAAGATAAGATCTAAACAGTTTCCTTTTTATGTAAATTTTTCCGATATAAATCTCAATTATTTTAAGAATACAGAATTTGCCTATCGGTTAAAACCCGATGGTAACCAATGGAATCACATTGATAATAAACGACAGATACAGTTTATCAATTTGACTCCCGGCGATTATACACTGGAGATACAGGGAGAAACAAAAGGAATTCTCTGGAACGAAACCAAACCTTTAACCCTTTCGATAAATGTAATCCCGCTATGGTGGCAATCACGTCTGGCTTATTTTATATATATCATCCTTTTCCTGAGTTTATTATATTTTATCTATCGTTTTACATTAAACAAAAAACTTGAGCATCAGGAAAATATGAGATTGCATGAACTCGATGAGATGAAAACCAGACTCTATGGAAATATTACACATGAATTACGTACCCCTCTTACGGTAATCATGGGGATGACCGAAAATATTAAACAAAGAATAGACTCTGAAAAACAAAGAAGTTTAAAATCAAAATTTGAAATACTTACCCGTAACAGTAAAAAACTATTGTACCTCATCAATCAAATACTTGATCTTTCAAAAGTTGAAAGTGGT
Source organism: Flavobacteriaceae bacterium (assembly GCA_024762795.1). Classification (GTDB taxonomy): domain Bacteria; phylum Bacteroidota; class Bacteroidia; order Flavobacteriales; family Flavobacteriaceae; genus Namhaeicola. The sequence goes on along the minus strand of JANTGS010000175.1, from coordinate 2,217 downwards.
AAAATGAACCTAAAACCTGTTTATACGGATATTATACCCTTTATTAAAATTATTCCGGACAGCTTCAAATCTTTGGCATCTCATAAAAATATTAGCCTTACACTCTACAATGAAAATGATACGATCTATATGGATTTTGATCCGGAAAAGATCTCTGCTATTATTTCAAATCTCTTGTCTAATGCTATAAAATTTACACCCGAAAAGGGAAAGATTATCCTTCACGTAAAAAAAATGATAAATGGATCTGTTCCTTATCTTGTTATAAAGGTTAAAGACAATGGTATCGGTATTAAGGCAGAAGATCAGAAGCATATTTTCGACAGGTTTTATCAGGTTGATAATTCAGCCATGGGAGGTACGGGAATTGGCCTTTCTTTAACCAAAGAACTGGTTTTGTTGATGAATGGAGAGATCTCTGTAAAGAGTGAGATCGGGAAAGGAACGGAATTCAGAATAGAAATCCCCATTACAAATAAAGCTGAAAAACTCGAAAAGATAGATTTTAACTTTACTCCTTTATTTTCTGAAAACGAAGATCAAGATATTGATGAAATATCAGATCAACATCATGATGACCACCCACAAATCCTTATTATTGAAGACAATAAAGATGTTGCACATTTTATAGCTTCCGGATTGATCAATCAATATGAGATTAGCTTTGCACAGGATGGTGAAGAAGGTATCTTAAAAGCATTTGAAAAGATTCCCGATTTGATTATAACCGATCTGATGATGCCCAAAAAAGATGGTTTTGAAGTTTGTGAAATTCTTAAAAATGATGAAAAGACCTCGCATATCCCGGTAATTATGTTAACAGCAAGAGTCTTTGAACAAGATAAGATCAAAGGTTTGGCTCATGGTGCCGATGCTTATCTTACAAAGCCTTTTAATCAAAATGAACTACAAATAAGAATAGAACAACTGATTAAATTACGGGAGAAGATGCAACATAAATTTCAAAAAACATGCTTTCAGATTGATCAGAATTCTTCTCTGGAAACAAAGTTTATTAATAAATGCATTGCTGCAATTCACCAGAATATGGCAGATGAGAACTTCAGATCTTCCGAATTAGCTTTTGCAGTTCATTTAAGTGAATCACAACTTTATAGGAAATTAAAAGCTGTTACTAATATGTCAACAGCGGTTTTTATCCGGGATATACGTCTTTTGGCAGCTAAAGATCTGTTACAAAAAAGTGATCAAAATATTTCCGAGATCGCTTACATCTGTGGTTTTTCTAATCCAGACTGGTTCTCAAGATCCTTTAAAGAAAAGTTTGGCTATACACCAAGCAACTTTCGACAAAGAAACTGAATCTATTAACAATTAAATTTAAACCTAAAATTTAAAAACTTCTCACCTTTTTAAGGGGAGATACCCAAAGGGTAAAAGGGTTTAAATAATTTTCAAATCAATACATCAATACCTTCTCCCATTTGACTCCTTTTGACATCTACCTCACTTGCTTCACAGCAAGGTAAGACGGTAGACAGGTTCAATTTACTCTCCATTCATTGATTATTGCAATCTGATTAAGCTTTTTTCTATTCTTGAAAACGCATTATCCTAACGCAATACGTAACTAACTGACATAGTGTGTATAATCTATCATTTTTTAATAGAAATGCAAAAATACTACGTATATTTTTTAATGTTGAGAAACCACTACGGATCAATGCAAAATAACAACGTATACCTTTCTTTCTCTCCATTGATATTTGTATTGAAATTTTAAAACCCCATGATCATGAAAAAAATAATCTTCTTATTGATAGTAGTTTTTAATCTGCCTCTCTACAGCCAAATCAATAAACAAGTAAAAGCAGCCAAGGTAACTGAAATGAACCAAATAGCTTTAGATCCAGGGATTGGACCAAATAAGGGTGTCTACCCAATCATCTCCGGTAAAGTTTCCGCTACCCCTATTTCTATCCCTTCTCCCAACAACACTCCAGTAATTTTACAACATACAGCAGACCGCTATGATATAGTTAACGACAGTCGTTACTCAAAAATAAATAATTGTTCATTTTTAAGATATCTTGACAATACACTCAATGTTCAGATAGATTATACCATAGGTCCAAATGTCAGATCAGATCTGCCCGTATATGCGGGTGCCTGGTTTTATGATAAATATAATAATGCGGTTGAAGTAGGCTATGTTCCTCAGGAAATAAGTCATCGCCCTTCGGGTAATGTAGTTGT
>JANTGS010000174.1 GCA_024762795.1 Flavobacteriaceae bacterium | reverse complement strand
TTCTAAGGTGAGCTTTTTATAATCATTTTCAAGGATCTTAAGCTGGGCAAAAGCATCATCAATGATCTTTTGATTTTCGGGATTCTTATTCTTTTCAATGGTCTTGATCTCTTTTTGAATGGTTTGCATAAAAAAGCTCTGGGTTTCCTCCATTTTAGGAGAAACATCTGCCAGTTCAAGACCTTTATTCGGGTTAAGATCTTTACCATACCAAATTCCAAAAATTATCAGGATCGCTGCAGCTACAGATAACCAGGGCCAGTAAATCACCTTTGATTTCTTATTCTCCTGCTTCTTTAATCTAGCCTGAAATCGTTCAAAATGCCCTGCATCAGGTTCTCTCAGATTAAAATCTCTGTGCTTATCTCCGTATAATTTTTCAAGATCATTTTTCATAACTTATACTTTTATTAAAGCCTTTTGTGATAAAATACTCCTTAACTTATTCTTTGCTCTCGAAATGGTTGTCCTGCAATTTTCATTACTGATATTCAGTATTTGTGCGATCTCCTCATTATCGTAACCTTCTAATAATCTCAGATTGAGTACAACACGATAATTCTCTTTTAATCCCTGAATAGCCTGTAGCAACTCTTCCGTTCTCATTTCAGTACTTAAACTTCCGTAATCACCTTCCTGTTCTTCTTCAGCAACCTTATAACTTACATCTTCTAAAGAAATTTCCTGCTTGTCTTTCAGCTTCTTCAGCTGAGATAAACTCCTGTTGATTACAATTCTTTTTAACCAACCTCCAAAAGCAGCATCTTCTCTAAAAGAATCCAGTTTGGTAAAAGCTGTTAAAAAAGATTCCTGCATTACATCTTCTGCTTCAAAACTATCGTTTAGAATTCTGTAAGCGGTATTGTACATAGACCTGTAATAGAACTTATACAGTTCAAATTGCGCATTCTGATCTCCTTTCCTACAGCGCTCTACCAGCCGGTTTATATGTTGATTATTTCTTTGCAAGTACTCAAATCTATTAAAAAGACATTCCCTTTATAAAGTTGTTACACTTTAACCCAAAAAAATTAATACGCTAATAACTTAATGTGTTAATACTTAAGCGTAATACTCCTGTGTTAGCATTCTAAAATCCAATATTTCAATAGTTTAGTTTAGCCAATTCCCAAATCTTTAAATTCAATTATGGCACAACTATTGAATACTAAAGTATGAATAATTATAGAAATAAAGTTAAATTATTATAAACAAAGCGCTTACATTTGCAGATTAATTTAACACATAATAGAAACTGGTATTCTAAATGCCAAAATGACGTATAAAAGATATGAGTAAAATGAAATTATTTAATATTGACAATTTGTCATTTCAACATTTTCTTGATGAGGAATCAGAATTGATTCCTTTAATGACCGCTGAAGATGAGGAAGCGATGAAAAATGAGGAAATTCCTGATGAATTACCAATATTACCCCTAAGAAATACTGTTCTTTTCCCGGGAGTTGTTGTACCCATTACTGCCGGAAGAGATCAATCGATAAAACTACTGAAAGACGCCAATAAAACCGATAAGACCATTGGTGTGGTTGCCCAAAAGAATGAGGCTACCGAAAATCCGGGGGAAAAAGATATTTATAAAATAGGTACTGTGGCCAGGATTTTAAAGGTCCTGAAAATGCCTGATGGCAATACCATGGTAATCCTTCAGGGAAAGAAAAGATTTGAAATTGAGGAAATCATTCAGGAAGAGCCTTATCTAAAAGCAAAGACCAAAGAACTTGCCGATATTGTTCCACCCAAAAAAGATGCTGAATTTAAGGCGATCATTGATTCTGTGAGAGAATTGTCTCTAAGGATTATTAAAGAGAATCCGAACATTCCTACGGAAGCTTCCTTTGCCATAAAAAATATCCAAAGTAATACTTTTTTGGTAAATTTTGTTTCATCCAACCTGAATCTGGATACCGCTTCCAAGCAAAATCTTCTGATCATCAGCGATTTGAAAGAGAGAGCTTTGGAAACCTTAAAAAAGATGAATCAGGAGCTTCAACGACTTGAGCTAAGTAATGATATTCAGTCTAAAGTTCGAGAAGATATGGATCAGCAACAGCGTGAATATTTCCTTCATCAGCAAATGAGAACCATTCAGGAAGAACTGGGTGGCGTTTCCTATGATGAAGAGATTGAAGAAATGCGCCTTAAAGGAAAAAAGAAAAAATGGAGTAAGGAAGTAGCTGAAATTTTTGAAAAAGAATTAGGCAGGTTACAACGCATGAATCCTCAGGTAGCTGAATATTCTATTCAAAGGAATTATCTCGACCTTTTACTGGAACTGCCATGGAATGAATATACGCAGGATAAATTCGATCTGAAAAGAGCACAAAGAATTCTCGACCGTGATCATTTCGGACTCGAAAAAGTAAAGGAAAGAATCATAGAACACCTGGCAGTATTAAAACTAAAAGGAGATATGAAATCGCCTATTTTGTGTTTGTACGGACCTCCGGGAGTAGGTAAAACCTCGTTAGGCAAATCAATTGCTGAATCATTGGGTAGAAAATATGTACGTATGTCGCTGGGCGGACTCCGTGATGAAGCAGAGATCAGAGGGCATAGAAAGACCTATATCGGTGCCCTTCCGGGAAGAATTATTCAAAACATCAAAAAAGCAAAAAGTTCTAACCCGGTATTTGTACTTGATGAAATAGATAAACTGAGTGCCAGCCATAACGGAGACCCTTCTTCCGCAATGCTTGAAGTACTTGACCCTGAACAAAATACATCTTTCTACGATAATTACCTGGAAATGGGTTACGATCTTTCCAAAGTAATGTTTATTGCCACAGCGAATAATCTGGGCGCAATTCCGTGGGCATTGCGTGACCGTATGGAAATTATTGAAATGACCGGTTATACTGTTGAAGAAAAGATCGAGATCGCCAAAAGGCATTTGTTACCAAAGCAGTTAAAGGAACACGGACTCACAAAAAATGAAGTGAAGATCGGCAAAAAGCAACTGGAAAAGATCATTACCGGTTATACCCGTGAATCCGGTGTAAGAACACTGGAAAAGAAGATTGCAAAAGTGGTTCGTTATGCAGCTAAGTCCATTGCCATGGATGAAGAATACAATGTAAAGATCTCTAATGAGGATATTCAAAAGATTCTGGGACCTTCACACCTTGAAAGAGATAAATATGAAAACAATGATATAGCCGGAGTAGTTACAGGTTTAGCCTGGACAAGTGTTGGTGGAGATATTCTATTTATCGAATCTATTCTTTCAAAAGGAAAAGGTGCGCTTACCATTACCGGAAATCTGGGGAAAGTGATGAGGGAAAGTGCGACCATCGCCATGGAATATATCAAGGCTCATGCCGATGATTTTGGTATCGATCCTCAGATATTCGACAAATACAATGTTCATATTCACGTTCCGGAAGGAGCTACTCCAAAAGACGGTCCGAG
>JANTGS010000173.1 GCA_024762795.1 Flavobacteriaceae bacterium | reverse complement strand
GTTTGAGAAATCTGAAGGACTCCATGAAGATGAAGTTGAAGTCGTTGTAAAAGTAATAACCTCTGTCGTAGGAACAATCGGCGCTGATACGTCTATCTCACCACCTTTAGCAATTATATTGTCATAAGCTGGTTGAGCCATCATAGTTAAAGGACTGTTACCTATAATGTGGATAGTATCATTCATTAAGCCATGAGAATCCATGTCATTAATAATTTTATCTAAAACACTGGATGACAATTGATTATTTTGCGCACTCAGCCAAATCAGATTTGAATTTGCTGATATATCCAAATCGGTAAGATTATTATTAAAAACCCATAATTTCTGCAAATTCACCAAAGAACTAACATCAATAGGCCCATTTATGTTATTACTCCTAAAACTTAGCTCAATTAGATTTGTTGCAGCTGAAACATCGAGTGTAGTCAAATCTTTTAACGAAACCCACAATTCTGTTAATCCGGCAAATGCATCCGTTGATGTACAGGTTATGTTGATCTCACTCCCATCATTTGAACTGAAATCAAAATTTGGTAAGTTTGCCGTAACTGACTGTGTTGCTATTCCACTTCCGGTTGCCTCCCAAGTAGGAATCGCTCCACTATTGGTAAACTTGGTAGGGTTCCATGAAGAAAGTGCTGAAGTTGTAGTAAAAGTAATGGTTTCCTGACTATAAGTAAGTGAAGAAACAAAAACTACCAAAAATGTTAAAAGTATTTTTTTAATCATAACTATATTTTTTAATAAAGTGATTATATCAGGTAATGCAAATATATTGATAAAAGTTTCATTTTTAATTATTTCAAAGGTTTTTTATCAACATTTTACAGAAAAATACACATCGTTCAATGTGATAATGTGATAATGTGATAATGTGATAATGAAAAAAACAATTATTTAATTCAAATCCAAAAAGGATATTTAATATTTATTAAAGGAAATGGCCTTTTATTTGTGTAGATAATGTATTAACCGACTCAGAGCTTATCACTTGTTTGTGTTTGGGGTAAAAACTCAGCATTCTGCATTTAAAACTCAACAAGACCACGGATGACACAGATGTTACAGATTCACACAGATTCAATCAGGAAAAATCAGTTTAATTCCATTCTTTTTATCTTTCGATTACCTTACCGGTGGGTAGGTCTTTGATATTAGGTTCTTAACCAAAAACCCTTTTATACCATGGCTTTCTGCCTTCATTTCCATAACCATACCCATATCCGTATCCATATCCCTTGTTCTCATAATCCGTATCATTGATCAACATGGCCATATTGGGTAAACGCTTATTTTCGTACATGGTCTGAGGCACTTTTAACATTCGCTTATCTAAAAACTCTACTCTCACTACATAAATAAACAGATCTGCATGATCTCCCAGTAAAAGAGTATCAGTCACCATATTTACAGGTGCTGTATCTACAATAACATAATCATAATGCTGCTTAGCATAGGTTAACACTTCTTCAAATCTACCATTTAATAATAGTTCGGATGGATTTGGGGGTATTTCTCCTGAACTGATAATATCCATATGATTGTCCTTATCATGAATGATCATATCCGACACCTCTAATTGAGAGTCCATCAAGAAATGTGTTAAGCCTGTTTTAGCTGTTAAATCCAGATAAGCAGCCATTTTGGGCTTCCTTATATCAGCTCCCACTAACAAAACTTTCTTACCCAGTAAGGCAAGGGATGCCGCCAGATTAATAGCAATAAAGGTTTTTCCTTCTCCACTTAAGGTGGAAGTAACAAATACTGTTTTTGTTTTGTCTTTGGCCCCTGAAAGCATAAAGTTGACATTGGTCCGTAACAACCTGAAGGATTCTGCTATATTGCTATTTTCCCGATCATTAATAATCACTTTCTCTTTAGATCCGGATTTAGGTACGTCCCCAATAATGGGTGCTTTGACCACTGCTTCCACATCATCATAAGTATGAACCATATTATCCAATAAGGATCTTATCGAGATGATCATAAAAGGAATCAATAAACCTAAAACTGCTGCAATCAGATATATCAGCATTGGTTTGGGTGAAACCGGCAAATCACTTCCATCTGCCTTATCAACCACCTTTGCTTTGGGTACAGGAATTCCCAATGAAATAGCATTTTCTTCTCTTTTTTGTAACAAATAAAGATAAAGTGATTCAATAATTTGCTGTTTCCTTTTTATACCTTGTAGTTCTCTTTCTTGCTGAGGCGCTGCTTTTCTTTTAGAGTTAAATCGATATTCTTGATTTTTAGCTTCATTCAATGAAAAAGTTAATGATGACCGTAAGTTCCTTAGACCTTGTTCCACACTGGTTCTCAGTGATTGTAACTGAGCATCAAGGTTTATAACCGTAGGATTTAACTTACTAGAAGTTTTAAAGATCCTATTTCTTTCCAACAAAAGCTGGTTATACATCTGTGTATTAGTGTTGGTTTCCTTATCTTTAAGTCCTAAATTAGCCGGTATTAGATCATCCCTATTATTTTGCATATGCTCCATCACATAATCCACCAGCTTAATTTGCGAATTTAATTCAACTATTCTTTTTTGCAATTCACTATTGGACTGAAGGTCTATGCCGGCTTCCATCCCTATATCAGTCAGTTTATTCTTGGTCTTAAAATCTTCAACTCCTTTATCAACACGGGCAAGATCTACAGAAATATCCGCAATTCGATCATTAATAAACTGATCTGTATTTTCAGAGATTTTGGTTTTATACTCTATGGCATCCTGGTTGTATTGAAATATTAAATTATTCAAAAAATCCTTGGCCTTTTGTTTTACCTGATCGCTTATTGAAAGTATTAATAAACTCGATTTTTTATTTTCAGGTTCAATTTTCAATATTTCTTTATAAGTGGCAGCAATTTTTTTAACCGGACTGATATTTACAATAATTACATCTTCATAAGGCAAAATTGTTTGAGTAGAAGGAGTCACATTGATCTCTCCAAATTTTGTTTTTATATTTTTTCCGAACTTTAAACTTCCATATTGAACTCCTTTAACATCTTCCAACTGAAATTTTGACTTATCTAACGGAACAATAACAAAAGATGTGTCAAGTTTATTCAACACAGAATCCGTATTAAAGAAATTAATTTTATAGGGCATTTTATCTTTATATAACTCAGAATTACGCACTTTCCCTTTACTAAAGTACCTGATATTAAAATTCAGATCTTTAATCACTCTTTCTATGAGCGTACGTGACTTAAGTATACCAATCTCAGTATCCAGAGTGGTTTTTTTATCTCCGAACAATCCCAGATCTTTAAATGCCGCCATTTCCGTAGTCATTCCTCCTTTTTCCTTATCGTCAATCAAAATCATACTATTGACACCATATTTAGGAGCTGTATAGCGTAAATAAATATATGAGGTAATCAGGGATAATATTAGCCCTAACAAAAACCATTTCCAGTGATAGCTGTATTTTTCAAAAACTTCTCTCAAATTGATCTCA
>JANTGS010000172.1 GCA_024762795.1 Flavobacteriaceae bacterium | reverse complement strand
AAAAAAGGTATTTCCATTGCGATCATCACCAATAAGGAAAAAGGTACTCTAGCCCAGATCGAAAGAAAGATCAAAAAGAAATTTGAAGCTAAAAAAGTTCCGGGAGGTAAAGAAATTTGTACTCGTCAGCTTTTTTCTCTGATTGATAAAGTTCATGATATTGAGATCAACGAAAAAGAGATCAAAGATTTTTTACCGGATATTTATCAAAAACTTGAAGGACTTGACCGTGAAGAGCTTATCAAAAGATTTGTATCTCTCGAATTTAATCAGTTCCTGTCTTACTATGAAAATGCTCCCGATCTTAACGGAGACAGCTCTAGATCAAGAAGCCGGTCTGATGATGGTTCGTTTACACGGTTCTATATCAATTTAGGAAAGATAGATAAGGTAAATCCTTCGCATCTTATCGGATTGATCAATGAGAAATTAAGAGAACGCAATGTTGAAATAGGAAAAATCGAAGTATTGAATAATTTCTCCTTCTTTGAAATTGATAAGAATTATACCGATAAAACCCTTGAATCTTTTAAGAATTTTAAACATAAAGGCCGAAAGATCTTTGTAGAAATCGCTGAAAAGCCAAAATCACGCGGACGTGACAGAGGCAACAGACGTAAAAAAGGAAAACGAAGAAGATTTTAAAGTATAAATCATCATTGAATGATACAGCATAAAAAAAGGAGAATAATTGCAAATGCACCTATTCTCCTTTTTATTTTAACTTTTAAAACTCTCTATTCGTAGTCTGTATCAAGTTGTATGTAACTTAAGAATTCTCTTTTGTATTCTTCTTTTTTGAATAATCCTCCGTATTCTGCAGTAACGGTACTACTGGTAATATCGTGAATTCCTCTTGAGTTTACACACAAATGTTTTGCATCGATCACACAGGCAACATCATCCGTACCCAGGGCTTCCTGCAGCGCCTGAACAACCTGCATATTAAGCCTTTCCTGAACCTGAGGCCGTTTGGCAAAATAATCAACGATCCTGTTCATTTTAGACAAACCGATTACCTTTCCTTTTGATATATAAGCCACATGGGCCCTACCAACTATCGGCAATAAATGATGTTCGCAGGTTGAATAGAGCGTGATATTCTTTTCAACGAGCATTTCACCATATTTATAATTATTGTCGAAGGTAGAAAGTTTCGGACGCGTTTGCGGATGGAGTCCGCTAAAAATTTCCTTTACATACATTTTAGCCACACGTAAAGGGGTTCCTTTTAAACTGTCGTCAGTCAGATCCATACCCAATGTATGCAGTATTTCAGCAACATTTTTCTCTATTGATCTGATTTTTTCTTCATCTGATTTTTCAAAAGCGTCAGAGCGTAATGGCGTTTTTGCAGAAGTTGAGATGTGGTTATCTCCTATTTCATCTACCATCTCATGTAATTTAGCTTTAGTATTTTCAAACATCATTCCTTAATTTAAGAGTGCAAAAATACAACATTATTCATAATTAATTGATCTTTTATAAACGTATTTGACGTAAAAGGTTATCAAAATCACATAAAACCTGTTCGCCTGTACTCATATTCTTAAGGGTATATTTATTTTCATTAACCTCCTGTTCTCCAACCAGAACCACAAAAGGTATTTCTCTTCTATTAGCGTAATTCATTTGTTTTTTTAACTTGGCTGTATCCGGATATAGCTCTGATTTAATTCCGTTTTCACGAAGTTTTTTAACAGCCTGCAAAGCATACAAAGCTTCTTTTTTACCAAAATTGATAAAGACCACTTTTGGTTTGGGCAGATCCACTACTTTAAAAAGACCGAGCTCTTCGAGTACCAGATAAATTCTGTCAAGTCCAAAAGAGATCCCAATGCCACTAATATTCTTTAATCCGAATATTCCTGTCAGGTCATCATATCTTCCACCACCACCAATAGAACCCATCTTCACTTTTTCAGTTTGCACCTCATAAATAGCTCCGGTATAATAATTCAAGCCTCTCGCCAGGGTAACATCAATTTCAAGTTGTGCCGATTCCAGGCCCAATTCATTGATATTTTCAACTACAAACTCAAGTTCTGCAACACCTTGCAGGCCTTCCTCTGAATTTTTTAACAGATCTTTTAGTTTTTCCAGTTTATCAGTATTATTTCCTTTAAAACTAAAAAGGGGTTCAATTTTTCTAATAGCCTCTTCCAAAATCCCTTTGGCGATCATCTCTTTGGTCACTCCCTCCTTTCCTATTTTATCCAGCTTATCCAAAGCCACCGTAAAATCTATCAGTTTATCTTTTTCTCCTATGATCTCGGCCAGGCCGGAAAGAATTTTTCTGTTGTTGAGTTTGATAATTGTTTCGGTCAGGCCGAGTTTTGTAAAAACCGCATCATAAAGCTGAACAAATTCCACTTCCTGCCACAGACTTTTACTGCCCACTACATCAGCATCACACTGATAAAATTCTCTGAAACGCCCTTTTTGCGGACGATCGGCACGCCAAACGGGCTGCATCTGATAACGCTTAAAAGGAAATACGATCTCATTCTGATGCTGAACCACATATCGCGCAAATGGAACAGTAAGATCGTAACGCAAGGCTTTTTCAGAAATACTGGATGTTATTTTCGCCGAATTCTTTTCGGCCAGCAAATTTTCATCAGCTTTTCTCAAAAAATCGCCCGAGTTTAAGATTTTAAAAATCAACCGGTCTCCTTCTTCCCCGTATTTTCCCATCAAAGTACTTGAATTTTCAAAAGAAGGGGTTTCTATAGGTTGAAATCCGTAGGTCTCAAAAACCTCTTTGATCGTGTTAAAAATATAATTGCGTTTAGCCACTTCGGCAGGAGAAAAATCTCTGGTTCCTTTTGGTATTCCCGGTTTCATCAATATACTGTTTTAAATGCAAAAATTAATTTGCAAATATCTTAAATATTATGGCAAAAGATAGCATCTAGGTTTGATTTTTTCTACCGGGAACTATCCTGTGATACATTTTATAAATAACCCAGAATATCACGATCAGTAAAACAATGGCCAGTACAGGGACAAATACAGACAACAGGGAAAGTAAAACCGAGGTTCCGGTCTCTACCGTAGAGATCGCCGGATTTGCAATTCCGGCAGTGGTAGCCGTTGAAGCCAAACGTGAAGTTGATGTTGAAGTTTTAATTGCAGCAGCAGTACCTCCTCCTGCAATAATGGCCAGGATCCAGGTAAAGAACGGATCAATATCAGTAACAGTTGACAACATGATCGCTGTTCCGGAAACAGCTGCCAGCGGTACAGCAATAACATCGAGAATATGATCTACCCAGGGAATAAGATAAGCGAGGATTTCAACAAGAGTTGCTACTCCTAGCGTGATCATGGCCACCTGACTGCCGATCCATTGCCAGTTTTCATTTAAAGGAATGATTTGAAAATAGGAGGCTATACTTAAAACAAAAAAAGGCAAAAAGATCCTGAAGCCTACCGAAGCAGCCAGACCTATTCCTAAAAAGACACTTAAAACAGTTTGAAAATC
>JANTGS010000171.1 GCA_024762795.1 Flavobacteriaceae bacterium | reverse complement strand
CAGCCTTATCAACTTAAGCGGGTGCAAATATAATCGAGTTTTTTGATTTGTCAAATATTTTTTTTAATTTTTTTACTAATTTTTTGGTCATTAAAATCCCTGATTTTTATTTAGAAACTTCCGGGATATTTTTATACAATCCGTTTCTTGCTCTTTCTACACCTTTATTATAAAGATCTATAAATTTCACTCTTTCATTCTCATCTTTTATCAGATTGTTTAACAATACTTTATCCTCTTCAAACGATTTGATTAGATCATCATAGCTATCAACAACAAATATTTGATAAAAATCTCTGCTATCCGCTCCCACATAATGCTTCTGAGCCAGATAAGCTTTAATATAAGGATTCTTATAAGTTACATTTTTAATATACCTCTGATAGGCTTCCAGAGAATCATCATAATCATAATCGGCAAGTTTATCATATAATATATAAAAAAGCTTCTGCCTTCCATCAGTTTTCATATTGGATTCAGTAGAATATTGTGCCAGAGGTGCCGAAGTAAAGATCTCATTTGAATAAAATAAATCGTAATATTTATTCTGCTCCTCAAAGAAATTATTCCTCTTTTCCGGATCCGGCCAGGCCTGTTTTATAAGTTTATTATTTTCTTTAAGCGCCTTATCAATATCATCCCAACTTCTATATACTTTCATTATAATATAGTCAGGTTTCCTGTCTTCATAAAAGTTATACAAGAATTCGTAATGTAAAATATATCTATTTTTTTTAACCACTTTATTAAAGAAATCTATCTCAACTTTTTTCCATTGCTCTTTATCAACATTATCAAAACCGTGAAGTTTTGTAAAAGTTATATAATAAGGCTTATAATCATCATTATCTTTTTGAGAATAACCGGTATTTAAAACAAAAAGGCTAAGAAAAACAATCAGTAATAGTTTAGATTTCATAATTAAAAAAGTTTAAAGCATAAAGATACAATTTTTTTATAAAGGTAACTCTGCTACCACAAAAGTACTCCCTCCTACATAGATCAGATCATCCGGACCGGAATTATCTATGGCTTCAGTTAAAGCATTATTCACACTGGAATAACTTTTACCGCTCAAACCGTATTTTAAAGCTTCTTGTTTTAACTCATTTACATCCATCCCTCTGGGGATATCCGGCCTGCAAAAATAGTATATCGCCTCTTTAGGAAATAAAGGCAAAATTCTATCCAGATTCTTATCATTTACAACACCTAAAACAATATGTAAATTAGTATACTCTTCTTTTAAGACTTGTCCCAAAACCAGATTAAGGCCTTCATAATTATGAGCTGTATCACAAATGATCTTTGGCCTTTCCTGCAAAACCTCCCAGCGACCTCTTAAGCCTGTATTTTTTACAACGTGCAATAATCCTTTCTCAATTTGCTCTTCTGTGATCTTAACTCCTCTTTCTTTAAGAAGATTTAGACTCTGTACTGAAGTCTTTATATTCTTTTTCTGATAACCTCCTTTTAAATCGGTTTTGTAGGATTTTTGAACCCTATCTTCTGCAAAATAAATATCCGTATGTACCTCTCGAGCCCTGTTTTTAAAAACTTTTTCAGATATCTTATGTCTTTCTCCAATAACAACAGGTATATCTTCTTTAATAATACCTGCTTTTTCAATGGCGATCTCTTCAATGGTTTCGCCAAGAAACTGCGTATGATCCAGACCTATATTTGTTATTACAGAAACCTGAGGAGTTAAAATATTCGTGGAATCCAGACGGCCGCCAAGACCTACCTCAACCACAGCTATATCAACCTCCTGCCCTGCAAAATAATCAAATGCCATAGCTACTGTCATTTCAAAAAAGGACACTTTTTGTTTTTCCAGAAAGGCTTTGTTTTCATCGATAAAACTAACCACGTTCTTTTCGTCGATACATTTCCCATCAATCCTGATACGTTCTCTGAAATCCTTTAAATGAGGAGATGTATAAAGTCCTGTTTTTAAACCGGCTTCCTGTAAAACAGAGGCGATCATATGACTTGTAGAGCCTTTTCCGTTGGTGCCTGCCACATGAACAGAAGGAAATTTCAATTCGGGATGACCCAAATGATCACATAAGGCAATAATATTGGTAAGATCCTTTTTTAAAGCTGTTTTACCTTGACGCTGATACATTGGAAGCTGTGAGAACATCCAATTTAACGTAGTTTGATAATCCATAGGTTTGTAATGTAAATTATTCTGATAAAGAAAAATTATAAATAATCAGTCCTACCTGTTTTACAGGGGCATTACTATCGGCACTGAATTTAGTTTTTAGTGCTGCTTTTTTAGCACTTTCCAGCAAACAAGGGGCCGAGTTTGTAGTACCTTTTACTCCCGGCCTGGCCGAAATTACTCTACCGTTCTTATCAACAGAGATCTCTACAAAAACATTTCCTTCTTCATTACAAGTATAATCCGGTTTTGGTTTTGCCAAAGCTTTTCTGTTACCCAAACGATAGTTACCACCGCTGCCGCTTCCTCCTACTCCATAATATCCTTTTGCGTTAGGATCTCCGGTAACTTTACCTTTATCCCCCGGTTTGTTATCATCTCCTTCTCCTCCGCTTGCATTTCCTTTGGTATTAATACCTCCCATCAGAGCATCCAGTTGCTTGCGCTTTGCTTCCTGCTCTTTTCTCTTTTTTTCTTCGGCAGCCTTCTTTTCCTTTTCAAGGCGTTCTTTTTCAAGGCGTTCTTTCTCTTTTCTGGCTTTTTCTTTTGCCTCAGCTTTTTTCCTTTTTTCTTCCTGCTTTTTAATAGCTATGGCTTCTTCAGTTTCCTGAGTGAGCACTTCTTCTGAAACTGCTTCTTCTTTAACTTCTTCCGGTTTGGTTTCTACCGGAATTTCCTCAGGGATTTCCTGCTCTTCTATAACTTCTTCTTTTTGCTGAACAGGTTTTAGCGCCTCTTTGGGCTGAACATTTCCCCTGCCAAAATCTGTAGTACCAAAATTTACACTGATCCCGTATTCTAAGGGCGGATCAAAATAACGGAGTCCGAAATTAAAAACAATAAAGATTATTATCGCTACAATGATTGCAGTGATAACAGCTGATTTTTGTTTGTTTTTTGTATCGAGAACTGCCATGGTTAAAGACTTTATTTGGGTCTTACAGCTAAAATGACTTTGATCTTGTTTCTGTTGGCGATATCAAGTACCTTAACAGCTTTTTCTATAGGAACTCCCTCTTCAGCCCTGAGTACAATAGAAGGATTTTCCTCACCGGAAACCTGAGCAAGCAGATAATTTTCCAGTTCGGACTCATTTACTTTTTTCTTGTCTATATAAAATTTCTGATTCTTAGTAATACTCACCGAAATGGCTTTTTTATTTTCCGTCTTTCCCTGAGCTTTGGGTAAAATGATATCCAATGCATTAACAGTCACCAGTGTAGAGGTCAACATAAAGAAAATAAGTAACAGAAATACAATATCTGTCATCGATGACATATTAAAAGTGGGATCAATCTTATTTCTACTGTTTAAATCCATTCTTTTTTAACTGATTACTTTATACTCCTCTGCCTAC
>JANTGS010000170.1 GCA_024762795.1 Flavobacteriaceae bacterium | reverse complement strand
TAAAGATTCGATGTCCTCGGTTTTGTTTTTTCATAATTCTCAAATTTATGAAAGTTATTAACTAAACTTAGCGACAACCTATACTATGAACTGACATAATAGAATGATTAAAAATTAAAAGATTGACTCATTGACAGATTAACAAATTACCCCCTGACAAGTAAAGCCATTTTTTTAAGTATCATTACAGAATCTACATTCTGATAGAAAAATTGAAAATACAGAAAACTGTTTTTGTAATTATATTTTGTTTCAGAGCTGGTCAATTCTTTAACCTGATAAGAAACATATTCTTCATTGATCTTTAGAAGATCTGCATCTTGCAGGTATTTTACTCTTTTAATATGATCAAAATCATTTAACAACTTGTCCAGATATTCATTTATACAAATCTGAAATTGTCTAATTCTATCAATTTGCGAATCTGAAAATGAATTGTGCATATTTAAAATATGTAATTTTGAAGTGTTTGTTACTTTTTCAAGATTTTCAAGTAGTTTTTCTTCGAGAGTATAAAAATAAAGTAAAATTTCACCGGTCTTTATCTCCTTTGGTTTTATTGTTTTAAGCTGTTCATTTAAAGTGCTGCCGTATTGATAGTTCACCTCATTAAGTAACTTTAAATTCTTATCTATTTTAATAATACCTTCCTTATCCTCATTTATTATTGAGTTTATTATGTTATCGAGATAAGTTTTATAACTGATAATTATTTCGTTGATTTTTGGCTCAAGGTCTTTTTTAATCTTTTTAGGACTTGATTTAAACCATTCATCAGGCATATCTAACTGAATGGATTGCTTGAGTGAGGAGTCAGAAGACTTATGTATCAGATATAAAACTGCGACTACCGTACTTACACCTATAGCAATACCAACGAATTTTAGTTTAAATAGCAGAATTGCAAACAGAGATGAAATTATCAATGCTGAAATTGCAGTTAAGAACCATCCACTGATCACAGCCATAACTCCGGAAACCCTGTAAACTGCACTATCCTTATTCCACGCTTTATCAGCTAATGATGTGCCCATTAAAACCATAAAGGATACATAAGTTGTGGAAAGTGGCAATTTTAATGTAGTACCTAATGAGATGAGAAAAGCTGCTACTATAAGATTAGTGGAAGCTCTTACATAATCAAAAGCAACATCACGATCGTAAATATCCTTATTTGTTTTAATGGAATACCTTCTTTCTATAGTTCTTTTAAATGATTCCGGCATCAGATTAGCAACAAAATTACCCGATACTGTAAAAACCTTAACAACATTTCTTACGAGATTGTTTCCGCTAAATCTCTCAACACCATCTTTCTGACTACTAAGGTTTACTGAGGTTTGAATTACATTCCGGGCTTTCTTAGAGGTCCATAATGTTAATGCCATTATTACACCTGCTGCCAACATAAAGAGCGGATTAGTTGAATTTCCGGCATCTAAAAAAGCCTTCATATTATAAACTTCAGGTTCCATGCCACTATCCCTCCAAAGATTAAAAGCTTCAAAACTGGCAATAGGAACTCCTATAAAATTAACAAGATCATTACTGGCAAAAGCCATAGCCAAAGCGAAAGTTCCTATAAGCGTAATCACTCTAAACGGATCAAACGACTCTCTTTTTGAAAGAAGAAAGAAGACCAAATATCCGAGAATAAATATAAAAACACTAATGATAAACCAATGTTCTGAGATTGTAACAACCGGATATTTATCGTTTATGGGAGAATTTTTCAGAGCAACATTAAAAATAAAATTAAGGATTATAACAACAGATAATGCTCCGATCAATGATCCGTTTAACTTTTTATATTTTAAATAATCGAAAGTTACCAAGGCTCTTATGATAAATTGTATAAGCCACCCAAAAACAAAAGCAACTGCAACAGATACAAAAATTGCAGTTATCATTTGAAGGGCTTTAGATGAATTTAAATATTCTGAAAGACTGTTTAAAGCTGCCCCGGACTCATATATCTTTATCATAGAAATTGTAAACGAAGCTCCAAGTAATTCAAATACTATTGATATTGTTGTTGACGTAGGAAGTTTTAACGAATTGAAAAGATCAAGTAATAAAATATCCGACATCATAACAGCAACATAGATAAATATTATATCTCTAAAAGAAAACATGTTCGGACTCAGAACACCTGTTTTAGCTATTTCCATCATTCCTCCTGAGGATATAGCACCTGTAAAAATACCAATTGATGCAATGATCATAACCGTTTTAAACGATCCTGCCTTTGAGCCAATTGCAGATGTTAAAAAGTTTACTGCGTCATTTGAAACCCCCACAATCAGGTCGAAAACTGCGAGTGCAAGTAATAGAACAACTAAAATAAGATATAATGTTTCCATCTGATTATCTTTGGTATTTTGAATATAGATTTTTTACAGAGCGTTTAGCATATGTTTTTAATTCAGGGATCTTATCCTGGCCTGATCTCTTATGATCAATTATTGCAAACCTATTCCAGGCAAATTTTTTTGTGTGATGTGATAATGCTTCCGTTTTTGAAGTATTCCCTCTCAATTTGCAGGAAATATTAAAAACATTAGATATTCCAAATCTCAAAAATTCGATTTGTACAGAAATATTTGCAATCATAAACAGATTGAAAATCATGAAAACGACCTGAGATATTTTTTTCACAGGAAAGTGAGTTTGGTTAATAATCAAAAATACTAATTTTACCGTTTACCTCTACCTTTTCAGATAAATTTATTAAGTAAACCACGCTCAACCTGCCTTTTAAAGGGAATAAAACCAAAAACAGAAAGTTCTACGCTATAAGATCTTTGTTGTTTTATGTATATTCATTGCTATTAAATGAATAAAAAATTAAAAAACCGGTCAACACTAATCAGGGATGTTCACTTTTTGACCTTTGACTTTAGACCTTCGACTTTTGACTTTAGACTCGAACAGGTTTGTTGTTTTTTTGTTTGTTGTTTTGTATTAATCTTGAATTTTGAATTTTGAATTTTGAATTGACTTTCGACTTTCGACTTTTGACTCTTGCCTACCGGCAGGCGGGTTCGACTTTAGACTTTTCCCCTTCTCGCTCTTCGCTACTTCTTCTTAAAAGAATTCAAAGCATAGATCGCAAAAGAACCCAGCCAGTGGCCTCCCTCATAATTCCCATCAACGATATTGGGCAGAGAATAATTTACATGCTTAATGGCTATTTTACGCAAATAAGCATATTCAGGGAATTTATTGGCGATTTTGTTTAAACACCAGGCCCTGCTAAAATTAACACCGTCGAGATGTACCAGTTTCCCGTCGGTTCTGTCGGAAACAATTCCGGGTTTTAACACATAATCCTTCGATTGCATATCCGGAAGAAATTTTGCAAACCATTGATTGAATTCAGCATCAGGCATAACCCTAAGCATAATGGCAGCTTCTTCAATACAGGGAGAAAGAAAATCATAACCACCCGGTTCCCAGCTTATCGGACATGAAAGATCTTTCAGATAAAAGTCTCTGGCTCGTTTCTCTATGAGTGTTTTAAGTGCTAAATCGTCCACCGTATTGGCATAATCCCAAGCAAAACTCAACCCAAAAGCCGTATTGGGGTGTTCTCC
>JANTGS010000169.1 GCA_024762795.1 Flavobacteriaceae bacterium | reverse complement strand
CGTATTTTTTTAGAGGTTTTACCTCTTCATTCATCAGATGTCTTACCAGCATATCCGGATGGTTTTGTCCGCAACCTATGGCGAGATAAATCCAGGCGGGAAAACGTGGATTGATCTCCAGCAGATACAGATCGTTGGTATTGCTCTCTTTCATCAGTTCAATTTCCATTCCGCCACCCCATAATGTTTTACTGATCACATCATCTGCCATTTTCATTAGTTTCGGATCATCAATGGAAATACCGGCCCAGGCTTTGCCTTTATCGGTTAAAAAAGTTTTCCGCATAGCCACTGCCCCCAGCATAGTTCCTTTTCCATTTCCTAAGGCAGTAATGTTGAACTCATTACCGTTTATAAATTCCTGAA
This sequence comes from Flavobacteriaceae bacterium, assembly GCA_024762795.1. GTDB lineage: Bacteria > Bacteroidota > Bacteroidia > Flavobacteriales > Flavobacteriaceae > Namhaeicola. The sequence goes on along the minus strand of JANTGS010000169.1, from coordinate 3,233 downwards.
GGATGACGGGAGTTCCCCATTTGGCAGAGATCTTATAAAAATAAGAGATACATTGCTCTTCGGTATTGGCTACATAAGCATCGTAAAATTTACCTTTTACCACTACCGGGAAGTCAAAATCCCTTAAAGCTTCTTCGAGCTCGTTTAGAGCATAAACAGTTTCACTTTTCGGTACTTTTATTCCGTGTTTTTTACCGAATTCATTGAGCTCCCCCTTAAGCCTTTCTTCAAACTGTTCCCTGGTAGGAATCAGCATTTGGATACCTATTTTGGTGAGTGTGGGTTTCAGCTTGATAAAGGACATCATTTCAGCATCGAAATTTGGAATGATGATATCCAGATTTTCTTTTTCATGAATGTATTTCAGTCTTTCAAGCATTTTATCAAATCCGCTGGAAGGAAGAGGGATCTGATAGACCTTATCGGTCATATCCTCCATATAGATTCCGGGTTCAAGAATTTCATAGGCCAGGCCAATGATCCTGATATCAAAAGAATCACTTTCTTTTAAACCTCTGATTACGGCAATTCCGGGTCCCGGACTGTCGATGGCATTTAAACCCGTAACAGCAACAGTTATCTTTTTACGATCGCTCATATTTATTCTTCTAAAAGGTTGTATTGGTTTGCAATTCTAAGAAAATCATCGAGATCTTTTTCACAGGTAATTGGATCAACTTCATAGTTTTTGATGATCGATTCTTTGATCTTTTCAAGAGAAGTTTGATCTTTTAGTTGTTTTAAGACAGCAACACCAAGAGAATTTGTCGTAAATGAGGTGCCAATTTCAGGATTAAAAATAAAACCGCTTTCGCTGATCGCTATATTGTTCTTTAATTTCATCTGTTTGAAATTTTATAATTTGTTAAATTTAAAGCAATTCCAGTATTTGCAAAGGTGGAATGGCTTCATTTTCTCATGATCTTTTATTTGTATCTACGGAGTAAAATTAAATTACTATTTTTACCTGAAGAAATCATTTTGATGAACCAGGCAAGTTATTCTTTGAAGTGACTTTTTTAATCGTTAAGCTTAAATATGGAGAGCTATTTTTTTGTGAAATCGGGATATAAAATTCAGAAAATTCTTGTAAATGAGATTATTTACATAGAAAGTATGGGCGATTATATTCGTTTTTATCTCGAAAATAAAAAGGTGGTGGCACTTCTTTCCATGGCAAAGATCATAGAATTTCTTCCTTCCAAAAGATTTATTCAGATACATCGTTCCTATATTATTAATTTAGAAAAGATCAATTTTATTCAGAATAATATTATCAGTTTAGGGCAATATCAGTTGCCCATCAGTAAAAGCAGGAAAAAAGAGTTGATGGATCTTATCAATTCTAAATTATTGTAGTTCGCTCCTATGGTAATTAAAGTAAAAGGCGGGTAAAAGGATCAATACAAAAAGCGGATGAATTATAAATCTTCTCAGGTAGAAGGCCAGTAAATATCCCTGTTTCAGTTCTCCGTTGAGGATCGTAAAAAAGGCAAAGGATAAAAAGATAAAAGCGATTACATAGAATTTTACAGAAAAACGCATATATTGCTCTCTTTCAAAGGCTACCCATATTATTGCCAAAGAAATAACACTGTTAATAGTATACCGGATCAGCATATTAAAAAATAACCTGTAATTGTTAAACTCAGGGATGGGTTTGTTAAGATAATCATGTTTAAAATATAAAATAAAGGGATCATACAAAACTTTATACGAAAAAAGCCTTACCAGGATGAGCAGGAAAAACAGAAAACCTATTGATACTATTTTAGCACTTTTACTCATTGACCTTTAGTTTATTGTAGTGTGAGAAATATTTCACCCAAATGATCCACAGAAAAAATACCAAACCGTATATTATGGCAGGAAAAAATAATTCGTGTAAGAAATAATTGTATTCAGGGTATTTCTGATAAAGAACAGCCAATAATACAATTCTGAGTAAATTGGTAAGATAAATAAATACAGTACCTGCAATTCCAAAAAGGACAGTATCCTTAAAACTCCCTTTAAAAGCAATAATAAAAGCTAAAAATAAAATAATAATACTAACGGAACTGCAGCCTTCTACAATGTTAACCACATGATGGCCGTTGAGAATGAATTTCATGGAAAGTTCTTCTACATTTTGCTCAACTTTGACATCGAGGCCGAGAAATCTGGAAAAGGTTTCAGAATCTTGTGCTACCCGTTTTGTGATGGGAGCACAGGAAAAAATACCCGTTTTTTTCTGAGTTTTATGCAGATAGAAAGAGTAGATCCCAAACAGAATAAAGTAAGTTGCAAAGAACTTAATTAAAAAAATAATGATCGCTTTATTCTTCTTCAATTATTCGATAGTTTTGTTTTTTCAAATTTAAACAAACAAATGGAAATAAAAGATTTAAAAAGTGAAATTTCAGGAATTGTTTCTTCTCAATACAATATTCATGATAAATTACAGGGTATTTGCGATTTATTAAAAGAAAAGGTACCCCATTTCGATTGGGTGGGCTTCTATTTTAAGAACGGTGAAAAAGAGGAGTTAAAACTGGCAGAGTTTTCCGGAAAACCTACAGAACATACTTTGATCCCTTTCGGGAAGGGAATATGCGGTCAGGTGGCTTTGAGTAATGAGAATTTTGTGGTTCAGGATGTTTCAGAACAGGAGAATTATATTTCCTGCGGTATAGATGTAAAGTCGGAGATCGTAGTCCCGATCTTTAATAAAGGTAAAAATATAGGTCAGATCGATATCGATTCTCACCAAAGATCACCCTTTACAAAAAAAGATGAAGAATTACTCGAATTTGTTTGTGAAGAAGTATCTGCATTAATCAATTAGATAATTCCGGAAATCTTTAAATCAATACATGTACAAACCAGTGAACAAGAGATCAAAGAAAAGCTTTGCTTACAAAACACAGATCATCTTAACGAGAGTTTTTTTGTGCTTGAACCTATTGCAAAGCTTAAAGTTAAATTCTCTAACTTTCGACTCCTGTCACGCCAGTAGCAGGCGGGTTTTACTCAATTCTCTATTCCCTTTTTGCTTTTCGCTGAACCCATCTGAAGAGAAATCTGTTTGTTATTGCCCGGCTGTCCACTGTTTGAAAAAATAATTCTTTTTAAAGCAGCAATAGTCTTGTTAAAACTATTGCGATTTAGTAATTTTGCGATTCATTTCAAAAAAACATCATGAACACTGCAAAAAAGGTCAAATCGGCATTGATTTCCGTATTTCATAAAGA
>JANTGS010000168.1 GCA_024762795.1 Flavobacteriaceae bacterium | reverse complement strand
GAAAAATATATGGAAAAACCTTACCAATAATTACCTGAAAAGGTTTAAGCGGTGAAACGAGCAGTATTTCCATAGTCCCCATTTCTTTTTCTTTGGTAATGGAAATTGAGGTCATCATGGCCGACACCAGCATTAAAATGATGGTCATTACGCCCGGAACAAACATAAAAACACTTTTTAATTCGGGGTTGTAAACCATCCTGGTTTCCGGTATGATCTGATATGGAATCTGAAGATCTTTATTGATCTCCTTTTGAAAATTGATCAAAATAGAACTGATATAATTAGTGATGGTATTTGCCGTATTCGGATCGGTAGCATCAGTAATGATCTGAACATTGGCATTTTTATCTTTGGTGAGGTTCTTACTGAAATCCTTTTCAAAAACTAAGACTGCTTTTACATCACCTTTCTTAAAAATAGGTTCGATTTCCGATTCGTTATGGATAAATTGTTTGATACTGAAATATTTTGAAGAGGCGATCTTATTTACAATTTGTTTTGTGCTTACATCTTTTGATTTGTCAAGAATCGCCAGATCTACATTATTGATCTCATTGGTAATGGCAAAACCAAATAACATGATCTGTGCTATGGGCATTCCAAAAAGGATAAAAAGTGACCTTTTATCCCTGAAGATATGGTAAAACTCTTTTTTAATAAATCCTATAAATCTTTTCATCCTCTTGCCAGTTTTAAGAACACCTCGTTCATACTCTCTGCATTATATTGTTCCTTTAATTTTTTTGGTGAATCAAGCGCCTCAATCTTACCATTTACCATGATCGATACCCGGTTACAGTACTCTGCTTCATCCATATAATGTGTAGTGACAAAAACTGTGGTTCCTTCATGAGCCGTTTTATAAATCATTTCCCAGAACTGACGCCTTGTGATCGGGTCAACACCTCCTGTGGGCTCATCTAAAAAAATAATTTTCGGATCGTGTAACAAAGCAACGGAGAAGGATAATTTTTGTTTCCATCCCAGTGGTAACGAACTTACCAGTTCATCAGCCACATCTTTCAGGCCAAGTTCTTCAACCAGTTCACTGCGTTTTTCATCTATTTTATTTTTACTGAGGCCATAAATACCTCCAAAAAAAGTGATATTTTCCTTAATGGTCAGATCATCATACAAAGCAAATTTCTGACTCATATAACCGATACTTTTTTTTATGTCTTCCGGATGCGTATAAACATCATAACCTGCTACTGTTGCCTCTCCGGAGGTGGGTTTTGAAATGCCGATTAGCATTTTCATGGCAGTGGTCTTTCCTGCACCATTGGCTCCGAGAAAACCAAAGATCTCTCCTTTTTTCACATTAAAAGTAATGGCATCCACAGCGGTAAAGTCACCAAATTTTTTGGTGAGATCTTTAACTTGTATGATATTTTCGTTCTTCATTTTTTTAGTTCAATCAGATACAGTCAGTTTTTCATATAGAGCCTGCCTTGCCGGCAGGCAGGCGCAGTCTGTTGTCATGTCGAGCGCAGTCGAGACATCACTTTGCCAGCTCCATAAAAGCATCCTCAATGGTAACCTTTGTCGGTTCGATATAAATATTTTTTTGTCCTTCTTTCTCTAAGTAATCTTTAAGTTCATCCGGGTTAAAATCATCTCTTTTATCAGTATAGTGTACAAACTCCCCAAACGGATACACGCTGTAATGATGCTTATATTTATTCAATGCGAGGATCAGTTCATACATATCATCAGAGCGTACATCATAGATCTTTTTCGGATAATGTTTAACAATATCTTCCGGAGTATCTATTTCAAGTATTTTAGCATCCTGTATCAATGCGATCCTGTCGCAAAGTGCTGCTTCATCCATATAAGGTGTTGAAACTAAAATGGTTATCCCTTTTTGTTGCAGTCGTTTGAGCATTTCCCAGAATTCCTTTCGGGAGACCGGATCAACACCGGTGGTAGGTTCATCCAGAAACAGTACTTCAGGTTTATGGATCAAGGCGCAGCTCAAAGCCAGTTTTTGTTTCATTCCTCCGGATAATTTCCCGGCTCTTCTGTCTTTAAAGGGTTCAATCTGGATGTATATATCTTTGATCAGATCATAATTTTCTTCGATGGTTGTTCCGAATACTGTAGCAAAGAACCGTAGATTTTCTTCAACAGAAAGATCCTGATATAAGGAAAATCTGCCGGGCATATAACCTACATGGTTGCGAATCTTCTTATAATCTTCCACCACATCATATCCTGCCACTGTAGCCACCCCCTCGTCGGCTAAAAGCAAAGTGGTCAGGATACGAAAAATAGTAGTTTTACCTGCGCCATCAGGCCCGATCAGACCAAATAATTCGCCCTCTTTTACTTCAAAGGAGATATCATCAACAGCTTTAAGATCGCCATAGGATTTACTGATATGTTTTAAGGAAATGCTCAACTTTTTTATAGATTTAAGATGCTGTTTGCTTTTTATTCATCATCCTCGGAACCTGAATATACAGTATTGAGATAACTACCCATACCACTGATCTGAACAGCATAGCCATCTGACTCTCATGCGCGGCAGTATCACTAAAAAATCTTAAATAAAGAAAGATGAGAAAATGTAAGGTCAGTATAAAAGTGATGATATTGTTGACCTGGTAATTGTTTTTCCACATTAAATATGCTGCAAAGAGGGATACTATTCCCATAATCACATTATAAACCACCAGCCAGGTTAATACATTATAATCTTTGGTATCGATACCCAGTAAAACCTTTGAACCGGCAAAAATGGTCATTAGACCGATTAATATTGCCAGAGCTGCTGCAATTTTTTTTAAAATGTTCATCTTTTAAAATTTTATAATTAATTGTTTTGTCAAAAGCTTGCCTGCCGAAAGGTAGGTTGATAGTCCAAAGTCTAAAGTCAACGTTTCTTTTTATTTCTCAATCCACATTTCAGCGGGCATACCGATTTTAAGGCTGCCATCATTTTCCACATCAATTTTTACGGCATAGACCAGATTTACCCTTTCTTCCTTGGTCTGAATGATCTTTGGGGTGAATTCAGCTTCAGTAGAAATCCAGCTTACAATTCCGGTATAACTTTTCATCTCATCTCCTTGATCTATTTTTACCGTTACTTCTTGTCCAATCTTAATATCCGGCAGCTGGGTTTCGCTGATAAAAACACGGAGTTGCAGTTTTGACAGATCTGCAATTTTGTACAACGGTCGACCAAAGCCTGTGATCTCATTTGGTTCGGCATATTTTACCAAAACTGTTCCGTTAACCGGATTAACAATTACACTTTTCGAGATCTGATCTTCCAGCTGTTTTACCTGAACATCAAGGCTTTTCAATTCATTGATAATGGGTGCATTTTGTGTTTCCACGCTGATGATCTGCTGATTCAACATATCGATCTTTCCATTGATATCATCAAGCTGTTTTTGTGTGCCGGCATTGGCTGCAATCAGGTTTACGATACGTTTTTTAGAAACTTCGGCTGTTTTTAACTGAGATTTTAAAACATTGATCTGTGAAAGCACCCCCTTAGATTTGGAAGCAATGACCTGTTTTGATGCTTTTAACTGCTCTTTTTTTAGCGATAACTGAATGGTGTCTATATAACCTATAACAGTATTCTTTTTCAGTTGCTGACCCTCAGTTA
>JANTGS010000167.1 GCA_024762795.1 Flavobacteriaceae bacterium | reverse complement strand
CCACAGATCACTTCGATCCAGCCAAATTTATGTGTATGATTTACTGTATTTTCGAGAAACATTTCGTAATTTACAAACTTGAAAAGTTAATTTTATTTATCTTTTAAAAAAGATGTCTCAATTGACAAATGTAGTAAAAATTGTAGCTTGTTTAATCTTTGGAAAGCGTTAAATTTGCACAATATCAAATATTTTTTTCTTCAATACAGGTACAAATGGATAAAGATTTAGAAAAGAGATTAAAGGAAACCGCACAGGAAATTGTCAAAATAAATGATCAAAGTGATCTTGATGATCTGATAAAAAAAACCCTTGATCTTTATAATGACCTTATCATCCTTTCTTATTTAAAAAAGCATCCTGTTAAAAACTTTTCAAGCTCTGAAAAAGCAATAAATAAGAAAAATATTCATGAGCAATTAATTGAACCCTCTGAGAAAAAAGAGATTCCGGAGGAGATCTTTGTGCCCAAATTTGACTCTGTTAAAGAAGATATGAGCCAGAAAAAAGAATTTCAGGATACCGTAACCATTGAAGAGACACAAAAATTATTTGAGAGTAACAGGTCGGAAGGAAAGCAGCTTTCTTTACACGATAAACTTTTAAGTAGTACCATACAAGTTGGTTTAAATGACAGAATTGCTTTTGTTAACAAACTCTTCAATTACAGCCAGTCAGAATTTAACAAAACCCTTCATATTTTAAATGCCTGTAAAACCAAACAAGAAGCATTTCATCACATTCAGACCAAAGTAAAACCCAGTTATAACTGGTCCGGTAAAGAAGATCTTGAAGAAAGATTTTTGGCTCTTGTTGAAAGAAAATTCCTATAGACATAAATCCAATGATATACCGGAAAAAAAGCAGTTTATTTGTTGTTCTTTTCTTCTCTTTTTTTCTTTCTCACCTCTTTATTCTTTGCTTTTAATGCCTTTTTTTGGGCTTTTGCCACTGTTTTACCAAAAGGAGTCAGTGTATTTACTATACCACTCTGGGCAGTAAGCCAAATATAATTGAAGAAACCCTTATATAAAACTCTGTAAGCCTTAATTATAGCGACCCTAACGGGTTTTTGTTTAACTGGATTTGAATTGTGAAGACTTTTATTTACAGACCAGCTGAGGAATTTATTCTGCTCCATAGAATTCTTTTTAAAGATCTCCGTTTCAAGATCATGGTATAGCATAGTCATAGTTCCTGTTGAATATCTTGGGCCCAAAACAGCATTAAATTTCATTCCATCAAGATCTCCCTTAAGAATTTTTATACCCAGGGCAGGGTAAATAGCCGAATCAAAATACTTAAATTTGCTTTTAGTGATACTGCCATCCATATAAAAGACTTCTTTGTTTTCTTTATACGGAAAATCAAGATCAACCTTTAACAAGGCATTTTTCATAATTTTACTTTTGTAATTTAAAAGCAGTTTTTTATCCGGATTCGCATTCATTGAGATCACATTTTTAATATCTGCATCAATATCATAGAGATTTATTTTTAGATGAATCTCCTTTTTTTGAAGAACCATTTCAAAAAATACTTTTGAATCCTGTATGGAAATCTTGGGAATTCTTAGCGTATCTTTCATCTCATTTAAAAGGACATTCGGAAATTTTGGTCTTTTTTTAAGGTCAAAAGGTCTCCTTCCGTCTTTATATAGATCCAGATTCATTCCGGAAATCAAAATACTATCCATATAATAGCTGTTGTACTCTATTGCTTTATTGATCTGGGTATTGTAAAGCCTTATTCTATCAACATCTGCATCAAAGATGACCTTAGTAAAGGTATAAGATTTGCCGAGTTCAATCTTATCTTTTAAAGGTCTAAAATGCAAACCAACAATATCAATAATTTTATCTGTAGGGTTTCGGCTGATCTGATCTATCTCAAGTTTATAGTCTTTACTAAAATAATTGACTTTAACCTTTTTAATTATTAGGTCTTCATCAACAAGTTCCACATGAAAGAGCTTATCGGGATCTTCGATCATTTTAAAACCTCCCATTTTAACATCCTGCAAGCTTAACTGGAATGTAATATTTTCAGATAAAACATCAATCGTTTGAAACTGAAGGTTTTCTGCCTCTATCTTTTCTAATTCCAAACCTTTAAGTTTCCCCAATGATATCGAATCCAGCTTTATTTTCTTTATACTGTCCTTAGTTTTCTCTGAATCTGGATAACTATACCTGGTAACTGCTATATCTTCAATATCAATTTTATTAACGTCAATGGAATTCTTAAAAAGCAGTTTATAAAAATCGATCCCAATGATATCAAAAGAAGTAATGTTGATCTTTTGCAGGCTGCTTTTAATACTATCTCCCTGCTTTAAAATATTAAAGGATTTATCTGTAGGCTCATTCTTAAAATCAATTACATTAACTTCTCTTTCAAACAGATTAAATCTAACGGTTTGAACACTGGAAACAGAAAGATCATTAGTTTGCAGGGTCAAAACCTTCTTTATTTTATCTTCGATAAAACGGGAAACAAAGACATTGATTATAATTACCAATAAAGAAAGGATAATAACTATAACCAGTCCCTTTTTATAATGTTTTATCATATACCAATTATGATTTCCTTTTTTTAAAATGCTCTAGAAGAGATTCGATCGTTTTTTTACTACTTCCTATAAAAATCTGATCATCAATAATAATCACCGGTCTTTTTAAAAAAGTATAATGATTTAAAATAAATTGCTGATAATCCTTTTCGGAAAGATTCTGATTTTTTAAACCCATTTCCTTATACTTTTTAGCTCTTCTGCTGAATAAAGATTCAAAGCTTCCGGATAGATTTTTCATTTCATTAAGCTGCTTAACAGTAATAGGTTCTGTTTTTATTTCCTGCATTGTAAAGCCTTCAAGGGGAATCATTTTCAGGATTCTCATTGAGGTATCACAGGTCTTTAAATAATATATTTTTTTCATCAGAGTACTTTATTCTCCCGAAAGTTAATTATTTTTAGCATAAAATAATCTATATGCATAAAATTTTTGAAACACTTAGGTTTAATAGGAGAACTTATCTTGATTTCTTGGATCAGTATTCTCTAAAGCAATTGAATTATATTCCACAGAATTTTAACAACTCAATCATCTGGAATATCATTCATACTATAGTTACAGAACAGCTACTCGTTTATGATCTTTCGGGTTTGCCTGTAAATATTAATGAGAACTATGTTTCCAGATTTAAAAAAGGAACCAAACCCAACAAAGATATAACTGTAGAAGAGGTTTTATATATCAAGAACAATATGATGAAATTGATCGACATGACTGAAGAGGATTATAAATCAGGCATTTTTAAAAATTACAAACCTTACTTATCAAGTACCGGTATTTCATTGAATACCGTTGATGAAGCCTTAAAATTCAATCTTTTTCACGAAGGTATTCATTTAGGGGTAGTGCTTTCCTTAAAAAAATTAGTTTAGCTCTATGAAATTTAATACAAAAGCTGTTCATGGCGGACAACAAAATGATCCTGCAACCGGTGCTGTGATGCCTCCCATTTACCAGACCTCCACTTTTGCACAAAGCTCACCGGGAGTTCACGGAGAATATGAATATTCCCGCACATCTAACCCTACAAGAACAGCTTTGGAAAGATCACTTGCAAGCATAGAAAACGGTAAATACGGACTTGCGTTTGCATCTGGTGTTGCTGCCATTGATGCAGTATTAAAATTA
>JANTGS010000166.1 GCA_024762795.1 Flavobacteriaceae bacterium | reverse complement strand
TTTCGGGTTTAAAAAGGAAGGATATGCACGCTCATATCTAAAGATTGCCGGAAAATGGGAGGATCATATTCTTACTTCTCTGTTAGCAGAAGAGTGGCGGAAAGACAGCGGGATATAATTATGCAGTTATAAGATCTTTTAAGCTAACGAAAAGATAAATATTACCCTTTGGTGTACTAAATGGTATACCGATCATGGGTACACCGGTGATACCCGTAATTTGATGGTTTACACCTTTTACAATTGATGGCAGAGATATTGCGAGTTTATATTCTTCAAGTCCTTTTTTTGCATTTCCGGCAATAATGTTTACAATTTCTCCAACAAGATCAATAACGGTATCATCAAAAATTTTAATAGTTTCGCCGGTAATACTTGATGCAAGATTTAAAGCAATTAATTTGGGGAAGCTGACGACAACAATTCCTAGAGTCTGCCCTCCAATACCAATTATACCGGATATATCATAACTGTATTTATTTTCGTTATGATCAAACAGGAACGGCTGCCCTGGCTTTATAGCAACTCCCAAAAACTCTTTGAATACTTTTACTGTTGCATTTACAAAAGGCTGTATATACTTAACCTGCATTTTAAACCCCGCTTACATATATGCTTTAATTTTTTCCATTACAGTCATTCCTGTTATTGGTTTGACAATATAATCTGTAACCCCGGCTTTAATGGCTTCAAGAACATTGTATCTTGCTGCTTCGGATGTTACCATTATTATTGGCAAATCTTTATACTTCTCCATTTTTCTGACAATTTTCACTAAATCAAGTCCGTTAAGTTTTGGCATATTCCAGTCAACAAATAGCAGATCGATAGTTTCTTTATTCAAAATTTCTAAAGCTGTTTTACCTTCAGGTGCATCCAGGATATCATCACCATCCAATTTTTTTTCTTTTAGAATATTAATTATAATATTCCTCATTATCCTAGAATCATCAACAACTAATGCCTTCAAGTGTATCCTCCTAAACAGGAATAGTAATTATAATTCTAATACCTTTGCCTGGTTTATTGGTAAGACTTAACTTACCCTTTAACCCCTTAAAAACATGCTTTTTAACAACGGACATGCCAACACCGACTCCAGCAACCATATCAGCTGAATCAGATGTACTAAAACCATCATTAAAAACTATCTTGAGTATATCCATACTGCCCATTTTGAAAATTTCTTCTTCTGAAACAACAGAATTTTCAATAGCTCTTTTCTTTATTTTTTCAATGTCAAAACCTGATCCATCATCAGTGTACTCAAGAACGAGGCTATTTCCCGCTTTCAAAATATCGAGCGTAATGTGACCGGTACTATCCTTTCCCGCTTGTAGACGTTCTACAGGAGTTTCAATTCCATGAGCTAGTGAATTTCTCAGCAGATGTAAAAAAAGCTCCTTTAACAATTTATATTTTTTACCGTCAATACTATTTACAGAACTGTTTAGTGTAAATACTGCTTGTTTCCCAGTCTCCTTAGCAGACGTTTTATTAATTAGTTCAAGTTCTTTCCGAAGTAAATCGACAGACACGTTTTCATATTCCAGGTGTTTAGCAACACTTCCCGATAAATCCAAATCAGAAGAAGGTTCTTTGTTACTGCCATTCCTTTCGTCATCCTCTGCAAGAAACTCTTCAAGAACTTTAATGGTTTTATCGAATTCTCTTTTTTCATTATTTAATTTTTCATAAAAACCAATTATTTCAAGATTGCTTTCCAAACCAAGAATTTCATCTTTGATTTTCTTGAAGAAAGCTTCAAAATCACTTGCTATTTTTGATAATTTTTCAAACCCTAATGCAAAAGCTTCTCCTTTTATTGAGTGTACTGTACCGAGAATATCTGAAATTGTGTTACTGTTATTCTCATTCTGCTTTAGTGCTTTAATTTTTAAGGATAGAGATTCAACATCTTCTTCCAATCCGCTTATAAACCTTCTTATTACTTTTTTATCATTACCAAAAAGTGCAACCATAATGGAATACCGCTTTTTATATTCTTGATCCCGTTTTTCGAGTTCCTTTTTTAATTCGTTTTCAGAAGTTATGTCATCGAATATAAACATTATTTTTTCAACTTCTTTATCAGTATTTTTAATAATACTTATAGATGAAGTTATTATTTTATGTACAACTGACCCATCTACAACTTGTACAAATTCAAATTCTTTTACGGGATTTGCGTCATTTAGCATACTGGTTGTAGCTGTTTTATTAGTGAAACATAGCTCAAGATAGTCCGCAATACTGGTTTTTGTGTTGCTATCGAGAATCCCGAACACACTATTCATTATGGTATCACCAAGATAATCTTTATCACCAAAAATAGAAACAAAGGAGTCATTATACCCTGATTCAATCTTATAGTCATTGCCAATAAAGCAAATACCGGAATTTATATTATTCACAATAGTATCCATCTGATCGGCATGATTTTGAAGATCCTCCATTGCGGAATTGATATCTGAACTCAGCTTTAATGCTTGCTCCAGCATATCTTTTTGCAGATCTTTATTCTTATTTTTTAAAATTGTATTTTCGCTAAATATTTTTTCAACAGATGTCCCTGAAATAAAGCCAAATAAAGCAGTTATTAAAGGAGACAAAAATACAACCAAGAAAGAAGCAGATTTAGTTTGCAGAATATCGTTAAAAAGAATAAACGCACCAAGAATCATCAATCCGGCTGCAAAACCAGTAAAAAGCCATTTATATCTTTGTTTCATTGTTACCCGCCCCCATTACGTTTAAATATCTATAACCTATCCACAATTTCGTACAAATCAGTATTTTCTCTTTCGAATCTATTCAGGAGAGCTTCCATAATAGTTCTGGTTTCATCTATAAAGTTTTCTGTATCTTCTTTAATTGAGGAGCCTGCTGTCCACTTTTCAATATAATTGCTGTAGGTTTCTGATATAACCAGCATCTCATTCATAAAGTGCCGCGATTTAGTTCGGATATCTACATTATCAATCTTTTCAAGAATAGGGTAAAGGGCAGAATCTTCGAGAATAATATGTATTCTTACAATATTGGATAATTTAGTAAGTAACTTTTTTATTCCATGAGAATTTACTTTTAAGACCTCAAATTCCAGAGAATTAAGAATGCTATTAATAAGAATAATAATATCTTCATGCTGTTTTCTAAAGGTAGCAGTTTTTACATCAGACATTATTATACCGTTAATTTCTATTTAAAATTAGTTTCTTTAAAGAAAGGAATATACTTCCGATCTGTACCCTGGATATGCTCAACGAGCCAGTCCCTGAGAAAATTAAGAACATCCAGAGATAAAACAAAACCGTCGTCACTTAACTGATTTTTCAGATCAACAGCTTTGCGGGAAAAGCTATCATGGATGATCTTATGGTTTTCATAATCTTCATAACCATACTCCACCATGTGTTTTTCTTCTGTCATGAAATGAATAGCGGCATATTCAACCATTCTGTTTACTATCTTTTTGAGAGCTTCCTGTCCCCGAATCTCCATGAGTGCATCATACAGTTCGTTTATCATGTCAAGTAAAACCTTATGCTGTTTATCGATCAGTTCAAATCCTACATTTAGATCTTCCGTCCATTCCAATAAAGGCATTTTTTTACTTCCTTTTTATTGAGGTTAGTAATTATTATCATTTGTTTAAGCTTAGCCTAACACATGATTTCAAAAAAAACAACTTAATTGTATAGAAAAACAGGGCAGAGCAGTAATAAAACCGCTCTGCCCTTAAATTATATTATTTACCAGCGGCCGCCCATGCTACCGTCGTTGTTTCGGCCCTGTCTGGATCCCATCCTGCCCTGACCGTTTCCGCTCTGG
>JANTGS010000165.1 GCA_024762795.1 Flavobacteriaceae bacterium | reverse complement strand
CAATCGTCCCCACAAGAAATGAATTTTCAGGAATCTCTAATTCTTCTTTAACGGATTTAGTAATTGAAATATTTTTAAACCGGTTCAGATCAATACCGTCATGTACAACATTTAATTTGCCTTCAGGGATTCCATCGTTCATTAAAATATTTTTTACATTCTGCGAGACACATACAATTCTGTCCACCAAATGATTATTATATTTTTTTAAACTTAAAAATGATTTATTGACTGAAAAATCAACGCGCCTGGCACCAATTAATTTAAAGTCTGGATAAATCAATTTGGCCCAAAGAGCCGTTGTCAGGTCGTGAGCGGTATGGGTGTGCACAATGTTGAATTTTTCTTTCTTGATCAGGCGGGCTAATTTATAGGCGGCAACAAAATCAAATTCACCGCTAATCGATAAAGGATAGTACGGCAATTTATTTTTTATACTGTAATTCCACAGGGGAGAATTCGGCCGGCAGATAAGTTTAGTGTTAATTCCGGCTTCAATTAAGCCCTCAACCAAATACACAACCTGCTGCTGTCCGCCGCGCCATTCATTAGCGCCATCAATATGCAGAACTTTTATTTTTTCTGATTTTTCCATAATTCCCACAGTTTAGAATATTTTAAAAAGACATAATGGGCTGAATTAACGGCTAAAACAAATCCGGCTTTTCCATCTAAAAAACCTAATTTAATAACATACATCCGAGTAAATGCCCATATCGCTCTGAAAAAAGCATTAGAGGGCATTGACTTTTTACCCTTATCAAACAACTCTTTAGCGGCCATATCCGTATACTGATTCATCTTAAAAACATGCGTTGTAATGGAGGGAAGGGAATAGTGCCAAATCATTTCTTCGAGCCGGCTAATTTTGCCTTTAATTTTTACGGATTCATGGACAGCATTTTCATTAAAATTGCCGTATTTTTTATTGAAAAATCTAAGGTGAAATTCATTATTCCAGCCGGAATATTTAATCTTTTGGCCTAAATAGAAAGTTTGCTCTTTTATTTTAAAACCGGTGTAGTCTGTACCTTCTTTCAGTATTTTTTTGATTTTTATTTTCAAATCTTCACTGACTTGTTCATCCGCATCCATAGATAAAATCCAGTCGTATTTGGCCAATTCTACCGCTTTTCGTTTGGACCGGCCAAACCCCAACCACTCTGTTTTATAAACCAGGGCGCCCATTTCTTCACAAATCTCTATGGTTCTATCGTCAGAACCGGTATCTAAAACCACAATTTCATCTGCCCATGAGATCGAATCTAAACAGCGTTGGATATTATATTCTTCATTTTTAGTAATTATTACCACGGAAAGTTTATTCATTTATATCCGGCCTCATAGCATCAATCAATTTTTTTGCGCGCCTGTCCCAGGTTATATTCATTTTATATTTGTCGATATAATTCTGCATGGATCCGTATAAATTCTGATTCATAAAGAGTGTATCTATGGCTGCGGCCATTCCTGAAATATTAATGGCATCGTAAAAAAGGCCGCTTTTTTCGAAAACAATTAATTCCTTCATCGTAGGGATATTGGGGGCGATAACCGGAATATTATGTGCAAAAAAATCAAACAATTTTAGAGGTGAAGTAATATAGCGGTTAAAAAAGGTGTCTTCTAATGGCAAAACCCCAACTCTAATTTCAGCTAAATAAGAGTTCACTTTTTTCTTATCAACCCATCCCGTAATTTCAACTTTATTGGCATCATAATACTTGTCTGCAAGAGAGCGGAATCTATCTATTTCCTGTGTAGACTTTCCGCCAATTATTAAAACAGATGGTTTGGTTTTGGATAGAGCAGCGGCTTTGAAAATTTGAACAACCCCTTTATGTTTATCCAGCGACCCAACATATCCGATGTATTTTTTTTCAACTTGTCGTTTTTGTTTCGCAGGAATTAGGCCTGTTCCGGCAACGATTATTTTTAAATCAGGAAAATATCTTTGGTAGACTCCCTTTTGGGTATTGTGCAGGCAGATGAGTCCTGTCAGTTGTTTTACATATTTTCCTTCCAGTTTTATTTCTCTTTTTCGATTTCCGGATAGGTCCTTTCTAATAGATAAATCAGTAAAAAAATCATGCGATTCAAAATAAACAGGGATGTTAAATTTATTCTTTATTTTAATCAGATACGGTAGAAACGTAACATTCCGTGAAAAAACAACATCTATTTTATTTTCTTTTATTAATCCTTTTACACTTTTATAAACCTTGTCATAATAAAATTTATGTGCTTTTAGTATTCGTGATCCGGCTATCGGATATATCATTAAATTTGGAGGAAGCGGTATATCAAAGTTTTTATTAAGTACCGTGGCAGGGGAATCCGTTGCATTTTTCCGAATAAAAAAATAGGTCTTTTCCGTATGTCCTGCTAAGGCAATGGCAGTCATTGTAGTAAACGTAAAGCAGGGCGATTGAGACGGCCAGAATCCATTATGTATGTAGGCAATTTTCATAATTTTGTATTCATCTATGTTTTTTAATCGTTGTTTACTATAAAACACCCTCTGAAGATGTCTGATTCAGAATTAATTGTTTCATTAATTTTTTGTACTTTTTCATACCCCTGTTTCTTTTTAAAAGGTACATATCCATAATAGCGCTGCGCTTATTTTTTTCTTCAAATTTTGAAGTTGTACCGGCATAATCATGATAAATTACAGTATCCGGCCAATAGATGACTTTTTCAGTCCCGTATTTTTTATAAATTCTAAAAGATAGTTCCATCCCTTCGTGTCCAAATAACAAAGGATTCATCCCATTAAACTGGTTGTAAATCTTTTTTAATACGGCAGAATTACCTTCTGTATTTAGAATGGCCTGTATAGGACTTTCCCCTAAGTTGTAATGGCTGATTTTCGAAGTATCCTGAGCATCGGTTTTCGGTATGACTTTTCCCCTGAGGGCGAAGATGTTTTGTGACTTAAAAGCCGCTAAAATTGAGGAAAGGTAATTATTGGCAACTAAGGCATCATCATCAATAAAAACCAAGATATCACCCCGTGCAAAAAAAGCACCGATATTCCGTCCTTCCGAAAGAATCAGATTTTGTGGGTTTTTAATGTAGAGTAAATTCATTTTGAATAATTTTTCTTGAACGGATTCATTCCCACCATTATCAACGATGATAATTTCAGACTGTGAATCCATTTGTGGTAAAATCGATTCAACACAGTCGATTAAGGCATTTTGGGTATTATAGGCAACAATTATTATTGAAAGTACCGGTGTGTTCCCTGTGCGCCCATCCTTTTTAAAAAAATAATTATAATCAATATACTTTTTATAGTTGTGGATTTGCTGTTCAGCCTGTTTAAATTTTTTTGAATACAGCAGAGATATAGCCTGGTTAAAACAAGCTAATGCATGTTTTTGGCGGATTTTTTTTTCAGCGTTAAGTAGGACTTCATCGCTTTTTTTTCTGAATATACTTGGCGCCATTTTCTATTTTTAATTCACTCTCTAATCGTGTAATATTATAAGCAGGGTCAATATGGATTAAACTTTTTTTACTAAAATATAATTTTTAAACCCGCCCAGGTGTTTGCCACCAAGTAGTTTGTTTTCTACAAATGAAAGAATTCGGTATTTTAAACGTTCATGTTTGTTCTTTTCCCGATAGGGATTTGGTTTGCCTGAATATTGCAGTTTGTCCTTCCAGTCTATCAATTTAATGCGCTGCTCCATAACCTTAGGATGCTCTTCTGTAAAAAGGGTGAGCCGATCCAGGGGCCCATAATCAAAATAAGCAGGCGCTTTTTTATATTTCTCATCTGTATTTTTTTTCCCCCAATAGAAGGAATCCATTACTTTCTTTTTGGATTGCATCAAATGGGGAGGACGAACCCAGCCATAATGAAAAACTTC
>JANTGS010000164.1 GCA_024762795.1 Flavobacteriaceae bacterium | reverse complement strand
TAAGAGCCGGTTTAAGCCTGAGTTTTCTGAAGATAAAAATTATGGTACTGAAATTGTTATTGATGATTTTTCTTATTCAATAAATAATAAAAATAACACAACCTATAAATCTAAATATCAATATTTTAATCAAATTTTAGAACCTGTTTTTAAATTGATCATCGTAGGAGGGGAGCAAGATGTTCCTTATCTGGCTAAAACCGCGTCAAATCTAGGCTGGGAGGTAGAAGTCATTTTAAGTTTATCCGATAAAAGAACTGCTCTTGACTATCCTGATGCAGATTCTGTACTTCATGTTTCTGCATCTTATATGATGAAACAAGATTTGCACAAGAATACAGCAGTTATTTTGATGTCACATAATTATGCCGGGGATTTGAAATTTTTAAAGGCTTTATCAGAAAAGAATGATGTAGAATATTTAGGAATACTGGGATCGGTTAAAAGAAGGGAAGCCTTGATAAATGAACTGATTGGATTTAATCCTGAAATAAGGGATGATTTTCTATCAAAGATCCATGCACCTGCAGGGTTGGATCTTGGAGCAGAAACACCGGAGGAGATCGCATTATCTATTTGTGCAGAGATCTTATCAGTATCCAGAAAAAGAAAACCGGAATCATTAAGACAGAAACCGGCTTCTGTACACAATTTTAAAGAAACCTAATTCCAATCAAGTGAATTCTAAGATTGCACTAATTATTCTGGCTGCTGGCCAATCAGAAAGAATGGGAAAGATCAAGCAATTGTTACCCTGGAAAAAAACCACATTGCTTGGAAATAGCATTGAACAGGCCATAAATTCCAAGGCTTCAGATATTTATGTTGTTTTAGGTTCTGATTTTAAGATTATCAAAAAAACTATTTTAAATTACAATATATCAATTATTTATAATGATAATTGGGAAAATGGAATGGGAACATCGATTAGTGTAGCTATAAATAGAATTTCTAAAAATCATGATTATCATGCTGTGATCGTTGTATTGGCTGATCAGCCATTCATAACTTCAGAAGATTTAAATGTACTGATACAAAGTTTTAAATCAACTGAAAAAGGAATCGTATCTACCCGGATGAAATCAAAATCAGGAGTCCCGGCAATTATTGATAAAAAATATTTTGCTCACCTGAAAGCATTGGATGATCTATACGGTGCAAAATTTATAATAAATGAAAATATAATTGATAATTTATCTATTGATCTTTCAGATCATTATCTCGATATTGATACGTTGGAAGATTATCAGAAACTTTTTACAAAACAGAATAAATAGGACCGGTTCTAAAATACTCTATTTAACATAATATTAATTATAGTACAAATATACAGTAATTTCTGTATAGCCGTTTTTCAGGCTATTTATACATAATTGTAGATATAGTACCTTTAGGTCTATATCGTCAACAATTATGTTAAAAGAAATTACGGTAAGATAAATTTCAATTTTCTATTCGTAGCTATAATTAACTATTATGGGCTTAATACCCCAGAATGTTTTCGTTTCTATTTAATGTGCACACACGGGTCATTAAACATTCATGTACAACAGAACTGATTTTATGTTAAAGGAAATCGACCTTAAAATATTCATGAACTCTTTTAAAAAAAAGAATAAAGTGAACTAAATCACGCTAATGAATTTCCCGATTTATTTAATAGGTATAGACAATTATTCTAAAACAAACTTTCCTTGGAGTGTTTTTTGTGAATCACCCCCTACAAAGACTTCAAAATCACCGGGCTCCACAATGTACTTGCCATTTTGATCAAAGAAACCTAATTTAGAATTATCAAGAGTAAACTTTATGATTTTGGTTTCTCCGGCTTGTAGTTCAACTAGTTCAAAACCTTTGAGTTCTTTTACCGGACGTGTAACACTCGCAACAGGATCTCTAAGGTAAAATTGCACCACTTCTTTACCTTTGATTTTACCTGTATTGGTAACGTCTACACTAACTGTAATCTGATCACCCAATTTAAATTTATCGCCATTTACCTTCAAATGATCGTATTTAAAACTGGTATAACTAAGGCCAAATCCAAAGGGATACAATGGGCTGTTGGATACATCGCTGTAATGAGACCAGAATACTGTTCCGGCATCATGTTCATTTGTACCGGGTCTGCCGGTGTTTTTATGATTGTAGTAAATGGGAACCTGCCCAACATTTCTGGGAAAACTTACCGTTAACTTACCACTGGGATTGTAATCACCGTATAATACTTGAGCAATAGCATTTCCGGCCTCACTTCCCAAATGCCAGGCTTCTACAATTGCAGGTATATGCTCATCGGCCCATGTTATTGCCAAAGGCCTGCCATTATTTAAAACCAAGACTACATTTTTATTCACCTTATATACAGCTTCGAGTAATTCTTGCTGAACACCGGGTAAATTTAGATTTGTTCTGCTTCTTCCTTCGCCGGTTTGAAAACCAATTTCTCCTAAAACCATTACCACAACATCAGCATGATTTGCCGCCTGAATTGCTTCATTAAATCCGCTTTTATCAGTCGTATTTATTTTTACATGATGAAGAAAATCAGGCTTTTCGATGGCTACATCAGCCCCTTTCTTATAAATAAGTGTATTTTCTTTATATTTTTGCATTCCTTCTAAAACTGAAACTGCCGAATTAGTTTTACCCATGGCCCTCCAGCTGCCAAGGGGACTGTCTTTATCAGCTGCCAATGCACCTATCAAAACAATCTTTTGACCTTTCTTTTTTAAAGGGAGTAATTTATTTTCATTCTTTAATAAAACTATTGACTTTTTAGCCATATCCAAAACCGCTTTATGATGTTCCGGATTTCCAAGCATTTTCTTTTCTCTTTCTTCATTACAATATTTATATGGATCATCAAAAAGCCCAAGTTCAAATTTTACTTTTAATATTCTTCCGGCGGCATCATCGATCAACGATTCTTTAACTGTACCTTCCTTAACCAGTTTAGCCAGTTCTGATACATAAGCATAAGATTCCATATCCATATCAGAGCCTGCTATAACAGCCAGCTTAGCTGCTCCTTTTTTATCTTTGGCATTTCCCCAAAGAATGATTTCTCCTATAGATCCCCAATCAGAAACTACAAAACCATCAAAGCCCCATTTACCCTTTAAAATATCTCTTTGTAAAAATTTATTGGCCGTAGCAGAAATACCGTTGAGTTCATTAAATGAATTCATAAAAGTCATTACACCGGCATCAGCTGCAGCTTTAAAAGGAGGAAATACTATATTATATAAGGTTGATGTTCCTATATCTACTGTATTATATTCTCTTCCTGCTTCAGCAAAACCATAAGCAGCAAAATGTTTTGCACAGGCTGCTATGGTATTGGTGGTCCTTAGGTCATCTCCTTGAAATCCTTTTACCCTTGCCGAAGCAATTAAACTTCCAAGATATGGGTCTTCCCCTGCTCCTTCCATGATTCTTCCCCAACGAGCATCTCTTGCTATATCTACCATCGGAGCAAAGGTCCAGTTAATTCCAACTGCGGAAGCTTCTGTCGCTGC
The DNA here is from genome assembly GCA_024762795.1 of Flavobacteriaceae bacterium. Taxonomy (GTDB): domain Bacteria; phylum Bacteroidota; class Bacteroidia; order Flavobacteriales; family Flavobacteriaceae; genus Namhaeicola. The sequence continues at coordinate 416 of JANTGS010000164.1, read as the reverse complement.
AACCTGAGCTGATTTTTTAATTGCTGCCAAATCCCAACTGGCACTTTCTGCTAAGGGAATTGGAGCCAGTGTTTCATAACCATGAATAACATCGTAACCTATTATCAAAGGAATTCCCAAACGTGTTTCTTCCACAGCGATCTTTTGTACAGCTCTTACATCTTTAACACCGGTTACATTGAGCATTGAGCCTACCCAACCTTTTCTTAAGTGTTCATATTTCTTTTCGGCATCACCACCCTTTGGTGAAGGTCCGGTTACATCCCAAAAACCATTGTATTGATTCATTTGCCCTATTTTCTCCTCAAGGGTCATCAATTTCAAAACAGAATCAACTTTTTGATCTATGATCAAATTATCATCTTTTAAATTATTCATTTTTTTACTTTCAGAAGTGCTGCATCCTATAATAGTTA
>JANTGS010000163.1 GCA_024762795.1 Flavobacteriaceae bacterium | reverse complement strand
GGGACAAAAGCTACCATTAATTCAGGTACTTATGAGTCAAGGATTAAAGCTGTAAAACCAGCAATGGATGTAGTATCTATGGCAACTCCTCTTTTTGTACCAATGATTGAAGAAGGGTTTATTTTTGATAATATAAGCAATGCTATTATTCGTACCTATATGTCAAAAAAAATATTAAAAGATATTGATGCCCTTATTCTGGGATGTACACATTATCCCATTATTAAGAATCAAATTAATAAGTTTTTTGACTTTGAAGTAGATATCCTTGATTCTGCTAAAATAGTTGCAATGGAGCTTAAGTCCATGCTAATCGAGAAATCATTATTAAATTCAGGTTCTTCTGCGGGGTACGAATTTTTTATTTCAGATTTTACCGATCATTTTGAAAAAATTGCCCGTATGTTTTTTGAGGAAGCGGTAAACCTCAGAAAGTCTGATCTCTGGAAATAAAAGGGAGCCTATTTACCGGGTTTGTTCCGGTACCAGTCGGCATATTTCAGGTAGTTATTTGCGATTCGTTCAATCATCTCCATCGTTTGTTTCTCATTCACTTTTTTTATTTTTTTTGCAGGAATACCACCGTAAATACTTCCGGGTTCAACTATGGTGTTTTCAAGAACAACTGCGCCGGCAGCTATGATGGAATTCTCTCCAATTACAGCATTGTCCATGATGATAGCTCCCATTCCAATCAAAACGTTCGGCTTAATGCTTGCCCCATGAACAATTACATTGTGTCCGATACTTACATTATCTCCGATATTGATAACTGTTTTTTTGTAAGTTGTATGTAGAACGGAACCGTCCTGGATATTTACCTTATTGCCAATTCTGATTGAATTGACATCGCCTCTGATTACAGCGTTGAACCATACGGAACAATGATCTCCCATAATTACGTCACCAATAATGGTGGCATTTTCAGAGAAATAGCAATTTTTGCCATATTCTGGAACAAAACCTCTTACCGGTAAAATAAGTGCCATATTTCTAAAAATTTCCTGAATATACAAAAATGTGACTAACAAATAAACTTTAAACCTGATATTTTCGTATCACAATTATTTTAATTTCATACCAGGAAACTGATAAAATTTAGAAAGACTTTTGATGAATACTATAAACAGGCATAACACCTCTTAAATTAATGATAAACAGTGGATAAAATGTTCGGCTTTTATTGCTATTAATGAATTTTTTAGGGCCGGGACAGGCAGCCGGATTTAAAAATCTACATAACTGCATATTTATGTTAAAAAAAACATTATAATATGATTTAATAAGCTTTTATTTATTTAGTTTTGTACCGAGAAATATTTAATCAGTTTTTGGTGTGCATCGAAAAAATGCATTTCTTTTTTTTAAATACTTTAATGTAAAATTATCTTCGAATGAGTAAGAAGAATGAAATTATTGAGCTTGAAGATGTGGTAATTCGATTTTCAGGTGATTCAGGGGACGGAATGCAGTTAACCGGAACCCTTTTCTCAGATACATCAGCTCTCTTTGGAAATGATATTTCAACATTTCCGGACTATCCCGCAGAAATACGGGCTCCATTAGGTACAGTCGGGGGTGTATCGGGTTTTCAGGTCCATTTTGGAAGTAACAGGGTATTTACACCCGGTGATTATGCTGATGTACTTGTTGCGATGAATCCCGCAGCTTTAAAAGCCAATGCAAAGTGGCTAAAGCCAGGTGCTACACTAATTGTCGATAGTGATAGCTTTATTGAGAAATGGATTAAAAAAGCCGGATATGAAGAAGATCCGATAAGAGAGGAGAAACTGGATGATTTTAATGTAATCCAGGCACCTATATCAACACTTACAAAAAATGCTCTGAAAGATCTTGGGCTGGATCAGAAAAGTGTACTTCGTAGTAAAAATATGTTTGCCTTAGGAATGGTTTACTGGCTTTTCCAACGTCCGCTTAATTTTACACAGGAATTCTTTGAGGCAAAATTTAAAAAACGGCCTGTAATAATTGAAGCCAACAGTATTGTCCTGAAAGCAGGCTATCATTTTGCTGAAACAATTGAAGCAATGAAACCTGCTTATATTGTTTCGCCTGCTCAGATTCAGAAAGGGACTTACAGGAATATTAATGGAAATCAGGCCACTGCCTGGGGATTTCTGGCAGCTGCAGAGAAATCGGGACTGAATTTATTTATTGGTTCTTATCCAATTACGCCTGCAACAAATATTCTGGAGGAACTAGCTGCAAGAAAAGACATGGGAGTGAAGTCTTTTCAAGCTGAAGATGAAATTGCCGGTATCTGTACTACAATTGGTGCAAGTTATGCCGGACTCCTGGGGGTAACATCAACTTCGGGCCCGGGGCTTGCTTTGAAATCTGAAGCATTGGGTCTGGCTGTTATGACAGAACTGCCTTTAGTGGTTGTTGATGTTCAAAGAGGAGGTCCATCAACCGGTTTGCCCACAAAAACAGAGCAATCGGATTTGATGCAGGCATTGTATGGAAGAAATGGGGAAAGTCCGGTAGTGGTTATTGCTGCCAGTACACCTGCAAATTGTTTTGATTATGCTTTTGAAGCAGCCAGAATTGCAGTGGAAAGAATGACACCGGTTGTCTTACTTACGGATGGTTTTATTGCTAATGGATCACAACCCTGGAGAATTCCCTCCATGAAAGATTACCCTGCAATTACACCAAGAATTGTAAAAGAAGGAACAAAAGATTATTTGCCCTATGCACGGGATGTTAAAACCCTGGTGAGAAGCTGGGCCATTCCGGGTACTAAAGGACTTGAGCATCGAATAGGAGGCCTGGAAAAAGATGAATTGACAGGGAATGTTTCATATGTTCCTGAAAATCATCATAAAATGACAGAAATCCGTGAAGAAAAAGTAGAACGTGTAGTGGATATGGTGCCTGACCTTGAGGTATTGGGAGATCAGGAAGGCGATTTATTGGTTGTTGGCTGGGGCGGAACTTTTGGTCATTTAAAAACTGCTGTTCAGGAAATGTATGCAGCTGGCGAAAAAGTTGGTTTGGCACATTTTAATTACATTAAACCTCTTCCGGCAAATGTAAAAGATGTCTTTTCGAAGTTCAAGAAAATCATAGTCTGTGAACTTAATATGGGCCAGTTTGCGAATTATCTCAGGATGAGGCATCAGGAATTTCAATATGAACAATTTAATAAAGTTCAGGGCTTACCATTTACCACGCTTGAATTAAAAGAAAAGTTTACAACCTTACTTGATAAATAATACAATGACAGAAGAAAATGTAAAACTCACTTTTAAGGATTTTAAAAGTGATCAGGAAGTCAGGTGGTGCCCGGGTTGCGGGGATCATGCCATACTTAACAGTATACAAAAAGCTCTTGCAGATCTGGAAATTCCAAAAGAGAAATATGCATTTATTTCGGGTATTGGTTGTTCTTCCAGATTTCCTTATTACATGGATACTTATGGGTTTCATACCATACATGGCCGTGCTGCAGCCATTGCAAGTGGTGTTAAAACAGCTAACCCGGACTTAAGTGTTTGGGAAATTACAGGTGATGGTGATGCATTGGCTATTGGAGGCAATCATTTTATTCATTTGGTCAGGCGAAATATTGATATCAATCTGGTTCTGTTCAATAACGAGATTTATGGCTTAACAAAAGGGCAGTATTCGCCCACTTCTAAAAAGGGTATTGTAACCAAAACTTCACCTTACGGTACCATTGAAACTCCTTTTCACCCCGGAGAACTTGTAATTGGTGCACAGGGTAAATTTTTTGCCAGAACGGTTGACAACAATGTGAAACTTTCTACCCGGATTTTTGTTGAAGCGGCAAAGCATGATGGTACATCGGTTGTGGAAGTACTGCAGAATTGTGTTATTTTTAATGACAAAACTTATGCTGAAATCACAGATCGTGAGGTTAAAGATGAAAGGCAAATTATTCTGGAACACGGAAAACCGATGATCTTTGGTAAAAACCGGGATAAGGG
>JANTGS010000162.1 GCA_024762795.1 Flavobacteriaceae bacterium | reverse complement strand
GCAAATTTTTAAAAAATGCAGTAATTTATATCGATTTTTCTGCCAGTCTCAGGATGTCTCCAAAAACTCCTCTCGCAGTTACTTTTGCTCCGGCACCGGCCCCTTGAATTACCAGTGGTCTTTCTCCATAGGATTCGGTATAGATTTCGAAGATCGAATCTGATTCCTTTACCTGCCCCAAAGAGCTCTCCTTTGGAACTGACTCCAGTTTAACCTTTAAAATTCCTTTATCTTTTTTTAGATCTCCTGAAAGTTCTCCTACATATCGCAAAACATTTCCTGCTTTCTGTTCTGATTTTATTTTAGCATAGACCGGATCCAGTTCTTCCAGTTTATTTAAAAATTCTTCTTTGCTTCCAGTTCTCAAAGGTTCAGGGATGAGATTTTCTATTTCAATATCTTCAAATTCATTTTGCAGATCCAGCTCTCTTGCCAGAATAAGCAATTTCCTGCCTACATCGTTACCACTCAGATCTTCTCTCGGATCCGGTTCGGTAAAACCTTTAGCTACTGCCTCCTTTAAAATACTGCTAAAATCTTTTTCTTCAACAGAAAAATGATTAAAAAGGTAACTCAAACTTCCGGAAAATACTCCTTTGATTCTGGTAATGTTCTCCCCGGAATGATGCAATAATCTAATCGTGTCTACCAAAGGTAAACCCGCACCTACATTGGTTTCGTAAAGATAATTCTTTTCTTTCTCTTTTAGTTTTTTTCTTAAATTTCTGTAAAAACTGTAGTCTTTGGTATTAGCTATTTTGTTTGATGAAACCAGATTAAAATCATTTTCCACCAAAGGAATGTAATTCTGAATAAACAATTCGCTTGCCGTGTTATCAACTGCAATCAGGTTTTCCAGATGATGTTCTTTCGAGAATTTTATAATATCGTTAATGGTATATTTCTCTTTAGCTAAACTGATTATTTCATCCCTCCAGTTTTCATCTGCTCCATCTTTTTTCATCAAAACTTTTTTAGAATCGGCAATAGCAAAAATATTCAATTTAATATTTTTTCTTTTTTCAATATTTCCGGCACTTTTTAAGATCTGATCGATCAGTGTAGCCCCTACCAGCCCTTTTCCAAAAACTGCTATGTTAAACTTTGTGGATACCCCAAAAATTTTCCCATGAATTACATTTACTGCCTTTTTCAGATCCTTCTGCTCCAGTAACAACGAAATATTATCTCCGGTTACCGAACTGTTGATCAGTACCGGAACAATTCCGTTCTTCATCAACGAACTGTATGAAATATGGAAATTTTCCAGTTTCTGGCCGATGATAGAAACAATGGCCAGGTCATTCTTGATCATTATCTGATTGACATCACGGGTATCAAATTCGGCCTTAAACTCTTTTTCAAGTGTGATCTTTGCTTTTTTGGCATCTTTGGATTGCACAACAAATCCGAGACCTCTTTCTGATGAACCCTGGGAAATAATACTCACACTGATATTTTCCTTGCCCAAAGCTGTAAAGATACGAGCGTCAACACCTGCTTTTCCAAGTAATCCCCTCCCCACGAGACTTATCAAAGAAACATTTTTCTGAACAGTGACCGAGCGGATTCCTTTGGTATTCACTTCTGATTTGATCAGTGTTCCTTTATTTTCGGGTTCGAACGTATTTAATAATCTTAAAGGGATATTTTTCTCGATCAGTGGAATTATGGTTTTGGCATGCAGGATATTAGCGCCAAAATTTGCCAGCTCATTCGCCTCTGTAAAAGTAAGTTCTTCAATCTTCCTGGCATCAGAAACCAAATCCGGATTAGCAGTAAAGATTCCATTAACATGTGTATAATTTTGAAGCTCTTCCGCTTCGAGATAATTGGCCAGTAATGCTGCGGAATAATTACTGCCATTCCTGCCCAATGTAGTGGTTTCATTATCAAGATTTGAAGCGATAAAACCCGTAAATACAGGTATTTCAACATCTGCTTTCTTAAAATACCGAATCACATTCTCTCTTGATATATCCTGAAGTGGTATAGCCTCACCAAATGAATCATCAGTTTTAATCAGGCTTCTCGAATCGGCAGCAGCGGAATTTAATCCCCTTTTATTCAATAAATGCGACAACATTTTAACCGAGAGCAATTCGCCTTGAGCGAGTACCCTATCTTTGATTTTATTACTGTAATCCCCTAGTAATTTTACCCCTTCAAAGACCTTTTCCAGTAAAAGAAATTCATGGGTAAAATCTATTTCTTTATCAGGCTCTGTCTGGTATTCTTTAAAGATGTTAAATTTTGTGGTAATATCATTCCCCAGTTTTGCCTCTTCAAGAATCTCCTCGAGAAGATCGGTCGAATTTCCTCTTGCTGAGGCTACCACAACGATCTTTTCTCCCTGTTCTTTTTTATTCTGAATGATCTGTAAAACCTTTTCCAGTCCCTCACCATTGGCCAGTGATTTTCCTCCAAACTTAACAATTTTGACCTTTTGGCGGGTTTGCCTTTTTAATTTTGGATATTTAAAGATGTCTTGCAAATGATTGCCCAACTGATCAAATTCAATTAAAAAAGCATCATGCCCGTGAATGGAAGTAATCTCTTTATACCAGTTTTCCACTCCGGCCTGATTTAAATATTTTTGAGTTTCTTTGATCTCCTGAGGCACAAAAAAGAAATCGGAATCGATTCCCACCTGAAATACATTCGATCCCAGTCTGCCGGCAATTTCGTTAAACGGACCCCGGTTACGGGAAACATCAATGGTACTCAGCAAATGGTTGAGCATTTTATAGGCCTGAAGGGTAAACCGGTTCTCTAGTTGTTTTCCATGATACAATAACCAGCTTTCTGTATTAAAATTACCTTGCTCCTTATTGATGGTCCGGTTAAATTTCTTTTTAAAGGAATCGGCGGTACGGTAAAATAACATGGCCATCATACGCGCGTCATGAACCGGCTGACTCGAATTAGAAAGGATCTGCTGTTGCGTTTTATTATGTGCCAAAATCCAGTCGGAAGCTTTCCAGTCGGAAGCAACAGGAATCAGATTTTCTATCAGATCAGGAAAAAAAAAGGCCATTTCCCAGGCAATTCCACCCCCGAGTGAACCCCCTATGGCGGCGAATAATTTATTAATATCTAATTCCTGAAGAACAGATCCAAAAAGACGGGCAATATCCCTCGCATTAAAATCTTCAAAATTTTCAATCAGGTTTTCCGGTTTTTCATCATAACCGTTTCCGGGTACATTGATTGAGATGATGGTGTATTTATTGGTATCGATCACTTTAGCAGGGCCGATCAGATCTTTCCACCAACCGTCCTTTCCGGTCACATTAGAATTCCCCGTAAGGGCATGATTTACCAAAACCACTGGAGCTGTATGTAATTCGGGGCCAAACAACTGATAAGACAACTCGAAATCAGGATAAAAATATCCGGTCTCGGTTGAAAAATCCTGTATTGTTATATATTGAAGGTCTTTTTTCAATTTCTTAATATTTAAAAATGGGTAATAAAACAGAAATTGTTGCCAAAGACAAGTGAAGATAAATTAACTCTAGTTATCTGCCCAAAACAGGTAGAATTTAGCACCTTCTCTAAAAAAATAAAGGGTTGCTAAGGCTTCAAAGGGTCTAATCCCTCCACCTTTCCTGATAACAATTTCTAAATTTATGAACTTGGCGGCAAAGTAAAGCATTAACTCACATCTTTACAACAATTTCCTGTTTTAATTAACATAATAATAATTTTTATCATAAAAAAAAGCCTCTGCTGTAACAGAGGCTTTTAAAATATTTAATTTTTATTTTAAACAATATCAGCCTCCGTGTGAGAAACACGCATTGTCATGGCCATCATATTATTTAAATGAATTTTCATTTGTAGTTTAATTGAGTTTTCAAAATTAGAAGTTTTTTTGAAACTACACAAAAAATATTTTTTTTCTTTGTTGTTTGAAGATTTTTATATCTTTGCAGTGAATAAAAACAGAGGAAAGATTTGAACTGATTGCAACCTCA
>JANTGS010000161.1 GCA_024762795.1 Flavobacteriaceae bacterium | reverse complement strand
CGTGAATACAATCTTCAACCAATGCGGGTTTTAAAAATTTAAGTCCAAAATTATAAAGCATTTGATAATGAAAATTATAAATATGATGAAAGGCGGTCATATCTCCTTTTAAAAACTTAAGCCATAATTCTTCAAAAGAATCAGATTTGTTTATATCGCTATTTTTATTTTTTGACATTAAAAAGACCCTGTCCTGTTAAAATTAAACTTTTCAAATTTAAGAAAATGATATCAACTACTAATAAGTTTTATTTAAGTAAATTATAATTGATTGTGAAAGCACTATTCTTTAATAAATATATATCTGATATTGATATTTTAGGACTTTAAAGATCTGAGGGAATCCCAAAATTGAATGCATATAAAAAGTTTTTTTATAAATATTACGTTGTCAAATTAAGGATAAAAATACTTAAATTTACATTGAAAAGTTTTCGAATTTATTTCAAAAAATATTATTAACATTTAGCAGAAAGTTTCTGAAAATACCCCCGGAAATGGATTTAATTTCATTAAATAATGTTAGCAAATTCTACAATGGAAAGCATATCAAGGCTTTAAATAATATAACACTTTCTATTTCTAAGGGTGAATTTGTTTCTATTGTGGGTCCCAGCGGAAGTGGAAAATCCACACTGCTTAATATGATGAGTGGGTTAGACAAGCCTTCCGAGGGTGATGTTATTTTTAAGGATCAAAAGAATATTTCTAACAGATCATGGAGAGAGATCCGATCAATGAATATTGGCTTTGTTTTTCAAAAATTTAATCTGCTTCCTACTTTTACAGCTTTGGAAAATGTTGAGATCCCTATGTTTGGTGTAATTAATAACCCGAAAAAACGCCGGTCTAAAGCTACTGAATTACTCGATCAGTTAGGCCTTAAAAACCGTATGCATCACTATCAGAATGAACTATCAGGCGGGGAACAGCAAAGAGTGGCAATTGCCAGAAGCCTGGCCAATGACCCGGATATAATTTTTGCTGATGAACCTACTGGAAATCTTGATTCTGTAACATCAGAATCCATTATAAAATTACTAACAGATATACATAAACAACTCAATATGGCACTTGTAATAGTTACCCATAATGAGAACATATCAAAACTTAGCAACAGGATTATTAAAATACTCGATGGCAAAATTGTAACTGAATCCACCGGAAAATGAAATTCATAAGTATCCCTATTAGAAATCTCCGGCGAAGAAGCCTGAGAACAAGCTTTACGATTATTGGAATCTCCATAGCCGTATCGAGTGTGATCTTATTGATTTCAATGTCAAGAGGAATAGAAAAAGCATGGACGAACAGTTTAATTGAAAGAAATGTACATATACTGGGGCTTGGGGTGGAAAGCATGGATATACTTACCTCCACCTTAGATGAAGATCTGGAAAACGATATAAAAAAGGTTTCAGGAGTAAAAAAGGTTTCAGGAGAACTGGTTAATCTTACCCGGCTCAAAAGTGGTTCCCACGTCATTCAAAGAGGCTGGCCTAAAAATAGCTTTCTTTGGAATACTGTTCATTTAAAAGAAGGGGAAATTCCCAAACCAGGAGATTCTGATAAAATTCTTATTGGCCAAACTATTTATGAAAAATTGAATATCAAAACCGGAGATTCTTTAACAATGCTAAACAAAACCTTTGTTGTAAGTGGTGTTACGGTTCCTTTAGGTACTATGAACAACAGTGCTGTTATTCTTCAACTGGAAACACTTCAAAAATTAATCGCTAAAAAGGGAAAGGTAACCCAATTTCATATCCAGTTGTTTAAACCCAACGATATCAAAGATGTGCAAAGAATTCAAAAGGAGTTAAATAAAACCATTCCAAAAATATTATTTCTGCAAACAAAAGAGGTTGCAGAAAAGAATGATATCCTTAGTATATTTAAAAATATGACTTGGACTACTTCGCTGATTTCTCTCCTCGTAGCCCTCTTTTTTATCTTAAACACCTTATTGATGTCCGTTTCTGAAAGGACAAAGGAAATTGGTATTCTGAATGCTCTGGGATGGCCTACGAACAGAATCATTTTAATGATCTTAATGGAAGGATTGATTATAGCCTTTATTGCCTCAATTATTGGATATTTTCTTGGCGTTATTTCATTAAAATGGCTGGTTCAACTCCCCAGATTGAATGGCTTTTTTGAGCCCGAAGTATCAAAATTTATGTTTTTAGAAATTCTAATAACAACATTATTACTTGGAATTATTGGCAGTCTTTATCCGGCACTTAAGGCAGCCCGGCTAAACCCTGTTGATGCTTTAAAACAGGAATAAGAAATACCAAATTTATTTAACAGCACCTGTATGGTATATAAATTCTTTTGTAGCTGATCCGGTTATGGTACCATCAATGGATTTACCGGTAATTTTTAGCTGAAAAACAGTTCCTTCTGGAAATAAGGAAGTATCCCATTTAAAATTGCTCTTGGTTATATCAGATGTAACAGTTTGAAATGTTTTCTGATTTTCTGTTCTGTATTCCAGCTTGTAGCTTAACGGATTACCATCATCAGGATTACTAACCTCCCACTGTAATGGAATTGTTCTATTCCAGTTTTTATTGTTCAATATTTTTAATTCCGGTTTCTTATAAGAATGCAACAACTCAACAAAACCTACCCCCTTTACTTTTTTCCCATTAACGGTTCCGGTGATTTGTGTTGATCCTTCGTAAAATCGAAAAGGAGATCGTACTTCAGAACCCGAATGTAATGTGCTAATGATCAGATCAACATGATTTATCTTTGAGGTAAGACGCCATTCCTGTGCGTAACACTTTTGTTTATCTTGGGTATAACCGTATTTAAGACGTTCTATTTTAAAATCGGAAATGGTGTATTGCTCTTTGTCGTTTTTATAAACCGCCATAACCTTGAATCTTTTATCCTCGGGTATTTTACCTTCGGGAGTAAAGATATTCCAGAGATTCAGATCCATTTGGTTGGACAATTGAATGGAAAACCATTCATATTCAACACCGTTTACCGGATTTAAATTACCGTATTGCCTTTCAATCCATGAAGTTCCTCTTACCTTTTCTGTTTTATTATTAAACTTGATTGTCCCCGTTACCTCAACACCTGTTAGTGAATAATAATAAGTATAATTATCATAACCCAGTTTAAGGTAACCATCCTTTCCTATTAATAACGGACGCTTATTTACTTTATATTCCATATTAAGAGCAACATAACCCGTTTCTGCATCAATAACATATTCAAAAGGAAGGATATTTGTTCCTTTATATTTATTCCTCCACAATTCTTTACTCCCATCAAGTTTAACAGCTTTTATATCTAATTTATCCGTGGCCAATGAGTCATACGAAAGCAGTTGTGTATCATCATAAAATATTCCCTTATCATCATCGCTGATATTCAAGATCCTAAAACCTTCTACTGAGGCCACCGGGTAATAAAAATAGGATAACATGTAACTATAATGTTTCCCGGTTGTTTCCCCTGTAAGATGGCCGGAGGTATACCACCATTCCACAGATTCTTTATGATGTCTGCCCTCATCAGCCGGGAAAGAGATCTGACTTCCCGAAGGGGAATACGGATATTTTTTCCAGCTTTGTGAAAAAATAAAATTGGGAACAAAAAATAACACCGTTAAAATAAATACAACCTTTTTCATTATAAAAGATTATTTACTAAGATACGTTTTTCCGATAGGCTTTAAGGGAAAAAACATATTTTAAATCTCTACCTAAAAATAAAATAAAAGCTTGATTTTAATGATGATTTTTATCATCTACTATTTTTATTCACTATTGTCCGATAAACTTTGATATGTAAATCACTGACAATCAATTTTCGCCTCTTATCCTAAAGGATGAATTTATTGTCAATGATTTACTTTCTTTAAGACGGGAGGCAAAGAAATCTTTGACAAGCAATTCATCCGATTAAAAAAGTAAGCTAAAGTTTCTTAAAAGTACCATTACCCTTTAATTGCAGGCTTTGAGTCGTGTTTAATGGTTTTATCGGACAACAATAATTTTTATTAAAGATATAATAT
>JANTGS010000160.1 GCA_024762795.1 Flavobacteriaceae bacterium | reverse complement strand
TATAATTATTTGTATTACAATGTTTTAGAAATTTATTGAGCGATTGAATCTTTTGAAGTCTCAGGCTTAACCTCTACTGCTTCTTCTGTTTTTATATTCATAGCGTCGATCAATTGTTGAGTTACATCTGATTTTTCACTCCCATAAAGCACTGCTCTTGTTTGACTTGTTGTGCCTAAAATTAAATCGTATGAATTTTTCTTTGCATAATCCTCTATAAAAGTTTTAATCTCTTCATTGATCTTATCAATAAGTTGATTTCCTTCCTGCTGGAATTGCTGCTGGATCATTTGCTGCTGTTGCTGGATCATTTGTTGTTCCTGCATCAGTTTTTGTTCTGCCTCAGCGGCATTTTTAGAGGACATTTTTGAGCGTTGTTGCTGATAATCCTGTACTTTTTGTTGAAACTGCATATTGGCCTTCTGGAAATCGGCGGCAAGTTTTGAAGATCTTGTCTTCATCTGTTCTTCTGCTTTTTTATAACCATCGTATTCCTTTAGCACTTTGTCCATATCTACATAACCAATCTTCGATGGCGTGTTGCATGATATTAAAAATACACTAAAGGCAAAAAGCATTAATAATTTTTTCATTTTTGTATAATTTTTTAAATTGAGTGACAAATGTAATCTTTTTGTCAGTTGATTCTATTTTTATTTAATTTATATTTCTGCATACAAAAGCCGGTTAAAATCCATAAAATTCAACTATAAATAATATTTATTGATATAAAATAACAATCTAATATTCTTATAAAAAAGAGTTTAATTATTTTAGATCTAAGCCTTTTTAAATTTTTTAATAGTCCAATTCTATTCTTAGAAACAGAAAACGCCTTAAAAGGCCTTAAAATGGATTTTACCTATGTTTGATCAAATAAATCAGAGAAGAGTACTCAAAATCCTTTTCTGCTTTAAGATTTGAAATTAATCCGGTTTTAAAAGCCGATAGCAGATTGCCTTTTTGATTTTTATATTTTTCTGAAAGCATGCTTACATAAAAAGAATCAAATTTCATGGGCAGTGTTTTAACGACTTTCATTTTTTGTTTTGAAAAAAGTAAACCGACCGATTGTTGAGAGAAATGCCAAAGATGCCGGGGCACATCGTAAGCGGCCCAGAATTCTTTATAATATTTCGCATCATAGGATTTGTAATTAGGAACGGCGATGATCAAAACCCCTTCCGGTTTTAAAAGTTTTTTTAGATCAGAAATATAGGCTTCCGGATTAGGCACATGTTCCAGTACATGCCACATAGAAATCACATCAAAACTAAATCCTTTTTTAAGATAAAACTGAATATCTTTTTTCAGATTAAAAGCGTTCTGACTGCCGGATATTCTTTGTAGCTTTTTAAATGCCAGTTGTCTTGCTTTTTTGTTGGGTTCCGCTCCATTTACTTTCCATCCGGATTGCTGACACACTTTTAAAAAATCACCCGTTCCGCAACCCATATCCAATAATTCCTTATCCTTTGTTTTAAAAGAATTGATCAGTTTTACTTTTTGTTTTAGAGTGTAATTTTTAACCCATTGATAAAGTTTGTCCGTAAAGGAACTTTTCGAATCGGTATGTGAAATATACGCTTCGCTTTCGTAATAACTCCCCAGTTGATCGGGTTGGGGCTGGGGACTCGTGATCAGCATATCGAGATCTTTATCATATAACAAATCAAAATTTTCCTGACTTACCGTATGATCTTTACAGGTTAAATATTTGGGTTTTTCACTTTCCATTTAAAAAATTAATATTGTTGTTTTTTAAAACAATCAAATTGTTTCACGTGAAACAATTTATCTATCGCCCCATATAAACCAGTAAAACAGAAATGTCACTGGGAGAAACCCCTGATATTCTGGAGGCCTGAGAAATTGTTCGTGGTTGGATTTTTGTTAATTTTTCCCGTGCTTCAAAAGAAATAGATTTTATCTTTTGATAATCGAAATCCTCAGGGATATTGATGTTCTCGAGTCGGTTTAATTTATCTGCATTGTTCTTTTCTTTGTTTATATAACCCGAATATTTAATATGAATATCTGTTTGTTCCATAATCTCTTTATCAATATCGTGCTCTGCAATAAAATGGGAAATACCCGGAAATTTTGTTATGTCATCAAACTCCAGTTGTGGCCTTGCAGCGATCTTAAACATTTTCATGGACTGATTAACTTTTGCAGAATTTTTGGATTGGAGGATGGGATTAACCTCTTCCGGCTTTATACTTGTTTTCTTTAAAAAATCAATAAAGAGATCGGTTTTTTTCTGCTTTTCAACCACACGTTCCATACGCTCTTTTGATGCCAGACCTATTGCAAAGCTTTTAGGAGTCAAACGCAGGTCTGCATTGTCCTGACGTAAGAGTGTACGGTATTCAGCCCTTGAAGTAAACATCCGGTAAGGTTCATCCGTTCCTTTGGTGACCAGATCATCGATCAATACTCCAATATAAGCTTCATCTCTTTTTAAAATAAAAGGTTCGTTATGATTAATTTTTAAAACCGCATTGATCCCCGCCATCAGCCCCTGGGCGGCAGCTTCCTCATAACCGGTAGTTCCATTGATCTGTCCTGCAAAATACAAATTCTTAATTCTTTTGGTTTCAAGACTGTGTTTTAATTGTGTGGGTGGAAAAAAATCGTATTCAATAGCATAACCATACCGAATGATCTTAACGTCTTTAAAACCGGGAATATTTCTTAAAGCTTTTTCCTGAACATGGTCAGGCAAAGAAGTTGAAAAACCATTGACATAATATTCATAGGTTCTCCATCCTTCAGGCTCAATAAACAATTGATGTCTTTCTTTGGTAGCAAAGCGATCGATCTTATCTTCTATGGAGGGGCAGTAGCGCGGACCAACACCTTGTATTCGGCCGGTATACATGGGCGAATCAGAAAAACCTTCCCTTAAAATATCATGTACATCAAGAGAAGTATAGGTCATATAACATGACAATTGTTTGGTCAAAGGTTTTGTTGTATTTGAAAAAGAAAATTTTAACGGCGAAGGGTCTCCCGGTTGTTCGATCATAAGGTCAAAATGCAGAGATCGGGCATCAACTCTTGGCGGAGTTCCTGTTTTCATTCTGCCTGCTTCAAATCCTATCTTTACCAGATCTTCGGTTATGCCGGTTGACGAACTCTCGCCTGCTCTTCCGCCACCGAAAGTCTTTTTACCCAAATGGATCTTTCCGTTTAAAAAAGTACCGGCTGTGATTACAACCGCTTTGGCTTTTATCTGTAAACCCAAAGTAGTTTTAACTCCAATGATCTGATCATTATTAAACAATAAACCATTTACAGAATCCTGATATAGATCAAGATTTTCAAGACTCTCAAGTTGGTAACGCCACTCTTCAGAAAAACGAAAACGATCACTTTGGGCCCTGGGACTCCACATAGCGGGCCCTTTTGACTTGTTTAACATTTTAAACTGAATCGCGGTCTTGTCGGTTACGATCGCACTATATCCCCCTAAAGCATCAATCTCTCTAACAATTTGACCCTTGGCAATTCCGCCCATTGCAGGGTTACAACTCATCTGGGCAATAGTTTGTAAACTCATAGTGATCAAAAGAGTTTTGGCCCCTAAATTAGCAGAAGCAGCTGCAGCTTCACTACCTGCATGCCCTCCTCCAACTACGATCACATCATATTCTGTATTGTTAAATCTCATGTTAACCTGTTAAAATTGTTCCACGTGGAACAATTGTATAAATTAAAAAGTGCGCAAAGATAAATAATAATCTTCTTTAGCTGTCATTTCAATTTGCTCTTTTTCGGTTTTATCTTTATACCCACAGTAATGTAGTACCCCATGAATCATTACTCTACAGAGCTCATCTTCAAATAAATGCCCCAGATCTTTAGCGTTTTCTTTTACCCGGTCTATAGAAATAAAAATATCACCTGAAATGATGTTCTTTTCCGTATAATCAAAACTTATTATATCTGTTAATGTGTTGTGGTTCAAATATTTAATGTTTTTTTTAAGCAGACAATCATCATCACAAAATATATAATTGATCTCTCCTGTTTCAAAACCTTCTTTTTGAATGGTTTCTTCAATCCAC
>JANTGS010000159.1 GCA_024762795.1 Flavobacteriaceae bacterium | reverse complement strand
TATTTCCGTCAGCTTATTTCATAACATTCCCTTAGTTATTCATATAGGTTAAAGTTAATAAAAAAAGGCTATCAAAATGTTAATCTTTCGATAAAATATCAATGACATATCAACAAAAAACTGTATCTCAGCCAGATAAAATATTTTATAAAAATCATATTTATTTATACAAAAAATGGCTTTTTAAACGTTATATAAATAGCTATGAACATAAAAGAATTACGATGAAAAAGAAGAGGAACTTATTATTTATTTTATTAACAGGATTCTGGGCCTTGAATGGTTTTGCACAACTATCGGCTGTCAAATTTAACTGGAGAAATCAAAAAGATAAAATAGAATTCCATCAAAAATGGAGTATTGGGACAGGTTTTAATGTTGTGGACGATTCTGCCGATTCCTTTGGTTTTTTTAAAGACCCTTCCGAAAAAGGAAATTTTAGTTTTCCTTTGGCCATTTATACAGAATTTTATCTGAATAATTTTTTTAGTATATCCGGCACAATCTCGTCAAACACGTACAGTACAGGAAAAATTATCGATTCTAATTACATCATTGATGGAGATGCCAAGTATATTGCCGGAGACATCTTTGGCAGGATCTATTTTAGAAATTTTTTTAAAACTGTAGTTTTTGACCCGTATATTGCACTGGGTACAGGATTTACCAAAATAGGATCTTATAAAATTGCTGATAATATTGAAAAACCTGAGGAAATAGTTGAAGTGCCTGCAACCAACCGGTTGACTGCTGATGCCGGATTTGGATTTAACTTCTGGTTTACCGAAAACTGGGGTTTAAATTTGAATATGATCGGGAAATGGATTATCAATAAGCAGGAATACACCTCAAACCATAAACAATACTCTTTGGGACTTATTTACCTGATGTAAGTTAAAATAATCCTGACACAATTCAGGAACTCTTAGATCTTCCGGAGCGTTTTTTTGCTTTATTCTTTACATAGATCAGTTTATGTTTGCTCTTACCACTTTCACGTTGTTCAATATCAAATTTATCTATTGAATTGATCAACGGGGTTAGTTTTTGGAACCCATAATTTCTCGAATCGAAATTGGGTTGTTTTTTTTGTAATAAACTTCCCACATCCCCTAAAAATGCCCATCCTTCCTCATCGGAAAGGTCGTCAATGGTTGTTGAAATAAGTTTAATCTCCTTGTTTGTGATTTTATCAAAGTTGGGTTTTACCGGTTCCTTTTCATTTTCAGCTTCAGCTTCCTTAGACTGATTTTTAAGGATCTCTATATAAATAAATTTATCGCATGCCACAATAAAAGGATTGGGTGTTTTCTTTTCTCCGATTCCGATCACCTGCATTCCGGCTTCCCGGAGTCGGGTTGCCAGTTTAGTAAAATCACTATCGCTTGAAACCAGGCAAAAGCCGTTTACTTTTCCGGAATAAAGAATATCCATCGCATCGATGATCATAGCCGAATCTGTTGCATTCTTACCAGTGGTATATCCGTATTGCTGAATTGGTGTAATGGCATTTTCAAGCAGAACATTTTTCCATTTAGACAGATGTGGCTTGGTCCAGTCACCATAGATCCGTTTTATGGTAGGATTACCATATTTGGCTATTTCTTCCATCATCTCTTTAACATAGGCAGACGGGATGTTATCACCATCTATCAGCACTGCAAAATTTATGTTCATTGTATTTGTGATTTTATTTTTTATATCGGTCAAGCCTTTTCGCTTTTGGCCTGTATCAATTGATCCAGGATTATTTCAACCCCTTCTTCATTATTACTTTTGGTTAAAAACCGGGCTGCATTTTTAATATTCGGATGTGCATTATCCATGGCATAACTAAAATAAGAGTGATGTAACATCTCAAGGTCATTGTTAAAATCGCCAAAAGCCATGGTTTCTTCTTCTGAGATTCCCAGTTTCATTTGTAGAGCTTTTAATGCATTCCCTTTATTGGCATCCGGATGTGCAATATCCACCCAGTGCTGTCCTGAAACTTTTACCTGCAACTCCTCTTCAAGGTGTTCAACAGAAGGATATATATATTTTTCAGAATCCACATTGTGATAAAGTGCAATTTTAAAGATAACCTCATCGGTGATCTTTTCAAGATTGTCCATATAGAAATATTCCGGATAATATTCTTTAAACATCTTTATAAACTGCTCATCATCGGTCTCTATAAAAGCACCTTTTTTACCACATAGAATAATAAAAATATTTTCTATTTCTCTTAAACGAGGAATCAAATCTCTAACCACCTCATTATCCATAGCATTGAACATCATTCCATGATCTTTAAATTTAATCATTCCGCCATTTTCTGCAATGATGGATATTTTCTCTTTGATCGTTGTCAGCTTTTGAGTAATACTGTAAAACTGCCTTCCGCTGGCCGCCACAAAATGGATCCCGGCTTTTTGTAATTGTGGAAAGATATCTAAGAAAGTATCACTTACCTTCCCTTTTGAATTCAAAAGAGTACCATCCATATCAGTAACTACAAGTTTTACATCTGAAAGATCCATAAATAAATTTTAAGAATGTAAAAATAAGGTTAAAAATCTTAAAAGCCATCTTAAAAACAGGCTTTTACTTAGATTGGGATGTCATGCTTAACACATCCTGTAAAGGAAGAAAAAATATTATATTCTTCATGAATTCTTTAAATTATTGATTAAGCCGGGAAGTTTATTCTATTTAAATATGTTCCGGATTATGTTTGCTTTTTTTATCTGCGATTTCCAGTTTTATCACAACGGGAGATATGAAATTTTCCTCGGGAAGAACAACAAAATAGCCCAATCTGTCGTGAAAATGTATTGGCAGTTGTTTTCCTTCTAAAACAGCACCTTCAAGTTTTTTATTTTTGGGTAGTTCAACACGCATCTGGTTCGCGATGGGTTTGTTAACTATAACTCCGTAAACACTGTTATTAAACGTGTTTTTAATGTAGTAACCCCAATCCTGATTTTTAAGTCCGGCATAATCGCCATTATAAATAACATAGCCGTTTTTGTCCATCCAATTACCAATTTCGTGTGCTATTACTTTTTCTTCATCTCTAAAAGTTCCATCGCTTTTGGGACCAAAATTAAGCAGGAAATTTCCACCTAACGAGACGGTTTTTACCAGCATCTCTATAATTTCGTTCGGTGATTTTACATGACTCAGTGTCCAATCTTTATGGTAACCCCACTGGTTAACCGGAATGGTCATGCAGGCCTCCCAGTCCATTTTCACTACAGAAGTGTCCTTTTTTTCGGGTAAAAATCTTTCGTATCCCGATTGGTAATCGCCCATCAATTCACCGTTAGAGTCAAAATGCCGACTTCCTAAATCGTCGGCTCTTAAGCGGCTGTTTACAATCACTCCCGGATTTGCCTTTTTCAGCGCCATCTCTATTTCATAAGAGTATCTGCCGTTTTTCTTCCACGACTGATCCCAGGTTCCATCAAACCAAAAACCCTTTACTTCGGGGAATTTCCGCTGAAGTTCGAGAAGCTGGTTCTTGGCAAACTGATAATACCGCTCGAAAGCAATGCTGTCGTTTTTGCTTTTTATGTCGTATCTCCAATCGGGGTGATGCCAATCTAAAATGGAATAGTAAAAATATACATCTAAACCTTCAGCCGTATAAGCATCAACAAACTCTTTAATCAAATCTCCTTTGTAGGGCGCTGTTTCAATGTCGAAATCGGTATAATCGCTTTTCCAAAGGCAGAATCCCTCGTGGTGTTTAGTGGTAATTGTTACATATTTTACTCCCATCTTTTTTGCCATTGCAGCCCACTCTTTTGCATTGAATTTAACCGGGTTAAATTTATAGATAAGAGAATCCCATTCGGAACGGGAAATATTTGTCATTTTAGGAAGCCATTCAGCTGCACCGGAGTATATTTTACCTTTCCATTCGCCGGCCGGAATTGAATAGAGCCCCCAATGAATAAATTGGCCAAAACGATTCGCCCTAAACTTTTGCATCTCCTTATCGCCACGTTTACCTGAATACTGAGAGCCGTATTTTAAGGTTTTTGTTGCCGTTTTATTTTGATTATCGTTTTCTTTTGTATTGAAAGTACAAGACGTTAAAAAAACAAAACTGAATAATATAAAGTAAAAAGAAACTTTTTTGATTGCAGTAGTTTTCATAATTAAATTATTTTTTTGAAAGTGTCCATTTTACCGTGTCTAAAAGCTTA
>JANTGS010000158.1 GCA_024762795.1 Flavobacteriaceae bacterium | reverse complement strand
CTATATCTACTCCTTACCATTCATAGATCCTGTCGGCATCAAGCCGGATCAGAATAAACAATAAAAGGGTAAAACCCCAAAGAGAGGAGCCTCCGTAACTAAAAAATGGTAAAGGAATACCAATGGTTGGCAAGAGTCCGATTACCATACCAATATTAATAGTATAATGGAAGAAAAATATGGTTGCGACCGTATAAGCATAGACCTTGCTAAATTTTGATTTTTGCCTTTCTGCAATATAGAGGATCCTGGTTGTAAAAAGAACAAACAGCATAACAACAAAAAAAGATCCCAAAAAACCCCACTCTTCACCAATGGTGCTAAAAATATAATCTGTTTGCTGTTCCGGCACAAAATCTCCCTGAGTCCGGTCTCCCTGAAGAAATCCTTTCCCGGTAAAACCTCCCGAAGCAATGGTCATGATAGATTGAGAAGTATTGTATCCAATCCCTTTTGAATCGGTCTTTTTACCTAACAGAATATCAAATCTATCACGGTGTCTCTGCTCAAAAACATTGTTATAAATATAATCCACACTAAAAATAAAGAGTCCAGAAACAATATAGATCACGATCAGCCTCATCCAGTTTCTTCTGAATAGCAGTTTATTATATTTATAAATATAAAGAAAGAAAGCGGAGATCAACACAAATGAGAACAACATGGTATAAAAGTAGCCAACATACAGGGTAAGGATAAATAAAATAATGGCCAAAAATCCGATGATCAAATAGTATTGGGGTAAACCAAACCGGTAGAGTACAAAAAACAAAAAGATATAAACCAGTGCCGAACCGGGGTCCGGCTGTAATGTTATAAGAAGTGCCGGAAGGAAAATAATTCCGAAGGCTCTCATCTGAATGGGTAATTTCTTCAGATCGATTCCTCTTTCACTCAGATAATTTGCCAGAGCCATGGCCGTAGCCACTTTAGCAAATTCCGATGGCTGCAAACTAAAATTACCAAAACTATACCATGATGAAGCTCCGTTAATATTTTTACCAAAAATAAAAAGTCCGACGAGCGATAGCATGGAAATTATATAAAATACACCTGAATATTTCTCATAGAATTGCCTGTCTATCAGCAATATAAGCAATATCAGCAACAAACTAAATCCGATAAAGAAAGCTTGTTTTCCATAGGAAGTTGCCAGATTAAAGGTCAGTACCTGCCCTTCTGTATAAGTCGCTGCATAAATACTCAGCCATCCTAAAAAGACAAAGATCATGTAGAAGAGAATCAGAATCCAGTCTACACCTTTAAAGATATTGTTATTCCTTCTTCGCAACGTAATTTTCTATTTCTAATTGTTTTTCATATTCTTCCTCCAGACTTCCTTCCATGATTCTTTCTTCAATATTCTTTCTTTTTACCTCTCCGGTAAGGTATTTTTCTATCATTAAACTGGCAATAGGCGCTGCCCAACGGGAGCCCCAGTAACCATTTTCCACAAAAATAGCGAGGGCTATCTTAGGATCATTCCTTGGAGCAAAAGCTATAAAAATAGAATGATCGGTAAACTGTACTTTTTTACCATCAATTCTTTTAAAATTTTCTGCTGTACCGGTTTTTCCACAGATCTCGATACCTTCAACTTTTGAAGCTCTGGCCGTACCTTTTTCGAAAACATCGTACATACCATCAATAACGGGTTCAAAATATTGTTGATCGATGGTAGTGTAATGGGGTTTGGTATATTTTTGATCCGCAATAGCGGTATCAGAAACCTTCTTTAAAATATGAGGTGTATAATAAAACCCTCTGTTAGCTATAGCGGCCGTCATATTGGCCAACTGTATTGGAGTTGTAAGCACCTCTCCCTGCCCTATTGCATTGGATATGGTTGTAGTGGCTCTCCAGCCTCCGTTAGGATAATATTTGTTATAAAAATTAGCATCCGGTATCAGTCCTTTTTGCCCTGAAGGCAGATCATACCCCAGATAATTTCCCAATCCGAAACTTTTCACATGTTTACTCCATACATTCATCCCTTCAGAAGGGTTCTCATACTTCTCAATAATTCTACGGTACACATTTGAAAAATAGGTATTACACGATCGATAAATCCCTGTATTAAGCGAAATGGGCACTCCAACCAATCCGCAATGACATTTCATAAAAGCTTTACTTCCGTATTTATAACCGTGGTAACAATAAAAAGCTGTTTCGGGTGTAATTACGCCTTCCTGCAGCCCTATAAGCCCGTTAATTAATTTAAAGGGAGATCCCGGAGGATATTGTGCCTGCAAACCACGATCGAGCATCGGTTTTTTTATGGTATCATTAAATAAAATTGAAGAATTCTTAGATCGTTTTCTACCCACTAATTCGTTAGGATCATAAGTAGGCGTGGAAACCAGGGTAATGATCTCTCCTGAAGAAGGTTCAATAGCCACAATACCCCCTCTTTTGTGGCTCATGAGTTTTTCTGCATACATTTGCAGATCTATATCGAGTGTAAGAGAGATATTTTTTCCCGGAACCGGCAAAGTATCGTAGATTCCATTCTTAAAAGGACCAATTTCTTTATTAAAGCGATTCTTTTGAATATATTTTACTCCCTTTTTTCCTCTCAATAATTTTTCATATTGTTTTTCCACTCCAATATATCCTATCAATTCGCCTAAGCGGTAATAAGGATCTTTCTTAAGGATACGTTCATTAACCTCACTCAGGTAACCTAAAACGTTGGGAGCTGTATTTAAGGTATATTTCCTAATAAATCTTTTTTGTATATAAAAGCCTTTATATCTGTACATTTTTTCCTGTAAAAAGGCATAGTCCTCTTTGGAAACCTGAGCCAGAAAAACCGAAGGAATATAATTGGAATATATCTTGGCCTTTTTCATTTTTCTTTTAAAATCTTCTTTATCAATGTGCAAAAGATCACAAAATTCCAAAGTATCCAGTGTTTTTACATCTCTCGGGATAACCATAACATCATAAGACGCCTGGTTGGCTACAATAAGCTTACCATTTCTATCGTAAATAAAACCACGGTTTGGATAATCGTATTTAACAGCCACAGCCGAAGAGTTCAGTACGGATTGCCTGTATTTATCAGAATATACCTGAATATAGAATAATCTGGAAATAAAAGTAATACCAACCGTAATGATCAAAATGTATAATAAACTAGTACGAGGCATGCTTATTCGTAAAAAATATAAAACTGATTAAAATTAAAATTATGGTAAAGATTCCGGTTAGTAAAGTTTTTAGTAAAATTAAATCAATATTTTTAAAATTAAAGTACTCCAGGCTAAAAATTATAAAATGATGTAAAAAGGTTATGATGACTATTATGGAAAGAAACTTACCGAATTTAAGTTTTCTAAATGAAAAACCACTGTACTCCAGTTCAGTCTTTCCCAAAACTGCTTTTACAATCGGAATTCTTAAATAAGCCACAAATAATGTTGCTGCAGCATTGATCCCTCCTGAATTAGAAAAAAAATCAATCGACAGGCCCAGCAAAAAACTAAGTATTAAAAAGGCCGAATCGAGCTTTTTAAAAGGATAGAATAAAATAAAGACCACATAAAAGTATGGATTGATATATCCAAGAAAATTTATATTATTCAAAATAACAACCTGCAGCAGAATCAAACCCACAAACATCAAAGCGATATTTATATTCTCTCTATTCATTTATAGTTTCTTCCCGAAGATCTTTTAATTCTTTACTGTCAAAATTTTCAATCACCTCAACAAATCCCAACGCACTCATATCGTTAAAAAGTGAGATATTAATATGCTCATACCTATTGTTCTTAATACTGAAATCCTTTACTATACCCACAGGAATCCCTTCGGGGAAAATAGTCGACATACCTCCGGTAATGATCGTATCTCCAATAATTATTGATGCCTGAACCTCAAGATCAAGCAGTTGCACTGTATTGTAATCTTTTGCATTCCAGCTTAGAGATCCAAAATAATCTTTATGAAGGATCTTTACATTGATCTTTGAATTCAGATTTAGAATAGACATTACCGTAGCATAGTTACCCGATACACTTTTAGTAATACCAATTACCCCTTTACTGTTGATCACCCCAAGATCAGGGGTCAGTCCGGCTTTGCTCCCTTTGTTTAGAGTAAGATAATTATTGCTTTTATTGTACTCATTGTTGATGATCTTTGCACTGATATAATTAAATTTTCGTTTTGTAAATGAAGTATCATTCAGAATAGTTGTAGTTGATCCGGACAAGAGACTGTCGTTTTTTAGTTCCAGCATATT
>JANTGS010000157.1 GCA_024762795.1 Flavobacteriaceae bacterium | reverse complement strand
GATTCATCATCTGTAAAACAAACCATCTTAAAATCATAAGAAAGATTCCTTTTTACCATTGAATAAAGCCTGTTGACATATTCGGCACTGTATAAAGTGCCCCATTTCATACAAAAGATATATTTATCGGTCATACACCAAAAATAAAAAAACTTCTGTAAAGTTACAGAAGTTTCTTGTGTACATCTTACAATTAACTGTTAATTATTCTTTCCTGATGTCGGATCGACTCCTGGTGGATTGCTTTAAAGATCTTTTCAATAAAGTCACGGGACAGGCCTTGTTCCGCTCCTTTAGTGACCATGCCTTCTAAAATTTCCTGCCATCTTACCGACTGCAATACCGCAACATTACCTTCTTTTTTTGCCTTTCCGATATTATGTACAATTTCCATTCTTTCAGAAAGTGTTTCAATTAACTGGTCATCTTTATCATTAATCTCATTACGAAAAGCATCTAATTTAGAGATGAATTCCTCTTTTTCAAAAGTATCTTTTCGTACACGGAGACTATCCATGATCTTTTCCAGTCTTTTCGGGGTGATCTGCTGAGCTGCATCACTCCAGGCCTTATCAGGGGTACAATGAGTTTCGATCATCAATCCGTCAAATTTCAGATCAAGGGCAGTTTGCGATACTTCCTGGATCAGTTCTCTGTTTCCTGTAATGTGCGACGGATCATTGATAATAGGCAGATCAGGATATTTTGTTTTCAAATCGATAGCGATCTGCCAACTTGGTATATTTCTGTATTTTGAAGGCCTGAAAGAGGAAAAACCGCGATGGATGGCACCGATATTTTTAACTCCCATCTTAAAGAAACGTTCAATGGCTCCAATCCATAAAGCCAGATCCGGGTTGATCGGATTTTTTACCAGAACGATTTTTTCAGTTCCCCTTATCGCCTCGGCAATTTCCTGTACGGCAAACGGATTAACTGCTGTTCTTGCACCGATCCATAAAACATCAATATCAAATTCCAAAGCCAGTTTTGCATGATGTGCATTGGCTATCTCAATTGCTGTTAACAATCCGGTTTCTTCTTTTACCTTTTGCATCCACGGTAAGGCTTTTACCCCGTTTCCTTCAAAATTCCCCGGACGTGTTCTGGGTTTCCATACGCCGGCTCTAAAGATGGTTGCATCAGTATTTTTTAATTCATGAGCTACCTCAAGCACCTGTTTTTCTGTTTCTGCACTACAAGGCCCTGCAATTACCAAAGGATGATCCAAATTCATTTCATCCAGCCATTTTCTAAATTTTGTGTTTTCCATTTTTTTAATTGTTATTTTATTCCTTCTAAAACTTTTTTAATTCTATTGGTCTTTTCCATGGTTTCATAGACCTCTTTTTTATTTTCGTTCTCTATTTCCTCTCTGAATTCCTTTAAATTCTTAATGTATTCATCCAATGATCTTAATATATATTTTTTATTCTGTAAAAAAATTGGGGTCCAGGTTACCGGATTCGATTTTGCCAGTCGAACAGTTGAAGCAAAACCACTGCCCGCCATATTAAAGATGCTTTTTTCATCTTTCTCTATTTCCAGAACCGTTTTACCCAGCATAAACGAACTGATATGCGACAGATGTGAAACATAGGCAATATGTTTGTCGTGCTGTTTTGCTGATTTCATAAAAACATTACGCATTTTTATAATTTCAAACAGATCTACTGCTCTGTCTATCATTTTTTCACTGCTCAGTTCTCTTTCGCAAATGATATTTACCTTACCGGAAAAAAGATCGTAAATAGCTGCTTCCGGACCGGAAAATTCTGTACCGGCAATAGGGTGTATCGCCACAAAGTTCTTTCTGTTCGGGTGATCTTTAACAGCATGGCAAACCTCAGCTTTGGTAGATCCAACATCAAAGACCAGAGTATCTTCTCCGATCATATCCAGGACTTCCAAAGTAATCTGAGGAATAACATTTACAGGGACCGAAATGATTACCACATCCACATCTTTAACAATATTCATATCTGCCTTTTCAAAGATGATCCCCAGTTCTAAGGCCTTATCGAGATGCTCCGGATTATTATCGATTCCATAGATCGTTGCCCAGGTATGTTTTTTTAACTCCAGAGCCAGCGAACCTCCTATCAGTCCCAATCCGATTACTGCTACTTTCTTCATGATAATCTTTTTAAAACTTCTTTTAATTTATCTTCCTTAACACAAAGTGAAAACCGGATATAACCTTCACCATTCTCACCAAATACGGTTCCGGGTGTGATAAAAATATCTTTTTTGTATAACAGGTCATCCGTAACCTCTGTTGATCTTTGCCCTTCAGGGATCTTTGCCCAAACAAACAAACCTGAGGAATCTTTATCGAAATCACAATGAATGGCCTCACAGATCTCCCAAACAATCTCTCTTCTTTTTCTGTAAACGGAATTCATTTTTTCCAGCCATTCCGAAGAAAGGTTTAAGGCTGCCACAGCCCCCTTTTGTATTCCGTAATACATCCCGGAATCCATATTGCTTTTTACCTGCAAGATATTTTTAATGTTCTCTTCATTTCCAAGAACCATTCCAACTCTCCAGCCCGCCATATTAAAAGTTTTACTCAATGAATTCAATTCAATGGCCACCTCTTTAGCTCCCTGAAAACTTAAAATACTTTTAGGTTTATCATTCAGAATAAAACTGTACGGATTGTCATTGACCAGTAAAATCTTATGTTTTTTAGCAAAAATGATCAGTTTTTCAAAGAGTTCATCTGTTGGGTTTGTACCGGTGGGCATGTGCGGATAATTGATCCACATGATCTTTACTTTGGACAGATCGGTACTCTCCAGTTTTTCAAGATCGGGAAACCATTTATTTTCTGCTTTCAGATCATAAAAAACAGGATGTGCTTCCACGAGTCGGGTTACAGAAGTATAAGTAGGATAACCGGGATCCGGTATCAAAACTTCATCTCCCGGATTGAGATAAGCCATGGAGATATGAAGAATCCCTTCTTTTGATCCCATTAAGGGTAAAATCTCTTTATTAATATCCAGATTTGCCTTATAATTCTTTTTATAAAAATTTGAAATGGATCTTCTCAGTTCAGGTATCCCCTGATAACTTTGATAACCGTGATTATCGGGATTTAAAGAAGCTTCAGTTATGGCGGTGATCACTTCCTCAGGTGGCGTAAGATCAGGACTTCCAATACCGAGATTAATGATGGATTTCCCTTCAGCCATAAGCGATCTGACTTCCCGTAACTTGGTTGAGAAGTAATATTCCTTTACATTTTTTAAACGATTGGCCTTATCAAATTTCATGATTCTTGTTTTGCTCGTATTCTCCTAAAATATTTAAATGATTCACCTTGGTATTGATCAGATGTAATGCATTTTCATACAACTTAAAATCGTCGATCAGCAGGTCGATAAAAAAAGCATAGCTCCAGGGTTGATCTATAATTGGCATCGACTGGATCTTGGTGAGATTGATCTCATGCTTTGCAAAAATATCCAGTACTTCAGCCAGACTTCCTTTGTTGTGTTTGGTAATGAATTTTATAGAAGCTTTATTCTTTGTCCCATTCATTTTACTTTTGTAATAAGGAGTGCTTTTCCCTTTTTTAAGGATAAAAAAACGGGTGGAATTATGCCGGATCGTTTGAATATCATCTTTATGTATTTCCAGATCAAATAATTTTGCGGCTTCTTTACTGGCTATGGCAGCTACCCCTTTGATCTGGTTGCGGCTGATCCTTTTGGCAACCTCGGCAGTATCTCCCTCCTCTATCAATTTGATATGTGGATAGGCCCTAAAGAATTTTCTACACTGGAGCAAGGCCATTGGATGTGACCACACTTCTTTAATATCCTCAAAACTTTGTCCTTTTAAAGCCATCAGATTATGATGAATATTCAGATAGAACTCTCCTTTAATATTTAAATTATATTCATCTATAAGTGCATAATTAGGCAGTATTGCTCCCGCTATAGAATTTTCAATAGCCATTACTGCTGCATCGGCCTCCTCACTTTCTATAAGTTCCGGTAACTCGGTAAACGACATACACTGAAGGGTTTCAATTTCATCTCCAAAAAACCGTTTCGCTACGATATCGTGAAATGATCCCTCAATTCCCTGTATTGCTACTTTCATATTTTCTACTAAAAAAAAAGTCCCGATTTTAAATCGAGACCTTCTATGTTTATATCTTATTTATTATATACATATCATATCTCGCTTTTATCACTAAAATAAAAGTAAAAATAAAAGCGGGTAAAAAAATCGAATATGTTTTTCATCTTTTTCGAAATATTCAGCAAATCTATAAATATATTTTTCAATTACAACAATATTTAATTGTTTTTTAACAAATA
>JANTGS010000156.1 GCA_024762795.1 Flavobacteriaceae bacterium | reverse complement strand
GTCAACTTTTCTTCGTAAAGCCTTTTTAAAAGATTGTTTTTTCTTCTTTTCAAGGCGTTTTTTTACCGCTGTTTTACCGGGTTTTGTCGCTTTTCTTTTTTTAGGAACGATCAGTCTTTTTTTGATCAGTTCCATGAATTTTTGAATTGCTTTCTCTTTATTCTGGTGTTGAGAACGACTTTCTTCAACGCTAATTATCAAGATATTATCTTTGGTTAATCTATGATTTAAATTCTTTAACAGAAGTTGTTTTTCTTCCTCGGAAAAGGCATCTGAAGCTTCAATATCAAAATTAAGCTGTACTTTACTCGATACTTTATTAGCATGCTGTCCGCCCGGCCCACCGGATCTTACGGCCGTAAATTTAAGTTCTTTAAGAAGGGCTTCCCGGTTCAAAATCTTTAGTTTAGTTTGTTAGAAAAAGAATACAGACCCTTTTTATTTTCAAGGATCTTATCAATGGCCTTAACCGCATTATCCATTCTGTTCTTTACATCCCCTTTTAAAGTAATGTAATTACGGTCATACTTTTTTAAAGCCTTTTCAAAGGCATCGAACATTTCCTGTCTTTGTTCGGGCCTGTCGCGCAGGTCATCCGCTTCCCAGGGCGTATCGATGTAAGTAAGTAAATAAAGATCATATTGATTTTCTAATGCCGCTTTATCCAGTTCGGGATCAACAAATCCTCCGTAATATTCTTCTGAATAGACCTTTGTTTCCAGTAGATCCGTATCACAGATCAATACTTTGTCAGCCTTTTTGGCAAGTTTATTTTCCAGCTGCATTTGTCCGATCGCTATCGGTATCAGATCATGATGTTCACAGGTTTTTCTTTCATTATTCCATTTTTCCTGCAAATAATTCCTGGCGAATTCTTTTACCCATACCGTATTGTAATGTCGGGCCAGAAGTTCTGATAAAGTAGTCTTTCCGGTGGACTCAGGTCCAAAAAGAACTATTTTTACGAGTTTAAAGGGTTCCTGTTGAGGTATTTTTTCCATTCGATATATCCGAAGATTGCTAAAATTAAAAATATAATATACTGAATTCCGGTAAAACCAAAACCTTTTACAAAATACAAAGGTATTGAAACAATATTACCTGCGATCCACAAGGTCCAGTTTTCCAATTTTTTATTGGCCATCAACCACATGGCTCCAAAAAAGATCCCGGTAGTAAAGGTATCTAAAAAGGGGGTGATCTTTCTAAAATCTGTCAGGTTCCCCGAAGTGGCATTTTTTATAAAGTAATTAAAACTCTCTGTAAAATTAAGATCATTCGGCATTACATTATAATAACGGTAAACCACAATTACAAAAACTGAGGTAAAAGCAAATATTAAAAAAGTTTTGATCTTATCTTTGGTATGGGTCCGTGTTATAGGGATATGTTGATCTTTATCATCGATCACTTTAGACCACATATACCAGCCGTAAATACTCATCATTGTATAGTATATGTTGATGATCAGATCACCGTACAGATTCCATTGAGAAAGTAAATAAACATAGATTCCCGTACTGATAATCCCGGTGGGGAATACCAAAATATTCTCTTTTCGGGCATAGAACACACTAATCACACCAAAAAGTGCTGCGGTAAATTCGAGCAGGATATTTATAGCCGGGGCTGATCTATAAGGCTCCAAAAAGAAATTGATAACCTCGTTCATGACCGGATGAGCTTATTTTTAAATTGCGAAAGTAAATTTTTATCTTCTTCAAAACCATTCCCGACAACGACAATATCAGCTCCGTTTTGATATGCCTCTTCCAGATGCTGTTGCGTTTTAATGCCTCCCCCAACGATTAGTGGTATGTTAATATTCTTATGTACTTCTGCAATAATCTTTTTATCAACATGATACTTTGCACCACTCCCGGCCTCAAGATAAATCAATTTTTTGCCGAGATACATTCCGGCAACAGCGGTCTGAACAATTTTTTTGACATCTTCCTGAGAAATAGGAAGGGTTCTGCTCTTTTTTTGAACGGCAGTTTCTTTACCCCCATCTATTAAAATATATCCGGTAGGAATGATTTCAAGACTACTTTTTTGCAGGGAATCAACCGATTTCAATTGCTGATCGATCAGATATTCGGGATTTCTGCCTGAGAGCAGGGAAAGAAAAAGAATGGCATCGGCATGATCGGTAATCTGAGTATAATCACCGGGAAAAAGAACCACCGGAATATGGGTGAGCTGCTTTAATTGGTTTACAAAAGAATCAGTTGTTCCGGGCTCAACGGTACTTCCTCCTACAAAGATCAAATCGACAGGATTATCATGCAGTTTTGACACTATTCCGGTTAAAGAATTACCGGCAAGTTTATCCGGATCCAGTAAAATGGCCAGTAACTTTTCGTTCTTTTCTTTTACTTTTAATATGTTTTTATAAACTGATCTCACGTTAATTCAATTGTTTTTTAATGATCTGATGCTTTAGCACCCTTTTGTATAAATTTCTCAAATCTTTAACCGCAATGGGCACAAGGTTATTCCGCTACAGTTCGCAAAGAGTTTGTTTCTTAAGCTGAAATTTTATATTTAATCATTCGTATATTTTCTCATTTAACCTTTTGCTTTTTCCTCCTGGCTTACCGCTACGGAGGTTAGTTAACTTTTGATCTGCCTACGGGCCTTTTTACTTGTTTCGCCTTTACTCTGCCGGCAATGCATAAACCAGGGTAAAATCATCTTCCAGAAATCTGTAAAAAATATTGTAATACTTTCTCCAGTTGCCATAGATCACCCTGCCTGATGATTTCCCTTTGGCAAACAAAAAGGGGTCAATGGCAATATGATTATGAAAACTCAAACCTCCGTAAGGATAGATCTTATACATCGCTTCTTTGGCTCCCCAGATCACAGTGAGTTGTTTTACAAGATCCTCACCGGAAAGTGAATCCACCTCAGTATTGACAAATTTCTTTTGTATGGTCACAATTTTCGGTCGGTTCTTTTCAATATCAATTCCCACATCATGATTACTGATGATGATTCCCGCATACTGATAAGAATGCGAAATAGAAATATGTTTATTGTCTTTCAGCAAAGGTTTTCCGTATTCGTTATAATACAGATCAAAATCGGTATACCCCGCTTCTTTTAATAAATGGCGCACACTCAGGAAACCTTTTTGATGTAATTCTGATTTCATTTCTCGAAGGCGGGCCTCGCTGTTATCATTCAGTTTGAGCAGCGAATACAGTTCCTCAAAAGATTCTTCGATCTTCCATATATAGATCGTTGTATTTTTATCGTGTTCTATGCTTTTATACAGTGGCATATTGTTTCAATAGTATTTTGTACTTTTGCAGATTGAAACGCAAATATAATAATATGAAGTCAGAAACATCCACTTATGTAAAATATAAGGTAAAAGATATTAATCTAGCCGAATGGGGAAGAAAAGAAATTCACCTTGCCGAAGCAGAAATGCCCGGACTGATGAGCTTAAGAAAAGAATATGGTAAAGAAAAACCTTTAAAAGGAGCACGAATAGCAGGATGCCTTCATATGACCATCCAAACCGCTGTTTTGATAGAAACCCTGGTTGAACTGGGGGCGGAAGTGACCTGGAGCTCGTGTAATATTTTTTCTACCCAGGATCATGCAGCCGCTGCTATTGCCGCTGCAGGAATTTCGGTTTATGCCTGGAAGGGAATGACCGAAGAAGAATTTGACTGGTGTATTGAGCAGACTCTTTATTTTGGTGAAGAGCAAAAACCTCTTACACTGATTCTTGACGATGGTGGAGATCTGACCAATATGGTGCTGGATAAATTTCCTGAACTTGTTAAAGGAATTAACGGACTCTCAGAAGAGACCACTACAGGGGTTCACCGTCTTTATGAAAGGATGAACAATGGTACATTACCTATTCCCGCTATCAATGTAAACGATTCAGTAACCAAATCGAAATTTGATAACAAATACGGTTGTCGTGAAAGTGCTGTAGATTCTATCAGAAGAGCTACAGATATCATGTTGGCCGGTAAAGTTGTTGTTGTTGCAGGGTACGGAGATGTAGGTAAAGGAACCGCGGCTTCATTTAAAGGAACAAATTCAAGAGTGATCGTTACAGAGATCGACCCGATTTGTGCTTTACAGGCTGCTATGGAGGGTTTTGAAGTAAAGAAAATGGATCAGGTAATCGGTCAGGCCGATGTTGTAATTACTACCACCGGAAACAAAAATATCATTCAGGAAAAGCATTTTAGAGCTTTAAAGGATAAGGCCATTGTTTGCAATATTGGTCATTTCGATAATGAGATCGATATGGCATGGCTGAATGAAAATTACGGAAATACCAAGGTAACCATCAAACCTCAGGTAGATCTGTACAATATTGAAGGAAAAGAAG
>JANTGS010000155.1 GCA_024762795.1 Flavobacteriaceae bacterium | reverse complement strand
TTCTCAAGCTGTATTTTTTAGGATTTTATAATTGTAAAAACAGGGATGCTTATTTGGTTCCTATTTTTCTATTGTCATCTTAATGAGATATTTGTTTATAAGTAATTTGGAATATTTATCAGTATTATAATATTCATCAATACTTATTGTGATAATAAACACTTGTTAATATATTTAGAATGAAAAGGATCATCATTTTTTATCTTTTAACGGTATCCGCATTTGCTTATTCTCAAAATGAAGGGAATGATAATTTGACAAAATTCGGGCGTATAAATCTGGGGATTCATGCTATTGAATTTTCCTATGAATTACCGGTATCGAATAAATTTGTTTGGGAAAATAATCTTGGAATTGGTCTTGGAATGAATACAAACGGAGACATGGCTCATTATAACTTGGCTTTTGATAAACCAACTCCTTACCTGAAATCGGAATTGAAGTTTGTTTACAATAGAAAAAAGAGAATGTTGAAAGAAAGAAAAATCTATAATAACTCAGGCAATTATATAGGCTTACAGGCAAAATATAGTTTTGGAAATAAAAACGTCTACGATCTTAACCAATCTGTATTGACAGAGATTCATTGGGGGATTCAAAGAAATCTTGGAAGAAAATTCCTGTTTAACACTCATATAGGATTAGGGTATCTATGGGATTTCGACAACAGCTCAGGAGAGATTTCTCCTACTCTTGGTGTGAGATTTGGATATAGATTATTTTAATTCAATAAATTTTGGTTCTTTTCTAAGATCTTTCATAAAAACACAATTTAATAGTTAAAGATGGCAATATCTATATGTCAACTTCCAAAAGCTGTAAGAATTATAGTTCTGCTCCCGCTATGATTTCTGTGTTCGCATAAGTAAATGCCCTGCCATATTCCTATATTGAGTCTGCCCCGGGTGATCGGTATTTGTATAGAGCTGCCTAGCAAAGCATTTTTGATATGAGCAGGCATATCATCACTTCCCTCCAACGTATGTTGATAATAAG
Organism: Flavobacteriaceae bacterium; assembly: GCA_024762795.1. GTDB lineage: Bacteria > Bacteroidota > Bacteroidia > Flavobacteriales > Flavobacteriaceae > Namhaeicola. The sequence goes on along the minus strand of JANTGS010000155.1, from coordinate 3,376 downwards.
GCTGATCTTCAGGGGCGAGAACATTAAAATGCTTTTCCAGATCGGTTCTGACCGAGGGATCTGCATTTTCACTAATTGTAAGACTTGCAGATGTATGCTTTATAAAGATTTGTAAGATCCCGGTATCTATTTTTTCTATTTCAGGAAATTGTTCTAAAACAGTCCGGGTTATAAGATGAAACCCCCGGGGATAAGGATCAAGCCTGATCTGTTTCTGAAATATTTTTGTCATCACAATATATTTTACAGTGAAATTACAATTTTTTAAATAAAAAAACTGCTTCATCCGTTAAAATGAAGCAGTAAGAGGGTATATTTAGATAAAGATCTTTTTATTGAGCTCCTATGTTTGTAAACTACCGAGTATAGAGTGTCCATCCATATAATTGCGTGCTTAGACTAGAATGTTCGAGATCGAAGCAAGCGTTAAATTAAAACCATAGAATACTGAAGTATTTGAGGATTTGAATTTTGAGCAGTAACGAAGAATAGATAAGTATTATTTACTCAAATACATTTTTCTTCTGGAATAAAGCTCATAGAACTGATCATCTTTAAGATTGTCAATAAATAGAATACTTTCTCCGGTCGATTTCATTTCAGGACCTAAATTCTTATCAACATTAGGGAATTTATCAAATGAAAATACCGGTTGTTTGATTGCAAATCCGTCCAGTTGGGGTTTAAAGTCAAAATCGGTAACTTTTTTCTCACCCAGCATGATCTTGGTAGCAAAATTCACATAAGGTTCCTTGTAGGCTTTAGAGATAAAAGGTACAGTTCTGGAAGCTCTTGGATTGGCCTCGATGATATAAACTATATCATCTTTAATAGCAAACTGAATATTGATCAAGCCTACGGTCTTGAGTGCCAGAGCGATATTTTTAGTATGGTCTTTGATCTGTTCCATAACAAACTCTCCCAGATTAAAAGGAGGTAATGTGGCATTAGAATCTCCGGAGTGAACGCCACAGGGTTCAATATGTTCCATAATACCAATAATATAAACATTTTCGCCATCGCAAATAGCATCTGCTTCAGCTTCTATGGCTCCGTCAAGGTAGTGGTCAAGCAACAAAACATTGTTCGGAATCTTTCTTAAAATATCCACAACATGTTTCTCCAGATCATCCTTATTAATCACGATCTTCATTCCCTGTCCGCCAAGAACATAACTCGGTCTTACCAGTATCGGGAAATCCAGCTCATCTGCAATGGCCAGTGCTTCTTCTGCAGTAGTGGCCGTGCCAAATCTTGGATAAGGAATATTCAATTCTTTTAGTAATTTTGAAAATCTTCCCCTGTCTTCGGCAAGGTCAAGGGCTTCAAAACTTGTACCGAGGATTTTGATGCCATATTTTTCTAATTTTTCAGCAAGTTTTAAGGCGGTTTGTCCGCCCAGCTGTACGATCACACCTTCAGGATCTTCATGTTTGATGATATCATAGATATGTTCCCAGAAAACAGGTTCGAAATAGAGCTTATCAGAAATGTCAAAATCAGTAGAAACGGTTTCAGGATTACAGTTGATCATGATGGTTTCATAACCACATTCGCGGGCTGCAAGAACACCGTGAACACAACAGTAATCAAATTCAATTCCTTGTCCGATCCTGTTTGGACCTGATCCAAGAACTACGATCTTTTTCTTTTTTGTAACTTCACTTTCGTCATCAGAATAGCATCTTTTACCTACCTTCATATTGTTTTCAAAAGTAGAGTAGTAGTATGGGGTTTCCGCTTTAAATTCAGCAGCACAGGTATCCACCAGTTTAAATACTCGGTCGATCTTTTCTTCTTCTCTTTTTGTGTGCACTTCGCTTTCCCAGCATCCCAGCATATGTGCAATTTGCCTGTCGGCAAAGCCTTTCTGTTTAGCTTCAAGCAGAAGTTCTCGGGGTAAAGATTCCAGATCTTCAAATGAAGTGATCTCTTTTTCAAGGTTGTACAGTTCTTCATATTGTTTTAAGAACCACATATCGATCTTGGTGATCTCATGAATTCGCGAAAGCGGAATTCCCATTTGAATAGCATCGTAAATTACAAAAACCCTGTCCCAGCTGGGGAATTTCAGTTTCCTGATAATTCTGTCGTAATCTCTTATTCCCTTTCCGTCAGCACCGAGACCATTACGGCTGATCTCAAGTGATTGTGCCGCTTTGTGGAGTGCTTCCTGAAAAGATCTTCCTATTCCCATCACTTCTCCAACCGATTTCATTTGCAGGCCTACAATTCTTTCAGAGCCTTCAAATTTATCAAAATTCCAACGAGGAATCTTTACGATTACATAATCCAGAGTAGGTTCAAAAAGAGCTGAAGTATTTTTAGTGATTTGATTTTCAAGTTCATCAAGGTTATATCCTAAAGCTAGTTTTGAAGCCACTTTTGCAATAGGATAACCTGTTGCTTTTGAAGCCAGGGCAGAAGATCGTGAAACCCTTGGATTGATCTCAATGGCTATCAGGTCTTCTTTTTCATCCGGGCTCATGGCAAACTGAACATTGCATCCACCGGCAAAATCACCTATAGAACGCATCATCTTTATAGCCATATCACGCATCCGCTGATAAGCAGTATCACTCAAAGTCATGGCAGGAGCAACGGTGATCGAATCTCCTGTATGGATTCCCATTGGATCCATATTTTCAATGGTACAAATGATGACCACATTATCATTCTTATCTCTTAAAAGTTCAAGTTCAAATTCTTTCCACCCCATCAGGGCTTTGTCTATCAGTACTTCGTGAATAGGAGAAGCTTCAAGGCCACGTTTTAAAAGTTTATTAAAATCTTCTTTTTCATAAACTATTGAAGCTCCTGAACCTCCTAAGGTAAAGGAGGGTCTGATAACCAGTGGGAAACCAAATTCCTGAGCGATCTCTTTTCCTTCAAGATAAGAGGTGGCTGTTTTTGAAGGGGCCTGAGGAATACCGATTTCATTCATCAGATTTCTAAACTGTTCACGATCTTCAGTAATTTGAATGGCATTGATATCTACTCCGATGATTTTAATATCAAAATCTTTCCAGATCCCTCTGTCGTCAACTTCGATACACAGGTTTAAAGCTGTTTGTCCCCCCATGGTAGGAAGTACAGCGTCGATATTGGGGTGTTTCTTTAAGATATCAAGAATTGATTTTGTAGTTAGTGGTTTTAAATATACATGATCGGCCATTTGAGGATCCGTCATTATAGTAGCAGGATTTGAATTGATCAGGATTACCTCGATTCCTTCTTCACGGAGTGAACGGATTGCCTGAGTGCCTGAATAATCAAATTCACAGGCCTGGCCTATGATAATTGGACCTGAACCTATTATTAAAATCGATTTGATGGAGGTGTCTTTTGGCATTCTCTAAAACTTTTTAAAATGTAA
>JANTGS010000154.1 GCA_024762795.1 Flavobacteriaceae bacterium | reverse complement strand
GGTTTGTTTTAAAATTGGATTTCCTATTTCCTGAGAGGAAACTACTTTAACGGTATCTGAATTTTTAAAAATACGGTCAATGGTTATTTTGGCCGTAATGATCCCACCCATAAAAATAAAAAGATAAACTGCTGTGAGTTTTATAAAAAATCTTATTTCTTTATTATTAAAGTTCACAATAGTAGGGTTTAGTTAACTTAGTTATAATAAAGACGATGCCTTTTTATAAATGTTACATTTAATCTTTTTAACCTATAACAAACCTTATGGCCTCAGGCACAACTTCAATACTGCAGTTACCTTCTCCCAAAAGCTCTCCGTCTGCCTGAATAAGGGGCAGATATGAAAGAGATTTAACAGATAGCTTTTGCGTTCGGTAAAAATTAAACTCTTTAATATTGCTGATATTCCCTTTAAAAACCTTCGGGATGCTTTTTAGAATGGTTTTAAAACCGATCTCTTTGATCAGACTGATGTCAAAATAGCCGTTACAGTGTTCTTTATAATCGGTTAACTGCATTCCTCCACCCGAAAATTTAGCTATTCCTGCTGCCAGGATAAAAAGATTGGTGGTAAATTGTTTTTTATTAAAACTGATCTCAACTTGATTATTTTGATACTGTTTATAACTGAAAAGAGTACTGAACAAATAGGATAAAGAACCCAGTTTTTTAAATTTATGATGGTTTTTTACCACAAGTCCGTCAAACCCTACCCCTGCTACATTATTAAAATAAAAAATATCATTACTGTTTTCAACATTTATTTTTCCAATATCCTGAACAATCGTTTTTCCATTTTTTATAATATTTATGGCTTTTTTAAAGTTTTTCGGTATGTTGTATGTCTTTACCCAGTCATTACCGGTTCCTACCGGGATTACTCCTATTTTTATTTCTTTAGTAGGAATTTCTTTTTGTTTCATTATCGCATTGACCATATAATGCAAAGTACCATCCCCACCAATACAGATAAAATTTCGATAACCTTTTTTTAAAGCAGCCTGAGTAAGTTCAAAATCGTGTTTTTTGTATTGGGTAACAGCCAGTTCAAAAGAAAGATCATTTTTTGATAAAAGTTTTTTCAGATGATCTATTCTTTCTTCTGCATTGAATTTTCCCGAATTTGGATTTAAAATGATAAACCACTTTTTAACCATAAAAAAAGTATTAAAATCTGCAAATTACAATTTGTTTTTAACCTAACAATTTATTAACATTTAATCTTGAATATTAGTTGTAATTTTATCCGTTATAAAAATATACAATAAAAAGAATGAATAAAAAATCAAAGATCAAACACTTAACCCGCAAAATTTTAAAGGTTTTTAACCAACATCCTAAACAAGGTTTTAATTATAAACAAATAGCTTCCAGATTAGAATTTAACGATCCGGTAAGCCGCGAAAAGATACAGCAAAAACTTTTTGAACTCGCTTCACAAAATAAAATTAAAGAAATTGACAAAGGTAAATATGTACTGGTACCCGAACAACATTATCATTTTGGCGTAGTGGATATGACCTCCAACGGAAATGCTTATGTGGTTTGTGAAGATCTGGAACACGATATTTATATTCCGCAAAGGAACCTTAACAAGGCCTTTGATAACGACTATGTTAAGGTTTATGTGTATAAACGAAAGAAAAATAAAAAGCAGGAAGGGGATATTATAGAGATTATTGAAAGGGCAAAAACCGAATTTGTAGGGGTTTTACAACTCAGTAAGAATTTCGGATTTGTAATACCGGATGATTATAAAATGTACACTGATATTTTTATCCCTAAAAAACTTTTAAACAATGCAGTTGATGGTGATAAAGTACTTGTAAGATTTACCGAATGGCCCGATAAATCAAGAAACCCTTTCGGGGAAATAATAACGGTTTTAGGAAAACCCGGCGACCATAATACCGAAATGCATTCTATTTTGATTGAGTATGGTTTGCCTTATAAATTTCCAGAGGGTGTAGAAGATTATGCCTCGAATATTCCTATAGAAATTTCTGATAAGGAAATAGCTAAAAGAAGGGATATGCGTAAAGATTTAACCTTTACCATCGATCCTAAAGATGCCAAGGATTTTGATGATGCCTTATCTTTTAAAGTGCTTGAAAATGGTAATTATGAAGTAGGTATTCATATTGCCGATGTAACGCATTATGTACAAGAAAATACCATTCTTGATCAGGAAGCTTATGAAAGAGGAACTTCGGTTTATTTGGTCGACAGGGTAGTGCCTATGTTGCCCGAAATTCTATCGAATAAGGTTTGTTCCCTGCGTCCGAACGAAGAAAAATTAACCTTTTCGGTAGTTTTTGAACTGGATGAAAAAGCGCATATTGTAAAAGAATGGTTTGGTAAAACCGTGATCTTATCTGATCAGCGTTTTGCTTATGAAGAAGCTCAGGCCATTATCGAAAAAACTTCCGGCTTTAAAGATCAAAATATTGTAAATGCAGTATTAAAATTAGATGAACTGGCTAAGATTTTACGTAAAGATCGTATGAAACACGGGGCTATTTCATTCGATAAGACCGAAGTAAAATTTGAACTGGACGAAGAGAATAATCCAATTGGGGTTTATGTAAAAGAATCTAAAGATGCCAATAAACTTATTGAAGAATTTATGCTGCTGGCCAACAGAAAAGTAGCCGAATTTGTAGGTAAGAATAAGAAACAAGTAGGTAATAAATTACAGGCCAAAACCTTTGTTTACCGCGTTCACGATGAACCTAATGTTGATAAACTGGCAGCTTTACAAACCATTATCAATAAATTTGGGTATAAAATTAAAACCGATAATGCCAAGCATATTTCCGATTCTTTAAACCGTCTTCTTAAAGATGTTCACGGTAAACCGGAATCGAATATGATAGAAACCTTAACCATTCGTTCTATGAGTAAAGCGGTTTATACAACTCAGAATATTGGTCATTACGGCCTCGCTTTCGATTATTATACCCACTTCACCTCCCCTATTCGCCGTTATCCCGATGTGATGGTTCATCGTTTGTTACAGCACTATCTGCACCATGGAAAATCGGTGAATGAAGATCTGTACGAAGAGAAATGTAAACATTCTTCCGAAAGGGAATTCCTTGCCACCAAAGCCGAAAGAGATTCTATAAAATACATGCAGGTGAAATATATGCAGGATCATGCCGATAAAGTATTTGAAGGCGTTATTTCCGGTGTAACCGAATGGGGAATTTATGTTGAGATCATTTCTAATAAATGTGAAGGTATGGTACGGATAAAAGATATTACAAGCGATTTTTATATTTTTGATGAAAAACAATACGCGCTGATAGGTCAGGTAACCAAAAATATTTACCAGCTGGGGGATAAAGTAAAAGTTTCAGTTAAAAATACCGATCTGGAAAAGAAACATTTGGATTATAATTTAATAGAAGATTTATAAAATTTTTAAAAGATGAAAAAAGTAGTTATTATATTGTTTTTCCTTAGCGGAATAATAAATGCACAAAATGATATTACTAAAAGATTAGGAGATTTTCATGAAGTAAGAGCTTATCGCGGATTAAATGTAGAACTGATCAAAGCCAATAACCCAAAAGTGGTGATCACCGGAGAGAAGGCTGATCAGGTGGTGATAAAAAATGTAAACGGAGTGATAAAGATTTCTTTAACCCTGATGGAAACCTTTTCAGCTCAGGAAGTAACAGTTCATTTGTACTATGCTGAAGATCTGGATGATATCGTAGCCAATGAAGGCTCTGTGATCTGGTCGGAAGGAGTGATAAAACAAGAAAAAGTTTCGATAAAAGCCGTTGAGGCCGGAACCGTTAAACTTGAAGTAAAAGTTAATTATCTTGATGTAAAATCCTATACCGGAGGAAAAGTTCAACTCGAAGGAAAAGCGATCAACCAAAATGTCTGGGTACATACCGGTGGAATTTATGAAGGAAATCAAGTAAAATCAGAGTACATTAAAATATCCGGTTCAACCGGTGGAAGCGCAAAGATCTATGCTACCAAACTGGTAGATGCTGATGTAAACCTCGGTGCCAGCATTAATGTAAAAGGGGAACCTAAAGAGGTTAAAAAAAGAGAATCTTTAGGGGGATATATTAGATATTAGAAAAATTGAGGATTTAAAATCTTAAAATATTTATCTTACCTAACGATAGTTTCGTAAAAGAATCCCCGGCTGAGTTAAGCATATTTAAAATATTAATATTACCTTTGTCCGGTTAAAATAAAAAAAGATGTTATACAATATATTTTTACTTGGAATGCCTGGTGGTCCGGAATGGATCGTTATCGCAATTATAGTTCTTTTACTTTTCGGTGGTAAAAAATTACCCGAACTGATGAAAGGAATTGGGGGTGGAATTAAAGAATTTAAAAAAGCTACCAAAGAAGAAGACGAAGAAAAAGAAAAGATTGAAGAGAAGAAAAGTT
>JANTGS010000153.1 GCA_024762795.1 Flavobacteriaceae bacterium | reverse complement strand
GAGTATGATTTTCCGGTGATCTTTGATTTTCCTGCCGGACATATTGATGATAACCGTGCCCTGATCTTTGGGACTAATGTGGAATTAAAAGTTACCGAAAAGAAAGCAAAGATCCGGTTTGAGTAGAAACACGGAACAACAAACATAAAACTCAAAATTCATCACTCAAAACTCATCACTAAAACATGGCTCGTCATAATGATCTGGGAAAAGAAGGAGAAGATCTCGCGGCAGATCATTTACTACGAAATGGCTATAAGATCATAGTAAGAAACTGGCATTTTAAAAAAGCTGAGATCGACATCATTGCTCAAAAAGGAGACACGCTGGTCGCAGTGGAGGTCAAGACACGATCTACTGATGTTTTTGGTGATCCTCAGGAGTTTCTTAAACCCAAACAAAAGAATTTACTGATCACTGCCATGGATGAATATGTGGTTTCTAATGATCTCGATGTGGAAGTCCGTTTTGATGTAATTGGGATAGTCAAAACCCCAAAAGGCTATAAAATAGAACATCTGGAAGATGCTTTTTTTCATTTTTGAGAAAGGTTTTATCTCAGCTTAAAGATTTTTTTTAGTTCGTAAACATCATTGGGTTTTGCCAGTATGATCTTGTTGCGATCCAGTACAAAATAAGTAGGACTAGACGTTACCCCAAATTCCTCAACCCTGTTGCTTTCCCATTTTTTAAGATCGAGAATATTGATAAATCCTTTCCGATGCGACGTTATCTCCTGCACCAGCCTTCCTCCTCTTCCAAGCTCACAGTAATTACCTGTACATTCTTCAGATATAATAATCGCTGTAAAGGAGGAAAAAAGAAGCAGGAATAAAACCTTTTTGATCACAAGTTTTATTTTTATCAAAATTACGATTTTTGATAAGGACAAGAATTATCTCCTCTTATTCATAAAGATCCGGATTTTCTTAGCAAAGACCACAGCTGCACTTCCACCGATGAATGAAACCATAAAATTGATCATCAATAATAAAATATCAACATTACCTGATCGCATAACAGAAACCGGATCAAAACCCAGCCTCCCAATTGATTTTATCAAAAAAATACTGCCAAAAACACCTGCCAGCGTATTTCCGGTAAAACCAAGATCAAACTTTGCAAACCGTTTTCCTGTAAAATTTGCTCCGATAATGCCAATAACAATACTGATCAAAGCAATTAAGGTTTCGGTCATCTGTTACTTATTTTTAAGGGTGTCCGTAATCCATACCATCAATCTTCCCGCTCATCATTCTTTTTTGTATGATCACATACACAAAAAGCAGTATAAATCCTACAATTCCCCAACCTATAGCAACTGACAAACCGTATTCATGGGTAGAAGTGTTATAAATGGTAAGGGCATCTTCACTATTATTTACCGAAGGTAACAATACCGGGAACATCGATGCCAGTGAGGAAGTGATTCCTCCCACGATCAGCAAGGAAGAAAAAATAAAGCCATTGATTTCTTTTTTGAATCTTTTTATAAAAAACAACCCGATCAGTCCGGTAAAATAGAGTACCGGGAAAATAATCAGATAGGGCCTTTCGATAAAATTATTCAGTGAATCCGAATTGATCATGTTCCAGACTGCCAGAGATAAAACAGTCAAAACAAGTAATGCAATATTCAAATTAAAGATAACACCTTTTAATTTTATATTGATCGAAGAATTTGTTTTAAGAATAATCCAGTTGGCGCCATGAATGGCCAGAGTAATTACCGAGATCAATCCGATAATGATCGTAAACCAGTCAATAACCCCCGGATGAACACTTAAAGGGCTAAAAGAACTATCCCACAGGGGTAGAAAGAAAAAATGTTTTTCATAAGCATAAACTCCGTTTTCTAATCCGCCCAGATTCACTCCTCTTACGACATTTCCCAAAGCGATACCGAAGAAAAGTGCCAGCAACAAACTTGAAATACCAAAAGCCTTATCCCAGATGTCTTTCCACATCTGATAGTGAAACTTACTTCTGAATTCTAAACCTATGGCCCTGAATATGATCAGCCAAAGAACAATGATCAACGGTAAATAAAAACCGCTGAAAACCGAGGCGTAAAAACTAGGAAAAGCCATAAAAAGCATTCCTCCGCCTGCCACCAGCCATACTTCATTCGAATCCCAGAATAAACCGGCAGATTTGGCAATAACCTCTCTGTCTTTCTCAGTCTTAGCAAAGAATAAATGAATAATTCCTGCTCCAAAATCATAACCGTCTAAGATAAAAAATACGGCTAAAACAATTGCTATAATAATAAACCAGAATATTTCCATGATCTAATGTGTTTGAGGTTTTGGTCCCTGATGTATTGTTTTTCCTACCAGAACTAAGAATAAGAGTCCCAGCAACATATATAAACCAACAAATCCCAGTAAGGTAAATAAAGTATTTCCCGAAGAAACCGTTGGTGAGATTCCTTCACTGGTTCGTAACAAACCGTAAACCAGATAGGGTTGTCGGCCCAGTTCGGCCACATACCATCCGGTAAGGTTAGCGATATATGGAAAGGGCACCATAAACATAATCGTCCAGAGTAAAAATTTAATATGGTACAATTTCTTCCTCCATAAGAAAAATAATGACAGTGCCATAAGGGCAATAAAAATAGTTCCCAGTCCTACCATGATATGATAAGAATAATAAAGGGCTGGAATATTATCGGGGAGATCCTCTTTTTTAAACTGATCCATCCCCGGTATTTGTGTGTTCCAATTCTGGTAAGTAAGAAAGCTCAAAACATTAGGAACTGCAATCTTATTATCGATCTTCTTTTCAACCATATTAGGCTGACCGATTAGAACAATTTCAGCTCCGGCATCTTCGGTTTTAAAAATTCCTTCCATGGCAGCAAATGAAGGTGGCTGATGTTTAGCAACATTTTTTGCATTCCAGTCGCCTGTTGGAAATGCGACCAATAAACTGGAAATAATTCCGAAAACCACTCCTGTTTTCAGGAATAGTTTTCCGTATTCAATATTCTTTTCTCTTAAAATATAAAAAGCCCCAATACTTGCCACAACAAAGGAAGAGGTAACTACAGAAGCCATCTGATTGTGTAAAAAGGCCGGAATCAACCAGGGATTTGCAAAAATAGCCGAAAAATTATTAAGGATATACTTTCCGTTATCCAGAATTTCATATCCTACCGGGTGCTGCATCCATGCATTGGTTGCAAGGATAAACCATCCGCTGGCCCAGGAGCCTAAAAACACAAGAAAACCGGTCAAGAAGTGTAATTTCTGACCCATCAGTTTTTCACCAAAAATAAAAAGCACCAGAAAAGACGATTCTAAAAAGAAAGAGAACATCCCTTCCATAGCAAGGGTCTGGCCAATAATACCACCCGTTAGTTCAGAAAAATTTGCCCAATTGGTACCAAACTGAAATTCCATTGGAATACCCGTTACAACACCCATGGTAAAATTAACAGCAAAGATCTTCATAAAGAATTTGGCGGCATCATTGTATTTTTCGATCTTAGATCGTAGATATTTCCATTTAAAATACACAATTATCAAGGATAATCCCATGGTTAACTGAGGAAATATGTAGTGGAAAGTGATAGTAAATGCAAACTGCAACCTATCATAAAAAATCATATCTTCCATTATGTAAGTATTTTATTCATAACAAAAGTACTCACATATTCGCATAATTAAGAAAAAATTAACATGTAATTCATGTTATTAAAGTTGCAAAACAAAAGAACCGGTTTATTCGGCCGGTTTAAAGATCTTCTTTAATGCATTTACATCCTCCGGTTTTGCTATAATTACTTTATTTTTATCAAGGATAAAAAAACTGGGGATCTCTGTAACACCATAAGCTTTGGCCCTAAAACTATCCCATTTATCGAGATCTAGAATATTGATATATTGTTTCCATCCTGAAGTCATTTCTTCCCATCCGGTTCTTTCATCTTCAAGACCTACAGCAATTACTTTAACATTGTTTATATCTTTTATAAAATCGTGAAGTAAAGGCATTTCCCTTTGACAGTGCTGACAAGTACTGCTGAAAAAAACGACTATATAATAATCGTTTCCAAACAGATCATAAAGATTCTTTTCATCTCCTTTTTCAACCCATTCAAGGTTTGGAGCCTTGCTGCCAACTGCAGTTTTAATCTCGGTTTCAACCTTATGTTTAAAGACATAATCCTGATAATCAAGTGGTAAATTTGCATAATGATCTTTTAACAGATAATTTACCATTTTTAAATTACCATCATCCACATATTGTTTTAAGGCAGATTCTTCAAAAGTTTTAAGCAGTGGATAATTACCTGAGATTCTCGTAGTAATATCTTCAATAGCAGCTTTTTGCAGTATATTTGTTTTATCCTGATCATTAGCCTGATTCAAATAAAAAACATAATCGAGAAATTTATCATTGATAAATGTTGAATTGCTTAATTCTTTATCGTTAAAATCTACATAATCAAAAAAGTGTTCTTTTACCCC
>JANTGS010000152.1 GCA_024762795.1 Flavobacteriaceae bacterium | reverse complement strand
TACTTATGACAGTTGTTCAAAAAATGCTCAAACGCAAATGGGCATTCTCAAATCTGGTTAGTTTTTGCAAAATTCACCTGTTTAATTATATCCATCTGATCAAATTTCTTGAGAATCCCGATATAGACTGGCAGAAAACATACGATGAATTAATGCAGCCAACTCTATTTTAAGGGGCTTACTTTTAAAAATTAAAAACACTGAAATGACAACTGGTTAATATTCAGTAAAATAAAAAACATTAGGTATTATTTTGTATTTTTATCGGACAGTAATGATTTAAAGATTAAAAAATTGAATGATTAAAAGCTATAATGCTTTATACCCTATTTAAATTATTAAATTCTTATCAATTGACCCATTAAATTACTGTCCGGTCTCTTTTTGCAGCTGATCCATGATACGTTTACTACCCTGAATATTACCCAGCCCCTGATAGATCAGTGCAAGTAAATATCTGTAATCCCTGTTTTGCGGATCAATTTGTAAAGCTTTTTGAATATTTTTTAAAGCAGATATCTGAATTTTTTTCTGATAGTAATACGTTGCCAGATTGTAATAAGAGCGACCATCGTTAGGATTGATCTCCGTAGCCTTTTTTAAATCCGCCACAGCTTTATCTTCCTGTTTCATTTCAAAATAAAGAAGGGCACGTAAATAATAAGCTCTTGAATTCTGCGGATCAAGATGGATTAAGGTATTGAGAGTTTTTAGTGCGTTTTGATTATCAGAGAGCATACTGTAAGTTGTTGCCAGATTGCCGTAAGCAGGCAATATGAGGCTATCCTTTTGTATGGCGATCTTATAATTTTTTAAAGCTTCTTTTAAATTCCCTTTACGCATAAAGTAATCGCCCATTTGCATTCTTCCGGTTGAAAAATCAGCACCCGCATAAAGCATTTCTTTATAATCTTTAAATGCAGCCATGGCTTTTGATCTTTCCGGTTCATGCAGCTTATTGATATCGAGATCAATTATAAGATTTGCAGCCCCTACTCTAACAAGTTTTACAGTATCGTTAATATGTTTTAAGGCCAGACTTGTTCTTTGTTCGAGAGGCAAACCATTAAACTTTTGAAGTATTTTATATTTTACCAAGGCAGAGCTGTCGTTTAATGCTTTTAAAAGAGAAACATATTCATCATTGGAAGTGATCTGCATGTTCTCAATGGCAGTTGCCCGGGCTATATACGGATATTTTGTATCGCTAATAAATGCATTGAGTTTTTCTTTTTCTTTTGCAGAAAGAGAAGCTTTTGTACTTAATAAAAGAGCATCTGAAAAGTGATCTCTTCTCTTTGCTCCATACCATTTTACGATATAATCTGCTGCCCATTTATCTGATTTGTCTTTATGACAACCGGTACATGCGTTTGGGGTATTATATTTAACACTTTGATCGGGTCTTGGAATCCGGAAACTATGATCACGACGAAAATCATTTCCCATATAAGTTCTCCCGGTCATATGACAGTTGATACACTGACTCTCTTCGGTACCCATTTTGTGAAAATGATGTTTTGGAGTATTGTAATCGGTATTGACATGGCACTGCAGGCAAAGAGTATTTCCCTGAAATTTAAGTTGCATACTGTGCGGATCGTGGCAATTGGTACATTTTACGCTGCTGTGATACATTTTACTTTGCAAAAAAGAACCTACCACATAATCTTCATCCATGATCTGCCCATCCGGAAAGTAAAAATTAGGTGTTAAGGTTTGAATCATATACTGATCTTCGTAGGTCAGTCCGGGTGTGAGATTTTGGGTAAGTTTAGATCTTCTTGAATGGCAGGGAGCACATTCGTTAATTTGCTGAATCTTCGTTGTACTGTTCAGTATTTGATAATCTTTTGATTTTTGATCACCTGCAGCCCATTCTAAATGTTTTTCACCGGGTCCGTGACAGCTTTCACAGCTTACATTGATAACGGAATAAGTAGTATGAAACGAATCCTTTTCAACAAAATAATTCTTTTTCAAATTAGTTGAATGGCATTCGGCACACATGGTATTCCAGTTTTGTGCCCCCTTGGTCCAGTGCAACCAGTCGTGTTGTGGGATGATATCACCTTTATATTGATGATACCATTTTTTCTTTAGACTGTCCCAGGTAACTCTTAAAACCTGTTTCCTTCCTTTATCAAAATCGACAAGATACTGTTGTAAAGGGGTAAATCCAAAAGTGTATTTGATCTGATAATCGTTAACTGTACCGTCAAGTTCCTTAATATTAACAAAGAATCCGCCATCTTTTCTGTAAAAATGATAGGAAACTTTATCTATTACAGTTGATACATCATTAAAATCACCCAATACTGTAGAATCATTAGCCACCTGCATGGCAAGATCATGATGAGAGCCTTTCCAGAGATGAGTTTCTTTTTTATGACAGGAAACGCAATTTTTATCTCCTACATATCCATCCGGATGAGTACTGTTTACAGCAATTTGTTTTATTTCATTATATTCTTTTTTGGGAGAATTACAGGAAAAAAAGATTAATAGGAAAAAAAAAGCAGTGAAAGAAACTTTAAACATAAACAATTGTTTTGACTGAATAATAATTAGGCTAAAATAAGTATTGTTTTTAGAAATAAAACATCAGACCAAAACTTATTCTCATAGCATCTCTTGAAGAAGTATCTTGTACGGGCACATTATTTAAAGTGCCATCTACTTTGATCTTTTTTACACCATAATCCAATTCCAGACCTAAAGTCATCCTTTCAAAAGGATCATACATAACATTGAAAAGGCCGTAGTAATGATCATGATAAACATCCCCTTTAAGGACAATAACCTCTTCTGAGCCATCGGAAACAGTACGGTTAACATTATTCAGATTATAATCGGTATCTCCCAATACTGCATTAACATGGATTTTATCTGTAAAAAAATATTCATAAGAGATCCAACCTCCAATGGCAGGAGTAGCACTAAAGTCTCCGTCAAGGGTAGGAAAGCCATCATAACCCAATCCGGAAACACTCGTCATATATGCCGTAATTCCCTTTCCTCCAACTAATTGAAACTGAAGGCTGTTTCTGTTTGGCTTATAGATCCCTGAAAATGAAAGACCATAACCGAAAAAGCTGCTGAGATCACCATTTAATTCATATCTGATATTTCTAAAAATACTCGATAACCTCAGGTGGCCCCAATCCTGTTGATTTTTTAAAGCAAAAACCAGATCGGGAGTTATTTGATGTGCTTCATCCACCAGGATATCATATTCACCGTATCTGTTATAATCATTAATAGGTGCTTCAACACTAATCTCGTACTTCCAGTTATCATTATTAAATTGATTTGAATATTTAATATGCGGTGATCTTACCCATATACCGGAAGGAGGGCCCTCCCACTCCATGATGTTAGGCCATAACACTTCATCACCAAAAGCATTCCAGTTCTGACCAATTTGCCAGTGATCAGTTTCAACATAAGCTTTTCTCAATCTCATGTGTCCATTACCTCCCCAGAAATCGAATTCGACAGTAGCTCTTAATTCGCGTCCGCTTTTATCTACATATTTTGTTTCGAATTTCATCTGAGTCTGGTACATATCCATATGAAAAGCACCCGCATCATTATCGCCATACACATTGATTAGACCTACATTAAAGGTTTCATTGTCTTGCAGTCCGCCAAAAACATCATAGTAACCATTTAATTTGATATTGGCACCAAAGCTGCTCATAAAACGTGGTTGATCATTTACAGAATCTTTAGATTTTACGGTTAAATATCTCTCCTGACCAAAGGTTAAAACTGACAAAAAGAAAAGAATTGAGAAGGAATAAAACTGTTTCATTGAAAAAAACTTAGAAGGTTTATCAAATTTAACAAAAAAGGGTGGGTTAAACAACCCACCCAATATTATTTTAGTAAAAAGAGTCTATTTTAGACTTTTCAATACTTTTTCAGCATATTCAGGAGCAAGTTTCGATGCTGATTTAGGATCGGTAACTTCGGCAGTTACAACCGCTACCAATTGTTTTCCATTTGCTCTTTTCAGATCGTAAACCACAGTTTCCAAAACATAAGTTTCAGAAGTATAAGTACGGGTTTCAGAAGGAACATAAGTTCCGCCATAACCATAACCGTAAGGAGAATAAACACTACCATAATATCCTCCAAAACCTCCGTAATAAGGTCCGTAATAAGACGGATAATAACCTCCAGTAGCATAACCACCGGTTTCAGAAGTAACTACCTCTTTAGTTTTATCTCTGAGCACGGTAAGGACAACAGCGTTAAAACCTTCATTTTTTAAGATCTGAACATCTTGTTTAACTTCTTCAGGAGTTTTTTTCTTGTTTACACTGATTGCAGGAAACTTTTTATAGCTTTCAGTTGCATTAAATCCACCGGATCTTAATCTATCGGCTATTTCCTGTTCAAACCGTTGTCTGGCCACCTGATCATCAGTTCTTGCCATCACAATAATACGCTCATTTTTTACAGTACTTACATCGTCAGATTTCCATGAATCAGTAATTTTAACTGTGGAACAACT
>JANTGS010000151.1 GCA_024762795.1 Flavobacteriaceae bacterium | reverse complement strand
GTGATCATTATGGCCTTTGATCCATTCCATTTTAACTTTATGCCTGCGGTAAACCTTTAAAAATCTTCTCCACAGATCGGGATTCTTTTTATCTTTAAATCCTTTCTTTTCCCAGCCAAAAACCCAGCCTTTGTTTACAGCATCCACCACATATTTCGAATCGGAAAAAACAGTTACTTCCATTCCTTCTTTCTTAAGTTGTTCCAAAGCTACTATTATTGCCAGCAATTCCATTCGATTGTTGGTAGTTTTCCGGTAGCCTTCCGAGAACTCCTTAAAAATAATTTTTCCGTGTTTGTTTTGACCTCCAACCCATTCCATCACAATGCCATAACCTCCGTTTCCGGGATTACCGCTACAGGCTCCATCAGTATAAATATGAACTTCCGACATTATTTTTGAAGGATTAAATTTTCTATTACCTGCGGAAAATTTTTCTGTTCTAAAATATGGATCTTTGCTGCCACATCTTCCGGAGTATCTTTAGGATCAAGAGCAACTTTTTTTTGAAAAATCACAACTCCGTCATCATATTTTTCATTGACATAATGAATGGTAATTCCGCTTTCTTTTTCATGATTTGCAACCACTGCCTTATGAACATGCATTCCGTACATGCCCTTACCTCCGTAGTTTGGCAGAAGTGCAGGATGGATATTGATGATCCTTTTCGGAAAGGCTTTTACTATTTGATCCGGTATCTTTAATAAAAAACCGGCCAGTACGATCAGATCAGCCTCCTGCTTTAAAAATTTTAAAAACAGATCAGAATTCATTTCCTTTTTAGTAAAAATTATTGCAGGCGTATCAAATTTTTCTGCACGTGCAATAACTTTGGCCTTTTTATTGTTAGTCAGAACATACTTTACCTCTGCAAGATCCTTATTTTTAAAGTAATGCATAATATTCTCTGCATTGGTACCTGAGCCGGAAGCAAAAATTATAATTTTTAGCATAATATACCATTAATTTATACTGCAAAAGAAAGGATTTTTCTTTTAAACCATGCCTTATACCCGATATTATATATTCATCAGATGATGAAAATTAGTAAATTCTTTAACAAAATGTGAATTTAAATCTAAAGTTTCTTATTTTTGCAGCTGTAATAATTTTTAAAAATAACAATTATGTCAGACATTGCATCAAGAGTTAAAGCCATTATCGTTGATAAATTAGGCGTTGACGAAAATGAAATTACTAACGAAGCAAACTTTACAAACGACCTGGGAGCAGATTCACTGGATACTGTAGAGTTAATAATGGAATTTGAAAAAGAATTTGATATTCAGATCCCGGACGATCAGGCTGAAAACATCAGCACTGTTGGTCAAGCAATTAGCTATATAGAAGGAGCTAAATAATCTTTCTAACAATACTTTAAACTACGGATATCATTCAATATCCGTAGTTTATTTATTTAACAAATTTATGGGTTTAAAACGAGTTGTAGTTACAGGTTTGGGTGCATTAACTCCTATAGGCAACACAGTTGCTGAGTATTGGGAGGGTCTAATAAATGGGGTTAGCGGCGCTGCTCCCATTACTTATTTTGATGCAAGCAAATTTAAAACAACTTTTGCCTGTGAATTGAAAAATTTCACTGTTACCGATTTTATCAACAGGAAAGAAGCTCGCAGAATGGACAGATTCACTCAGTATGCCATGGTGGTTGCTGATGAAGCTCTTGCCGATTCAGGCCTTGACCTTGATAAAGAGGACAGAAAAAGAATAGGAGTGATCTGGGGAGCCGGAATTGGCGGACTGGAAACTTTTCAAAATGAAGTGCTGGATTACTGCAGAGGCAACGGATTACCTCGTTTTAATCCTTTTTTTATACCTAAAATGATTGCCGATATTGCCCCAGGGCAAATCTCGATCAAACACCGTTTACAGGGACCTAATTTTACAACAGTCTCTGCCTGTGCCTCTTCGGCCAACTCAATAATTGACGCATACAACTACATCCGCTTAGGCGATGCAGATATTTTTGTTTCGGGAGGATCTGAAGCAGCTGTTACCATTGCAGGTATGGGAGGATTTAACTCAATGAATGCACTCTCCACCCGGAATGATGATCCTAAAACTGCATCAAGACCTTTTGATAAAGAGAGAGATGGTTTTGTTTTAGGCGAAGGAGCAGGAGCGCTTATCCTTGAAGAATACGAACATGCCAAAGCCCGCGGAGCAAAGATCTATGCCGAACTCATTGGTGGCGGACTCTCGGCTGATGCATACCATATCACTGCACCGCATCCCGAAGGAGAAGGTGCTAAAAATGTTATGCTGAACAGCATTAAAAATGCAGGGATCAAACCGGAAGAAGTTGATGCCATCAATATGCATGGTACTGCCACAACACTTGGTGATGTTGCCGAGTTAAAAGCCGTTCAGGCTGTTTTTGGAAATCATGCTTATGATATCAATATCAATTCTACCAAATCAATGACGGGACATTTGCTGGGAGCTGCAGGAGCTATTGAAGCGATTGCATCTATTCTGGCGATTAACAACGGGATTGTTCCACCAACAATCAATCATTTTAATGATGATGACCAGATCGATCCGAAACTAAATCTTACTTTTAACAAACCTCAAAAAAGAGAGGTAAGAATTGCCATGAGCAATACCTTTGGGTTTGGAGGACATAATGCCTGTATCCTGTTTAAAAAGTACGAAGGGTAATTTTTAATAATGAATTTTTTACAAAAAATAACAAGCTCTCATCTTAAAAATAAAGAGGATGCTTTTTATAATTCATTAATAAAAATTCTGCATTACAATCCAAAACAGATCCACTACTACAAAAAAGCTTTTACCCATAGTTCCGTTAAAGAAACCAACGAAAAAGGTTATCCGCAAAATTATGAACGACTGGAATATCTGGGAGACGCCGTCTTAGGAGCGGTAATTGCCAACTATCTTTTTTTAAAAATGCCTCAGGCAGATGAAGGCACTCTTACCCAAATGCGTTCTAAAATTGTTAGCAGGGAACACCTTAATGAACTTGGCAAAGACCTGAACCTGCTTAAACTCGTAAAAAGCAATTTCTCTAACCAGAATTTTGGTGAGAATATCTACGGTAATCTTTTTGAAGCATTGATCGGAGCCATACATCTGGATAAAGGCTATGTATTTTGTGAAAAATTTATTTACAAATATGTTATTGAACCCTATGTGGATATTGAACGCCTGCAAGGAAAAATCACAAGTTATAAAAGTTTACTCATTGAATGGAGTCAGAAAACGAAGAAGAAGATCCGTTTTCAGAACTACGAAGATACCGGAAAAGATACTCTAAAACATTTTAGTGTTAAAATGTTCCTGAATAACGAGCTCATATCAAAAGGAAGAGCTACATCAAAAAAGAAAGCAGAAGAAATTGCTGCCAAAAGAGGCTATTATAAACTTAAAAATGTAATCATACACTGATTAACGTTCCTAAAGTAAGAATTGAATAATTATCTTAACGTATTCCTTTACCTTTTTTTAAAGTATGTTTTGAAAAGTATTCTTATTTTTGCTCATTCAACCAAATTAAAAAGAGGTGTCCAAACTTTTGACTTATGATTTTGAATATGAACACGATTATACTCTAATTGGAATTCATACTACATTGGAAGATTACAGAGCTGCTTTTTTATTAAACGAATCGCTAAATATACACCTGAAAAGATATAAAGATGATCTGGATTTTGAGTCAAAAAAATGTAGTTTCCCTTTTTACGAATACCAAAACAAAAAAACCTTAAATTCCTGGTATCTGATCTCAAATAAATTCACTCTGACACATCGTGTTAATCAGGATTTGAACAATTTATTTGCCCAGGAAACCAAGATCGAATTTCTGATTCCCGAAAAAAGTCAGATCGATTATTTTTTAAAAATTTCCGAACAGAACAATACCGAATTTATTCAAAAGACACTCCAAAAGATCAAAAATACCTATAAAATTATAACATCATATATCATAGATCCTTACACATTAAAATCACGTGACAACCTGATCATTTAATACTGATCAAAAACCTTTACAAAATTTAAAAATCAGAAAAATGAAAATCAGAAAAAAGACCAAGATCGTAGCAACACTAGGGCCCGCAATCAACAACAAAGAAATGCTTGAAGAATTAATGGTACTGGGGGTTAATGTGTTCCGTGTAAATTTTTCTCATGCCGAATATGAAAATGTGGCCCAATCTATTAAAGAGATTCGTGAGATCAATAAAAAAAGAGGTTTTAATGTGGCTATACTGGCCGATCTTCAGGGACCAAAATTAAGAGTTGGCGTAATGGCTGAAAAGGTCAAACTGAAAAAAGGCGATGAATTTACTTTCACTACAGTAAAATGCGAAGGAACCAGAGAAAAAGCTTATATGACCTATAAAAATTTTCCTAAAGATGTACATCCCGGAGAACAGATTCTGGTTGACGATGGGAAATTATTATTTGAAGTAATTGATACTGATAGAGATACCATTGTTAAAACAAGAGTGCTAAGAGGCGGAAAACTAAAATCTAAAAAAGGAGTTAATCTGCCAAACACAAACATCTC
>JANTGS010000150.1 GCA_024762795.1 Flavobacteriaceae bacterium | reverse complement strand
CATCTCTTAAAACCTTCTTAATAAAAAAAGGGATATGATATACATACCCCTCTCTCGTACCTTGAGCGGGAATCGAACCCGCACTCTGTTGCCAGAACTGGATTTTGAATCCAGCGCGTCTACCAATTCCGCCATCAAGGCTTATTTATGAACGTCTCTCAGTTTCCTGAGTTTTTCTTTTCCGATTTTCTGAATTTTCCTTTTATTCCGATTGCAAGTCTTGAAGCTATTCCTCACTTTATCACACCCGAAAGCCTGAAAATTCAGGAGTGCAAATATATATATTTTTAAACAAATGATAATATCCTTTTAAGTAAGAATTTTATCATTTTATTTGGTTTCTCATCAAAATAAATTAACTAATTTTGTGGCATAATTTACATCATTTTTCAACTCTCTAATTTACAGTCATTTAAAATGAACTTACAAATCCCAAATCCTAAAATTTTTGCATGCTCTCAAAGTACCATTCTCGCCCAAAGAATAGCTGATGAATATGGTATTGAACTCGGTCTTTCTAAAAAAAATATCTTTAGTGACGGTGAATTTCAGGTTTCTTTCGAAGAATCGATCAGAGGAAGAAGAATTTTCATTGTTGGATCTACCAATCCTCCATCAGATAATCTCACCGAAATGTTACTGATGATCGATGCTGCCAAAAGAGCCTCAGCACGTCATATTACAGCTGTTATTCCATATTTTGGTTGGGCACGTCAGGATAGAAAAGACAAACCCAGAGTACCAATCGCCGCCAAGATGGTAGCCAAAATTTTGCAGGCTGCCGGCGCCACCCGCGTAATCACTATGGATCTGCATGCTGATCAGATTCAGGGATTCTTTGAGATCCCGGTAGATCATCTTTTTGCCTCCACCATACTTTTACCTTATGTCAACGATCTGAAACTTGAAAATCTAACCGTTGCTTCACCCGATATGGGAGGATCAAAAAGAGCCTATGCCTATTCAAAATATTTAAAAAGCGAAGTGGTTATCTGCTATAAACAGCGCAAAAAAGCCAATGAAATTTCATTTATGGAACTCATCGGCGACGTTAGCGGCAGAAATGTTGTTATTGTTGATGATATGGTAGATACAGCCGGAACCCTTGCCAAAGCTGCCGATCTGATGATAGAAAAAGGCGCTTTGAGTGTAAGAGCCATTGCTACACACGCCATCCTGTCGGGTAAGGCATATGAGAACATAAATAACTCAAAATTAGAAGAATTGATCGTCACTGATACTATTCCGTTAAAACATCCTAATTCTAAAATAAAAGTTGTATCTTGCGCGCCCTTATTTGCGGAGGTAATGCACAGAGTTCAGAGTAATACTTCCATCAGCGATAAGTTTATAATGTAACTAAATAATAATTTAAATTTTAACAATGAAATCAATCACAATCAAAGGATCCCAAAGAGAAAGCGTGGGCAAGGTAGCAACCAAAGCCTTACGTAATGCTGGAAAGGTTCCCTGCGTTTTATACGGAGGAGATAAACCAATTCACTTTTCAGCAGATGAAATTGCATTTAAGCATCTGGTTTATACTCCAAACGTTTATACCGCAATGATTGAACTTGAGAATGGAGACAAGTTTAAGGCTGTTATGCAGGATATTCAATTTGATCCGGTTACCGACAGAATTAACCATATCGACTTCTATCAGTTATTTGAAGATAAGGAAATTACTATGAATATTCCTATCAAATTAACCGGAAGTGCTCCCGGTGTTATCGCAGGTGGTGTACTTCGTTTTCCAAACAGAAAACTAAAGGTTAGAGCTTTACCTGCAAATTTACCAGATTTTATCAATGCCGACATTTCTAAACTGAAAATTGGAGATAAGATCTATGTAACTGAAGTTCAAGATGATAAATTTACAATTCTTCACCCTGACAATACCGTTATATGCCAAGTAAGAATGGCACGTGCTGTTGCCGTTGTTGAGGATGAAGACGAAGATGAAGAAGGCGAAGAAGGAGGAACTCCTGCTGCCGAAGAAAATGCTGCAGAATAAAGAAAATTCTCATATCAAGTTTAAAAGCTGCCTAAAAAAGGCAGCTTTTTTTATTTTTACGTAACAGATCTATCCAATTACAACTTACAAACTAAAAACAATACCTATGTATAGATTCTTATTTATCTTTCAGAACTTTGCTTCTCTTATCAATGGATATAGTCAAAACAAAAGATTTCTATAAGATAGTGGATATTTAGAAAAGTATATGTAATAATCCCTTTAAGTGATAATGAATATAAATTATTAGCTTTACAAAATCTATCAAAAAATGTTTTTTGCTCAAAAATGTTTAAATATTAAAAAATGAAAAAATTCCTGATTATCGGACTTGGAAATATTGGAGATCAATACAAAAATACCCGGCATAACATCGGGTTTTCTGTTCTTGATAAACTGGCCGAAGAAAAAGAACTCAATTTTGAAACCCAAAAACTGGCCGATATCGCTTCTTTTAAACATAAAGGCAGAACCTTTATCCTTGTAAAACCAAATACTTATATGAATTTAAGTGGCAAGGCTGTAAAATACTGGATGGAAAAAGAAAAGATCCCGCTTGAAAATGTTCTGGTAATTACCGATGATGTAAACATCCCTTTTGGCACAATCCGTGTTAAAGCAAGGGGAAGTTCCGGTGGACATAACGGTATTCAAAATATCAATGATCTCCTGCAAAATCAAAATTATGCACGCCTGCGTTTTGGTATTGGTGGGGATTATAAAAGAGGGCAACAAATAGATTATGTTTTAGGTAAATGGACGCATGAAGAACAAAAAACTTTACCTGAACGTATTGAAAAAATGATAAAAATAATCCCTTCTTTCGGCCTGGCTGGAATTAACAATACCATGAATGAATTTAACGGAAAATAAATATTACCGGGTAAAGGTTTCTCCAATACGGAAATAAACGCCCCAATCTTCTTTACCAACAGCCGCCTCAACCCCAATATTGATATTCCTGGAAGGTATGGCTTTATACCTTAATCCTGCACCCAGAGAGGGAAGGAGCCCACTAAAATTATCACCTTTCCAGTTATCGGTAGCTAAAGCCACTCCTGTAAAAGCAACCATACCCCATTTTTTATAAAAATTCAAGCGATACTCTGTTTGTATATCATACACCTGATTGGCACGGTGTTTTCCATTGGTATAACCGCGAAGATCATCGCGACCCACAACATTCTTTCCACTAAACGGTACATCGCTTCCAACAGATAACATACTGTAAAAGCGTGCCATGAGCACCGAATTATCTGATAACTGAAAGTACCGGTTATAATCTATATTTAACCTGTGATAAGTGTTGGAAGAACCCAATGCTTCTAAATAGGACATCGTTCTAAGCCTTGCATTTTGACCTGAGCGGGGATTAAACACATTATCTCGGTTATCAAATTCTACAGATACACCAAATCCAAAAAGACTAAGATCTTCATCGGGTACAATACCTATATCAAATTCGGTATAAGCTTTTGAATAGACCGATCGTATTCCCACATATAAATCCGGAATGAATTTGTAACTTAAACCAGCAAATACAAAAAATCTTTTTGTATTGTAATCAACAAACCCACCATCTTCATCAATTGTTGGACCTATTGGAATATCCGCCGGGATTTCGTAATAGGTCTGGAACTTTACATCTCCGTAACCGGTACCGGCAATTAAACGCCAGGTATCTTCTTTCATATAAAAGCGGCTGAACATACCCGCAAAATAGGTTTTGTTGGTAAAATAATTGGCCATAAAAGCTACGTTTGATGCGGGAGAAACAGTATCTTTTTGATTCAGATCAAAATAGGCATTGGCCATAACACCAATCTGTCCGCCAAATGAACGGTTATACATCAAAATTGGCAGTACCGCCAAATTTACCTTTTTATCTTCTTTTTTCTGATTTCTTTTTTGTGGGGATGCTACAAGTGAAGAAAAGAGCAAAAGTATTACAATACTATTTTTTAACATTATTATGATATGAATTACAGAGGATTGACAAGTGATTTTAATTTACTCAAATAAAGATACTAAAAAAATTGATATTTTGTCCTCTACAATCTTAATCTGATCAAAACATAAAAAACGGATAACCGATCTCTATCAGCTATCCGCTTAATTTATAATATAATCTGTTTCTAAAAAATGTAACCCAGAACAGCGCCTAAATAAGTTGAAGTATCCCCATCATCACCATATAAAGAACCATTTACCCCTATTTTTATATGCGGGTTAATAATATAATCGTAACGGATCTTTATCGGGTTAAACCAATAGTCTTTATATTCTTTTTCAAAACCAATTCCTTCGGTATAGCGTTTATAATTTCCGTAAGAAAAGCCCGGGCCTGCCATCAGCTTATGCTTTGGTCGATTAATAAAAACATAAGATATAAAGGTGGATAATGCTTTAATCTCAACTTCATTTGGAGAATTTTTATCGAGCGACGAATACCGGTAATCCACAGCAATATTCAACCACCTTATAACATTGGCATCAACACCCAGTTCAGTACTAAAACCTTTTCTGTTTAGGTGACTCATATAACCCGCAGATAAATATGGAGAAACTTTTATTTGAGAATTCGCCAACATTGGCAACACAATTAAAACAGCAATTACATAGAATTTTTTTAAGTTCATTTTTTT
>JANTGS010000149.1 GCA_024762795.1 Flavobacteriaceae bacterium | reverse complement strand
GTTAATGACGGTGCTGCCGCCCTTTTGATCGCTTCTGCGGAAGCAGTTCAAAAACACAACTTAAAGCCCCGTGTAAAAATCCTGGGAATGGCTACAGCAGGAGTACTCCCAAGGATTATGGGTATGGGTCCCGTGCCAGCTACCCAAAAATTACTGGCAAAACTGGGGATGACTTTGGATGATATGGATATTATCGAACTTAATGAAGCATTTGCTGCTCAATCTTTAGGTTGTATCAGAGAATTAGGGCTTGAAGATGACGATAAACGGATCAATCCGTTGGGAGGAGCCATTGCTCTGGGACATCCGTTAGGAATGAGTGGAGCCAGAATTGTTCTCAGCGCATATTACCAGCTTTTAAACACCGATTCCAAAAGAGCACTTTGTACGATGTGTATTGGGGTTGGACAAGGTATTGCTATGGTTATTGAAAAGGTTTAAGTAAAAGTTTTATTTGGTTTCGTTGTTTTTTTAAGTTAAATTTGTGAAAACTAAAAACCAAACATTATGAAAAAAACTATTTACATCTTAACATTTGCATTTTTATTAATTTCCTGCTCCTCGTCTAAAACCACGAGTGATGGTACAGTGAAACCGAGTAAAAAGATGTTAAAGGGAACATGGACCGTTACCAATATTAAATTTGTTGGTGATAAAGGTTTGTACAAAGCGAATTTATTTGATATAGCAGATTCTGCATGTTTTAACGGAAGCGAATGGGTATTTATCCCTAATAATGGTTCCGGAAAATTTACAGTAAACAGTTCTGCACATTGTGAAGCATCTGTAAACAGAATTCATTGGTCATTTTATGAGCCCGGAGATGGATCATATCAGTTTCAGTTTAAGTTTGTTGATGAAAAGAACAAGCCTATAGATGCTGCCAACAGAGGTTATAGGTCAAATATTGATCATCTCGATGAAAACACCATGATCATGAGAGTTGCAACTACCTACGAAGGAAATCCTTTTGATGTGGTCATGACCTTTAATAAAACTTCTGACGATATTACTTTATAATCTTAATCTAAAATATTTTACAAAATGAAAAAAATAGTAAGTATATCTATAGCACTGGCTTTGATCCTTTCCATAGGAAGCTGTGATGCTATAAAGAATTCAAATAAAACACAAAGAGGAGCCGGAGTTGGTGCTGCAGGAGGTGCATTGGTAGGTGGATTAATAGGAGGAAATATTGGTGGAGCATTAATTGGTGCTGCCGTTGGTGGAGCTGCCGGTGGAATTATTGGTCGTCAAATGGATAAGCAAGCAGATAAAATTGAAGAAGCAGTGCCCGGAGCTGAAGTAAAAAGAGTAGGAGAAGGGATACAGGTAGTTTTTGATGATAAAAGTGGTGTGAATTTTGCATTGAATAGTGCGGATTTAACTCCTGAAGCCAAACAAAATTTAGATGCCATTGCAGAAGTATTTACAGAATTTCCAGATACAGAATTGATGATAGAAGGTTATACAGATTCTACTGGTGATGAGGCATACAATTTAACTCTTTCTAAAAAAAGAGCAAAGTCTGTTGAGAGTTATTTAAAATCACAAGGAGTGAGCAATAGTCGTTTTGCCAGCGTTGAAGGATATGGTGAAGCCAATCCAAGATTCCCAAATGATACTAAAGAAAATCAGGCGAAGAACCGAAGAGTAGAGATCGGTATTGCTGCCAATGACAAAATGATTCAGGATGCAAAAGCACAGGCCAATTAAGACCTTATAAATTATTTATAGAAAAAGGCTGTCTTTTTAGACAGCTTTTTTTGTTTTGTATATTTACCTTACTCAACACCGCGGATGATAATTTGATAATTTTTTCTTATATTGCCCTAAGGATATGAATTTTAATTAAATAAAGCTATTTATGTCAAAATATGATTTAAAGGTTAATGGAAAAATGTATAGTGTGGATGTTTCAGATGATACGCCTTTGTTATGGGTTTTAAGAGACCATTTAAATTTACTGGGGACAAAATACGGTTGTGGAATTGGTCAGTGTGGCGCCTGTACAGTACATATTGACGGTTCCCCTATGAGAAGCTGTCTGACCTACCTTCCTCAGATCATAGGTAAATCGATTACTACCATTGAAGGACTTTCAGAAAATAATGATCATCCTGTTCAGGAAGCCTGGAAAGAGATCGATGTGCCTCAATGCGGGTATTGTCAGGCCGGACAGATCATGACAGCAGCTGCATTCCTGGAGAACAATCCTAATCCTTCTAAAAAAGAGATCAGAAATGCCATGCATGGGAATATTTGCAGATGTGCCTCTTATAAAAGAATAGAAAAGGCTGTAGAAGTAGCTGCTAAAAAGATAAATTAAACCTGTAAAACTGAAATGATGAGTAATAATAAGAATTCTATCGACCGGAGATCATTTTTGAAGGTTTCTTCTCTTGCAGGAGGAGGAATGCTTATAGGTTTTAACTTCTTTACTGCTTGTAAACCTGATGCAAAACTTCCTGTAAAAGAGATTGTTGATGTTTCAAAACTTAAATTTATCAATTTTAATGCTTTTATTAAGATTGCAGAAAATAATATCGTATCGATCATTGCTCCCAATCCGGAAATAGGGCAGGGGGTAAAAACCTCCATGCCTATGATCATTGCAGAAGAACTCTGTGTTGCCTGGGATCAGGTACGTGTGGTTCAGGGCGGACTTGATACGGATGTTTTTGACCGGCAGGTTGCTGGGGGAAGTCAGTCGATCAGGCACGGGTGGAATGCCTTACGTGAAACCGGAGCTACCGTAAAGCATATGCTAGTCAATGCAGCAGCTAAAAAATGGGCTGTAAAACCTGAAACCTGTAAAGCAGCCAATGGAATCATATCTAATGGCAAAGGGGATAAGATAAGTTTTGGTAAGATCGCAACAGAAGCTGCCAAAATGGAGGTACCTAAAGATGTTAAATTAAAGGATCCTAAAGATTTTACAATTGTAGGAACTGATATTGGAAATGTTGATATTGATGAGATTATTAGTGGTAAACCTCTGTTCGGACTTGATTACAGAAAAGAAGGGATGTTATTCGCTTCAGTCATGAGACCTCCTGCTTTCGGACAAAAACTGGAATCTTTTGATGATTCTCAGTTAAAAAATAAAAGTGGAGTTGTTGATGTATTTGAATTTGACAATAAAATTGCCGTGGTGGCTAAAACCACCTGGCAGGCCATGCGGGCAAAAAAAGATATAAAAGCCAAATGGAAAAGCGATTCCCGGCTGGAAAGTACACAGGATCTCGATCAGGAATTAAACGATTTACTCGAAGGTAATAAATATAAGACCATGCGTTCTGATGGTGACATTAAAAAGGCTTTTGCCGAGGCAGATCAGATCCTTGAAAGGATTTATGAAGCACCGGTTATTCCTCATAACTGTCTGGAACCTATGAATTTCTTTGCAGAGGTTACGGAGGATAAGATTCACCTAGCCGGACCTATTCAAACTCCCGCCTCTACTGCCAACCGAATTTCCAAGGTTTTAAAAAGAGATTTGAAAGATATCAAACTGGATATGACCCGGATGGGAGGTGGGTTTGGAAGAAGATTATATGGTGATTTCGCTGTCGAAGCAGCTAGAATCTCTGATAAAATAAGGAAACCTGTTATGGTAGTCTTTTCACGGGAAGATGATATGGAAGACGGAATTTACCGTCCGGCAACCAAATATAAGTTCAGGGCTGCGATTAAAAATAATAAAATTACAGGATATCATTTGATCGAAGCGGCAATGAACAGTAATATGTACGGACTTATACCCAACTTTTTTCCGGCAGGATCTATCGAAAATTATCAAGTGGATGTTGCCAGTTATAAAAGTCATATTACTACCGGTGCTTGGAGGGCTCCATATACAAATTTCCTGGCCTTTGCCGAACAGAGTTTTTTTGATGAGCTGGCAGAGGAAATGAAAATAGATAAAGTACAGCTTCGACTTGATCTATTGGAGAAAGCGAAAGGAAATAAGGACAAAAGAATGCAGTATTCGCCTGAAAGAATGGAAAAAGTGATTAAAACAGTTGTAAATAAATCGGGATTTGGAAAATCTAAACCGGGTATTTATCAGGGATTTTCAGCATATTATTGTCACAATACGCATGTGGCTGAAGTTGCTGATGTTGTAATAGAATCGGGAGTTCCAATAGTGAAAAAAGTGACTTGTGTGATCGATTGTGGTATTGTTGTAAATCCGTTAGGAGCTAAAAATCAGGTAGAAGGAGGAGTAATCGATGGAATTGGACATGCGATGTACGGAGAACTGAAGTTTGATCAGGGCATACCTCAATCCAATAATTTTGATGCCTACCGACTGATCCGGATGAATGAAACTCCTGTTGTGGAAACACAATTTATCGAAAATGAGATTTCTCCAACAGGATTGGGAGAACCTGCATTACCTCCGGTAAGCGGTGCTATGGCCAATGCTATTAAAGCAGCCACCGGAATCAGAATGACCAAACAGCCCTTTATTCAGTATCACAATGTATTTGAAAAAGAACTGAATAACAGTTAACTATCTTTTATGACCTACGAGTTTAAGAAAATCCTTAAAGCCTATAAAAAAGCTGAATTAAAAAATATTAAAACTGTTCTTGCTTCAGTTGTTTTCCTTAAAGGCTCTTCTTACAGAAAGCCGGGAGTAAGGATGTTAATAGATGAAAATGGTAAAATGACCGGAGCTGTTAGTGGGGGTTGTGTTGAAAAAGAGATTTTAAGACAAGCAGGCTCTGTTCTTAAAACAGGAATCCCCAAAAT
>JANTGS010000148.1 GCA_024762795.1 Flavobacteriaceae bacterium | reverse complement strand
TGGAATGCCTGGTGGTCCGGAATGGATCGTTATCGCAATTATAGTTCTTTTACTTTTCGGTGGTAAAAAATTACCTGAACTGATGAAAGGAATCGGAGGTGGAATTAAAGAATTTAAAAAAGCTACCAAAGAAGAAGACGAAGAAAAAGAAAAGATCGAAGAGAAGAAAAGTTAAAAATTTAAAATTTCTCATAAAAAAAACCTCAAAATACAGTAATGTATTTTGAGGTTTTTTTTAATCCTAAAAGGAAGAATTTGGGCTAATAATCTACTATTACCACAGTCTTGATTTATTCTTTCTTTTTTTGATTGATCTCATTTATTTTATTGGCAGCGAGTAAAGAAGCGGTCATATCATTTAACATACTGCTGGCTGCCTGTGGATTGTTAGGCAAAAGGATCAGATTACTATTGGTATCAGAACCGATAGCCTGTAAAGTATCATAATGCTGTGTAATCACGATCAGGGCAGAGGCCTCCTGAGAATTGATTCCTGCACGGTTTAAAACATCAACACTTTCTTCAAGTCCACGTGCAATTTCCCTTCGCTGATCAGCAATACCTTTTCCCTGTAAACGCTTACTTTCTGCTTCCGCTTTGGCGCGTTCCACAATTAAGATACGCTGGGCATCTCCTTCGTGCTGAGCCGCTACTTTTTCACGCTCTGCAGCATTGATACGGTTCATAGCGATCTTTACTTTTTCATCCGGATCAATATCAGTAACCAGTGCTTTAATGATATCATAACCGTAATTCAGCATAGCTTCTTTCAGATCGCGTTGAATGGCCAGAGCGATCTCTTCTTTTTTCTCAAAAACATCATCGAGGATCATTTTAGGTACTTCGGCACGTACTACATCAAAAATAAAGGCAGTGATCTGCTCATGCGGATTCTGAAGTTTATAAAACGCATCATAAACATGATCGCGCTGGATGAGAAACTGAACGGAGATCTTTAAATGAACAAATACATCATCCTGAGTTTTGGTTTCAACAATCACGTCGAGTTGCTGAATCTTTAAGCTTACCCTACCAGCAATCCGGTCGATAAAAGGGATTTTTAATTGTAATCCGGCATGCCGGATACTTTGAAATTTACCAAATCTTTCAATGATCACTGCGGTTTGTTGTTTTACAATAAACAAACCTGAAAGTATAATTAAAACAATTATAATAATAAAAGGAATACTGGTTGTCATACAATTAAATTTACAAATTAATAAACACAATAAAAATACAAAAAATAGCAGGATGGTAAACAATGGAAATAAAATTATTATATTTATCCTTTATTAAAAACATTAAGAAAATGAAAAAATTTATCACCACAACAATTATTGTTCTGATTATTGGGTTTATAGCTTATTTTACTTTTGTTTATTACGCTACATTTAGCGAAGGGACACGATCGGGAGAATTGATCAAGATCTCAAAAAGAGGAATGGTATTTAAAACCTGGGAAGGCAGATTAAGTCAAGGAGTTTCCGAAGAACAACAATTTAATTTTTCGGTGGAATCGAAAGACAAAGAGATTCTTGAAAAATTGGAAAATTTACAAGGTTCACGGGTAAAACTAACTTATATTGAACGTTACGGAACCTTTCCATGGATGGGAGAAACCAATTATTATGTAAAAGAAGTAAAAAAAGTGGATTAAAAACCCACTTTCTTTTTTTTCTAACACAAAACCCCGGAATAACAAATCCGGAACCTTTTTAACCCAGTTTTTCTATAGCGGTTTCCAGGCGTTTGATGGTTTCATCTTTACCCAGTAAGGCTGCAATTTCAAAAACGTGAGGACCTTGAAGTGCCCCTACCAGACTTAAGCGGAAGGGCTGCATTACCTTTCCAAATCCAATCTCTTTGGAAGTGATCCATTCTTTTACAACTTTTTCGGTATTTTCTGTAGAAAAATCATCAATAGATTTTAAAATATTGATCAGTTCTTCCATTAAACCGGTTGTGTTTTCTTTCCAGGTTTTTTTAACTGCTTTTGCACCAAATTCTATAGGAGCTACAAAAAAATAGCTTGAAAGCCCCCAAAAATCACTTATAAAAGTTGCGCGTTCTTTGATCAGAGAGACAACTTTGGTAACATATTTCAAATTGTCATTCCCGCGAAGGCGGGAATCTCCTAATCGATCCTTAATTTCATTCATAAAGATTTCAGCCAGCTCCTGATCCTCTTTTCTGATCAGATACTGATGCTGAAACCATTTGGTTTTTTCTACATCAAATTTAGCTCCCGATTTACCCACTTTAGAAATATCAAAAGCTTCGATCAACTCCTCCATACTGAACAGTTCCTGTTCGGTACCCGGATTCCACCCTAAAAAGGCCAGCATATTAATAAAGGCTTCCGGAAAATACCCATCTTCACGATACCCGCGAGAAACTTCTCCGGTGGTTTCATTTTTATATTCCAGTGGAAATACCGGAAACCCGTGTTTGTCACCATCACGTTTGCTGAGTTTTCCTTTTCCTGTAGGTTTTAAAATGAGTGGGAGGTGGGCAAATTCAGGAATTTCCCATCCAAAAGCCTGGTACAGCAGCACATGTAATGCCATGGAAGGCAACCATTCTTCACCGCGTATCACATGGGTGATCTCCATCAAATGATCATCAACAATATTGGCCAGATGATACGTGGGCATTCCGTCACTTTTAAACAGGATCTTATCATCTAAAGTATTGGTATCGATTTTAATATCTCCCCGGATCATGTCTTTCATTTCCAGGGTTTTATTGACCGGAGTTTTAAAACGAACCACAAATTTTTCTCCATTTTCCAGTTTTTTAGCCACTTTTTCTTCGCTTAAAGCAAGTGAATTGTTCAGCTTTTCGCGGTTGTGATGGTTATAGATAAAAGTTTGTTTATTTTCCTGATATTCAGTACGTAAAGCATCGAGCTCTTCCGGAGTATCAAAAGCGTAATAGGCTTTTCCTTCGGCGATCAGCCTGTCGGCATACTCTTTATAAAGCGCTTTTCTTTCTGATTGACGGTAGGGTCCGAAATTTCCTTCTTTTCCCGGGCCTTCCTCAAAAGGAATGCCGCTCCAGTTGAGTGCATCGATAATATATTGTTCGGCATTGGCCACATAACGGTTTTGATCGGTATCTTCAATTCTTAGGATAAAGGTTCCGTTGTGTTTTTTAGCAAATAAATAATTGAACAATGCGGTACGCACTCCGCCGATATGCAAAGGCCCGGTGGGGCTGGGAGCAAAGCGGACTCTAACAGGTTTTGACATGGTTTATTTTTTAGGCTGCAAAGATAGGTTTTACTATTAAAAGATTAAAAATTTAAAATTTAAAAAATTGATTGGTTTAGTCTTAACGCCTTGAGAATACATATCCAATCGATAAAAAATTTGCATTTTGCTTATCCCTAAAATAATTTTCACACTGATAAACGTAGATTTTATCAAAACGTTTTAAGCTCTATACTATTAACCAAAGTTAAATTTAAAAATTGGGATCTTAACGCTACCGTTAAGAATGGGAATCTCAAGTTCTCCTCCTTTTTAAGGAGGAGGTCCCCAAAGGGGGAGGTGGTTAAATTTTCTTAATTTTAAACCACCCCATCCCTCTATCGACGGACACCCCACCTTTAACGCTGTCGCTAAGGAGGGGAATTGAATCTTAATGAACTGTACATCCCTGATATAGGTTAACCTTAGTTAAGTATGAAAGGACCTCATAATGTAAATTTTTTTGAGCCCTTATTATATTTTCCTTATCAAATTATTTTTGTGAATTTATTCCAAAAACCTCGTAGAGGTTAACTATTTATAAAACGCCATGACATAAAAACATTAACAGCTCCGTAGGAGCGTCCTGTCCATTTCAATCCTTAAAACGATATTTATTATAATATTACATTTGGATAATCAGACCGCTCCCACGGAGCTATTTTCTATATGGTTTATTATTTCTAAGAATAGGCAGGCTCCTACGGAGTCATAACTGTTTATCCTGTTATGATGATTATATAAGATGTAAGGTTATCACAATTCTGACTTTCGACATTTGACTTTCGACTTTCGACTCCACTATAAAGAGATTTTTCCTTATTTTTATCATCAAAACCGATAAACAATGTTTTCAAAATATAATATAAAAACGCTGCGATTAACATTCTTTATTTTGTTATCAGCTCAAATCTTTTCTGCGCAAAAGAAAGTTGTTGCCGGAATTACTTATCTGGATGCTAATGAACAAATTACCACAAAGGATAAAGCAAACTTTTATTTTGTTGACAAAAAGTTTAATGACAGCTTAAATCTGCATCAGAAATACCTCCTTAAAGAAAATAGAAAAGCTGTTCTGACTGAAAAATATTATCTCAATGGAAACAATCAAAAAACGGGCAAATACGAATCGTTTTTTGATAACGGGCAAAAGAAAATAGAAACCTATTATCATAATAACAATCGGCACGGACCTTTTAAAATCTATTCACAATTAAACGATAGTTTAAAGAGAGATACGATCAAC
This sequence comes from Flavobacteriaceae bacterium, assembly GCA_024762795.1. Taxonomy (GTDB): domain Bacteria; phylum Bacteroidota; class Bacteroidia; order Flavobacteriales; family Flavobacteriaceae; genus Namhaeicola. The sequence continues at coordinate 279 of JANTGS010000148.1, read as the reverse complement.
ACTTATTTATCCCATTTATTGTATTATAAAAATGGGCTTCCAGAAGGGAAAGCAAAAGGGTTTTACCCAAATGGTAGACTTAAATCAGATGAAAATTTTAAAGATGGACATATAACCGGTGTTTGTCACTATTATTTTGATAATGGACAGATGAGTTCGTATGAAGTTTATGATGAAATGGGAAATATAACCTCAGTAAAACAATGGAACAGGGATGGAAAAAAAGTAAAAAAAAGAAATATAAAAAATTTTCCGGTTTATTCTCAAATTCAAAAAGAC
>JANTGS010000147.1 GCA_024762795.1 Flavobacteriaceae bacterium | reverse complement strand
AGCGTTACAAACAAAATCCTTTCCATGCTAACGCATGAACCCGATTTTTTGTTTTCCTTCGCTTATGAAAACAAGTTTCCAACGCTCTGGAAAACAAAAAATCCCTTCAAACTTCGTTTGAAAGGATTTTGTTTGTCGGGGTGACAGGATTTGAACCTGCGACCTCTTCGTCCCGAACGAAGCACGCTACCGGACTGCGCTACACCCCGAATAGTTAAGTTTAGAGTGTCTCTTCCGAGGCTTTTAATTTTTCAGTATTCTCATAAAGTTTTAATGCCTCGATGATTTTTTCAAGATCTCCGTTCATCACATTTCCCAAATCATAAATGGTAAGTCCAATTCTATGTTCGGTTACCCTGCCTTGCGGATAATTATAGGTTCTGATCTTTGCAGAACGGTCTCCACTGGCTACCAGAGTCTTTCGTTTAGCCGAATCTTCCGCCAGTTTCTTTTCCAATTCCTGCTCGTACAATCTGGAACGTAAAACCTTAAAAGCTTTTTCTTTATTCTTATGCTGCGATTTCTGATCCTGACATTGCGCAACAAGTCCGGTTGGAATATGTGTCAAACGTACAGCCGAATAGGTTGTGTTAACTGATTGTCCTCCGGGACCTGACGCACAAAACAGATCTATTCGTACATCGCTCATTTTTAGATCAATATCAAATTCTTCGGCTTCCGGTAAAACCATCACTGTGGCTGCTGAAGTATGTACTCTTCCCTGCGTTTCGGTTTGAGGGACACGTTGCACCCGGTGTACCCCCGATTCAAATTTCATAGTACCGTAAACATCCTCTCCGGAAATACTGAAAATAATCTCTTTAAATCCACCTGAAGTACCTTCATTCAAATCTTCGATCTCGGTTCTCCAGCCTTTGTTTCCCGCATATTTGGTGTACATCCTGTAGAGATCTCCAGCAAAGATACTGGCTTCATCTCCTCCGGTACCGGCTCTGATCTCTACAATCACATTTTTGGCATCTTCGGGATCTTTAGGGATCAGTATCATTCGGAGCTCCTCTTCCAGTTCGGGTTTCTTTTCACCAGCCTCTTCCAGTTCCATCTTAGCCATTTCTACCATCTCGGCATCAGAACCATCGCTGATGATCTCTTTGGCCTCTTCTATATTATTAAGGATTGACAAATATTCCTCCCCTTTATCCACAATAGCTTTCAGGTCTTTGTATTCCTTATTTAATGCAACATATCTTTTCTGATCTGTGATAATATCCGGCTGAATGATCAGATCGGAAACTTCATCAAATCTTTGTTTTGCAATCTTAATTTTATCTTTCATGCATTGCTTTTTATCTTTTCTTAGCGATCATTACTTCTATACAGGTAAGACCAAAAATTTTAATGAATGCAAATTTACGTTTTTTTTAAACTAAATTTATAGATGCTTTTTAGAAATAAATATTATAAAAATTAAAACTATGTTAAAAAAATAGATAAATTTGTATTTATATTTTAATTTTCTAAAACTTAAATCATGAAAAAAGTACTATTTGCATCTGTAATTTTTGCCCTTTTAATGACCAGTTGTGGTAAAGATAAAAAAGCAGAGACTAAACCAGCTGCTGAACCGGTAGTTGAACAAGCCGCCAAAGAAGTTAAAAGTGATGCTGCTGTTGCGCAGGATCAGGTAGCCATGGGGGAAAAACTTTTTACCTCTAAAACATGTACTTCATGCCACGCTATCGATACTAAATTAGTTGGTCCGTCTATAAAAGACATCGTTAAAAAGTATGAGGAAACCAATAGTAACATTGTTTCTTTTCTTAAAGAGAAATCTCCTGCAATTGTTGATACTGATCCGGGACAGGTTGCTATTATGAAAGCCAATTTAGATGGTTTTGTAAAAGATCTTACCGGTGATGAATTACAGGCTATTGCTGCTTATATGAGAAGCAAAAAATAAGAGATCATTTTTAAACCAATAAAAAACTCCTGAGCCTTGCTCAGGAGTTTTTTATTGATCATATTTGGTGCTTGTTTATAATGTCCTATTTTGTCTTATCGCTCAAAATTTAAACCCTCAAATACACTGATATTCTGCAATTTAAACTTATCGCATGCCCCTAACTCAACATACTGGTCTGAGCACACGATTCAATATATTGATCTGTTTATTTATTCTAATTTGACACCCTGATCAAAGAACCAAAGAATACCGCATTCATAAACAATTTGTTGGTGCCATACCACGCTCCCCTGAAATTTGGATTATCGGCAAACATCACTACTCTTCCACTCCCTACTCCACTTACCACAATAGAGGCCGCATTTTTTATAAGAGCTAAATTCTCAGGAGTTACATAACCATCAATATGAGGTGATTGTGTATATTTTGCCACCGTTGAAAATCTGCTTTTACTCGGTTTAAGCAAAACAGTGTTGTTCTTGTAAACTGGTATTCTTCTATCGTGAAAACCAAAACCGATCGGATGTGTAAGATCCAGATCTACCTCAAAAATAGCGCCACCAATACTTTGCTTACCAATAGTTCCGTAAGCATCTTCATAGTTTAGCCTTTTAACGGTACTGTCATTCTTTTTACTGATCAACTGTTCATTTACAATCTTATTTTTAATTGCCCAGGAACTTGCTGTTCTGGAAGTGATCAGTGTATTTCCGGCTGAAATCCAACTTTTTAGTTTCTTTTTAGAAGTGTCTGATAAAGAGCTATAGCTACCGGAAACCATGATGATTACATTATATCTGTTAAGATCTACCCTTGAAAATAAACGTTCAGGAACCTTGGTCAAATCCATTTGCATACGCTGATCAAACAAATGCCACACCTCTCCGGCTTCATAGGAAGAAACCCCTCCTTCCACCAGCATCATCACTTTAGGTTTTTTTACATACATTAAACTGTTGCTTCCAAGTCCGTTACCCTGAAGGGTAGCTCCGGAATTTACGGCATAAGCCTGAACCTTATATTTTTCAGAAACTTCTTTTATCGTATTATAGATCTCTTCTCCCGATAATTTCTGACCTGTGGTACTGATCATTAAGGTGCCCCTGTTAAGATTTGTATCAACACCATTTGCTGTAATTCTAAATGCTTTTGCAGATGTTTTTACGATCAGATCTTTATCTAACAATTCATTTAAAACAGCAGGGGCGTAGTAATCATCCCAGGAGATCAAATAAGCATATCCGGCCTTGTTAAAAGTAGCAGTATGTACTTTATTATTTTCAAAGGTCAATTCATTTCCTTTTGAAACTGACTTTTGATAGGTAGCATATTTCATGTTGTAGAAATTAGCAACCGACCATGAAGAAGCATCGTAAAAAACACTGTCATGATATTTTTCATAGGTCTCAAACATTGTTCTTACCATCAAATATTCTTTTTGTTTTGCCGGAACCACAAAAGCATGTCCTTTTTTAAACGAATATTTATTTGTTTTCAGATCGTTCTCTAGTGGATATACCTTAATTTTATGTTTTAGAAGCAGATCTACAAAAGCTTTATTTCGGTTCTTATCATAATTATCTCCAAAAACATAACCACTCAGTTTATTTTTTGCTCCCTGATCTATGGCTTTTCTAAAGAATTCATTCTGGTATTTATACAATACCTCTTTATGTTTAATCGCTGCTTTGATCGTAGCAAAGCTTGATACAAACTGATTTCTGATGGTAAAAGGAAAAGTAATTTCGCCTGTAGTAGTTTCCTGAACATGACCCCGTGAGCTGGCCTGCTCAAATAAAAGTGCCAGTGATCCCTGCAAATCCATATAGGTAGAACCATATCCGGGGTATGTAGCATCATAACGTTCTCCATAGAAATACTGAGATCCGATTCGGTCGAGATCCTGAGAAAACTGTTTGGCAAAGAGCATGGTCAGCACGGAATAATTCTCATCCGGAGTAACAGGATTTAGTGATGCCGACACATTTTTAGGCTCAAAGAAATAAGTACTGTTGGTGCCCATTTCATGAAAATCGGTTACTACATTTGGGTACCACTCATGATACCATTTTAAACGGGCAATACTTTCAGGCTGTACAGCCAGTAAAAGGTCCCGGTTCAGATCAAACCAGTAATGATTGGTTCTTCCTCTCGACCAGCCTTCATTGTGTTCAATATCATATTTATCAGCGATCAGCTGTTTACTTCTGAAATCGTTAACCCAGTTGGTATGCCGGTCTCTCCCGTCAGGATTAATAGTAGGATCAATAAAAATGACGGTTTTGTCCAAATATTCTTTGATCTTTGGACTCTCTGAAGCGATCAAAGTGTAAGCTGTAAGCATGGCAGCTTCGGTACTTGAGGGTTCATTTCCGTGTACACCATAACCCAGTTCGATAAAGACAGGAATATCCGCAAAATTTGTAACATTGGTATTTGGATCAACTACCTTGAGATGCTTCGCTTTTAAATTATCCAGGTTTTGCAGATTCGCTTTTGAACTTATCGTAAGAATAAGCAATTTTCTTTTCTCGTTGGTATAGCCATATATTTTGATACTGGCCTTATCTGAAACCTCAGCAAGTTTTTCCATATAAGCCACGACTAGATCATGACGGGTATGATATGCTCCAATCGGGTAACCTAAAAATTCTTCCGGACTCGGGATCTGTTTATCAAAAGGCTGATAGTCCTTGTAAAAATAATCCTGTGCACTATTCTTTTGAATAAATAAAAAACTAAAAAGGATAAGTAAAATAAATGTTATGTTTTTCATATTGAAAAATTGTTTTTTAAAGTCCTAAAATTAAACATTATTTACAGATAAAAAATGAATTTTATCTCATTTATAATT
>JANTGS010000146.1 GCA_024762795.1 Flavobacteriaceae bacterium | reverse complement strand
TATTGTACAACTGATATGCAGGTTTATCCTGAGCATAGGTCAGTCCGGTAAAGATTAACAGGGCCAAAAGACTTGTTTTAATTTTTTTCATTTGTATGGGTGTTTATAATTTTTATTTTCTTGTAAAGATATCAATATATTTTTCTTTTTAAAGATTTGAATTGCCCGGTATGCTTTCAGGCTGTCAAAAGATTTTCCTGGTTTTAGTTTTAGCATAGGGTTTTCCGCCTCCCACCTAAGTATTTACAAAGATCTTATTAAAACGAATAAAAATTTCTTGAAACTACTATCCCCGAGGCTAAGCCATAGGGGTATTTCCTGCCACGTCCGGCAGAGAATTTTCTTTGATTAAATTAAAAAGCCACCGGATAAATCCGGCAACTTTTTAATTTTACAATAAACTTAATTAATGTGAGTCTATATAGTGTTTGAATATAAAGTACTTGATCTTTAAAGGATAATTTTTTAAAGTGATGACCTTATGATCAAACATTATTTTACAGGATCTATCTTTCCTCTGTAATAGAGAGATAATGTTTTTGTTCCGTCACTTACAAAAGCCGGAATAGAAAAATCCCAGTTACCATAATTTAAAGTATAAGAAGTTAAAGTTATGTCATAAATATTATCATCACTACTGTTAGGATCTTCATACACTAGCTCAATTTTTAAGTCCTGTCCACTATCACCATTGGTAGTCCAATCATAACTAAATCCGGCATAGTTGGCGGTCATTCCCGCATCATAAGTTCCTATATCACCGCTATCACTCCAGGTATAAGTTGATTCTATAGGGTTTGGACCGGAAACAGGATATAATTTAATCAGGTTAGGATTATCCTGTCCTGCCACGTCTCCTAACATCCTTATATAAACGGTACCTCCCATAGCACTTGCATCATACCAGAATGCATTATCTTTTACAGGCAAATCGGTTCCGTCAAGGGTATACATATTATCAGGTGAGTCAACAGTAACTGAAACTGAAGAAGTATCTGTACCATCTGAATTAGAAACACTCTGAGTAACGGTAAAATTTCCTTCTTCTAAAAATACAACACTTGTATTATCCGTTGCGAGCTCATAATTTCCACCTGTAACAGAATAGGTTACTGTTGTAGCATCAGAAGCCTGATTGCTAATGGTAACCTTATCCCATTGAACAGGATTGGTTTCGCTTAAAGTAAACCCTGCAGTGGGTGGGTTCTTGTCATCTGAAGAGCAGCTGGTCAACACAACTGCTGTCATCATTAAAATTAATAATCCTCTGATAGTTTTTTTCATAATAGATTGTGTTTAAAAGTTATTAAAATATTTAAGTAAATTAGTTTAAGACCAATATTTCGAAAGAAGTATATCCTTTTTCCCCCTTATCATTATAAAAATCTAAAAACCTAAGTTTATAATAATTCCCATCAGCCAGTTTTAAAATATATTTTTTAGCTGTATCCATGTGATATACAGGATTTTCAATACTGGGAATTTTTTTCCATGTTGAACCGATGGTCCCTTTCCAATCGGTATAATTTAAGCCTTTTGCCATGTTGAGATCTATATCTTCAAATTCAATATTTTCATCAAAAACCTGAGCTACTCTCACTCCTCCTTCATTATTAATCATCACTCCCGTTAAACTATAAGGGGAATAAACTCCTTCCTCCAGAGTTTCATACCAACCAAAATAAGGGGTAAAATATAAATCCCAGTCTTTAATATTGGGTTCAAATTCTACCAATTGGTTATTCTCAAATGAAAGATAAACATTTGCTAAAGCATTGGTTCTTGTAATTGTTTTTACAATCTCGCTGTTACTTTCTACATGTGCATACCTAAAGGTGTAAGTTTCGGGTGTTTTGGAAATAAACTGTATCTTATAGTAGGCTTCCTGAGGCAGAGAGGTACTTCCTCTGTAGAGCAGATATACTTCTTTATTTTCCCAGTCTTTTAAAGCTATTGAATCTTTAACATTTGCATAAGCAGGATCATTAAATTTCCATTGATCAGAATCGAACAGATCTTCAACAGTTTTCTTATCAACTGAAGAAAAATCATTTGTACCTGTTTTAATTGCTCTGGCAGAAACTGTATAATTTACCAAAACATTATCTCCCGCCTGGGCTGATTGAAAAGCCATATCCCAATTTCCGAGTTCTTTAGAAACTACTTCCTGAGTGGTATTTTCATAGATCTTAAAAAAAGTAACACTGTTGTAAATACTATGCTGAGAGCTAAATACCTGTTGAGTAGTCTTTTCTAATGGAACTGTATCTATTTCAGGGAAACATGAAAACAGGCTTAAGGATATCAATAATACCGATATAATTGTAATTGTCTTTTTCATCTACCTGTGATTTATTTGGTTAATCTGTAAACCGCTTTTATAAAATAGGTTCTCCCGTAGTTGATCGGACTTAAAAATTCGCTTCCGTCAAGATAACCATAACTTCTTGAAGAATAATTATCAAAGAGGTTTTTTCCTCCGGCAACTACATTTAATTTATCATTAAAAAATCTTTTACTCACTGAGATCTCAAGATCACTAAATGCTTCAGTATATACATTATAAAATTCGCCCGGATGATCGGGAAGTGGAAACAGGGAAGGTGTTTTACCATAATATTTATAATTCCCCATCAAAATCATTTTATATTTCTTGAAATTATATTTGGCATTAAAGGTATAATTATCGTAATAAACCTGATCTGTCCAGATCCCTTCACTTAAATAGTCATAAGATTCACCCGTAAGACTATATCCTGCACTTAAAGTTAATCCACTGTATTGAACAAATGACAGATTGATATTTGTACCCAAAGTTTTTCTGCCTCCTAAATTTGTTGTTTGAGCTTCGTTAGCCTGTGGATCGGTTACTATAAGCGTAATAACATCTTTACCATCGTTATAAAATACAGCAGGTTCAAGTTTGATATAATATTTTTCCCGCTTAAATTTATAGGTTAATGACCCGTTATAACTGTTTGTGGTTTCAGCTTTTAAATCCGGATTCCCTTTTAAATTATGGTTAACATCCTGAAAATCGAGATATAACTCTTTTAAAGATGGGGCTCTAAATCCTTTGGCATAGGATACTCTTAAATTAAGATCTTTTATAATTTTCCACTGCACATTAATAGAAGGAATAATAGGGGCATCAAATGAAGTATTGTAAATAAACCTCAAGCCGGGTTGTATAGAAAGGCTTTCGAGTGGCTTCCACTGTGCACTGGCAAAAGCCGCATAATCTGTCATTTGAGCTTGTTCTTCATCAATCCTTTCACCGGTTCCTTTATCATAATTGATATCCCAACCAAACTGATAATTTAGTTTTGATGATTCGGGTGCAAGTATAAAACTTCCCCGTGTCATTAAATTATGGAAAGTTGTTGAAGTTGATCCTGTTTTAACATGAGTCAGCTCACTTAGATCAGATTTTATATTTTCGGTCTCACGATCGAAATAAGTGTAAGCACCAACAATATTGTAGGATAGATTCTTACTCAATTTATCACTAACATTTAAGCTGTTTATTGAGCGCAAAGTATGATAATAACTATCATAAGCTATAAGCGTAAAAGGATTCGGGTTGGCGTAATTTCGCAATTCTGAATTCATTATTGCAGTTTTGGCTTCAATTCTAAAATCGCCATGGGTATAAGCATACCCCAGATCGCCATTGTAAACCAACTTTGGTTTAAACTCCATATATCTATCTTTTCCATTTTCATGAGTATGATCAACGTTAAGATCTATATCCTGCCCCTGAAACATATTCCTGCTACCCGAGAGCGTCAGGGTATGCTTTCCTCTGATCATTGATCCGTAGAAACCTAAATTATAGTTCTTTTTAGTATCTGCATATCCGTTAACTTTTAAGATATTTCTATTAGAAGTATTTTTCTTAGTAATGATATTGATCACACCTGCTAAAGCACTTGTACCATATACAACCGACATGGGACCTTGAACAATTTCCACATGATCAACATTATCCATATTAATTTGTGAAAGATCAACATCACCTCCTACTCTACCAACAATAGGCACACCATCGATTAAATATTTTACATTTTCACCTCCCATTCCTTGTAACTCAATAGAGGTTCCTGTTGCAGGATCAGTTTTTAAACGGATATTGGTTTCCTGACTTAAAGCTTCAGCCAAATTGTTTACCCCTCTCTGTTCCATTTGCCTGCTGTCTACCACATCGATCTTATAAATAGATTGATCGGCTTTTTTAGGAGCATATTGACCTGTAACTACCACATCATCAAGCAGATCATATTGTTCTGAAAGCTCCAGCGTAAGATGTTCTCCGGGATTAATACTACCTTCCCGGGTTTCGAAACCCATAAAAGTAATTTGATATTGAGCACGTTGATCTAAATTAAATCTGGCAATACCATTAGCATCTGTAGTTATACCTTTTATAAAGGATCCATCTGTTTTATTTAGAATGATCTCGGCAAAAGATATCTTTTCTTGTGTATTTGCATTGACAACTGTTATACTGGTATTTTGAGCAAGTAAAGCATTACTTACAAACAAGATCCATAAAACAATAAATACGCGGCTCCCTTGGAAATTCATCTTATCTTGTTATTAAATCATCTTTTTGTCTGTGTCATATCATCGGCAACTACAATAATATATTCTGCAATCTCTTCTTTTTCTTCTTTGGTCATTTCATTCCATTCTGATTGTGTTACCGTGGTAATTGATTTGATATTTAATCCGGGCTGGATCTTATTGATCCACCAGATAATTCCTTGTTTATTATTAGAATGG
>JANTGS010000145.1 GCA_024762795.1 Flavobacteriaceae bacterium | reverse complement strand
GAAAAATATATGGAAAAACCTTACCAATAATTACCTGAAAAGGTTTAAGCGGTGAAACGAGCAGTATTTCCATAGTCCCCATTTCTTTTTCTTTGGTGATGGAAATTGAGGTCATCATGGCCGATACCAGCATCAGGATAATCGTCATCACTCCCGGAACAAACATAAAAACACTTTTTAATTCGGGGTTGTAAACCATTCTGGTTTCCGGTATGATCTGATAGGGAATCTGAAGGTTCTTATTGATCTCCTTTTGAAAATTGATCAAAATAGAACTGATATAATTTGTGATGGTGTTTGCTGTATTCGGATCGGTGGCATCCGTAATAATCTGAACATTGGCGTTTTTATCTTTGGTGAGGTTTTTACTGAAATCCTTTTCAAAAACTAAAACTGCTTTTACATCACCTTTTTTAAAAATAGGCTCGATTTTCGATTCGTTATGAATGATTTGTTTGATGCTGAAATATTTTGAATAGGCGATCTTATTTACAATTTGCTTAGTATTTACATCTTTTGATTTGTCAAGTATTGCCAAATTCACATTGTTAATCTCGTTGGTGATGGCAAAACCAAATAACATGACCTGTACAATAGGCATTCCGAAAAGGATAAATAATGATCTTTTATCCCTGAAGATATGGTAGAATTCTTTTTTTATAAAACCTTTAAATCTTTTCATAAGTCTGCCTTATTCCTCAATAATTATTTTTTTATCTCACCACTCACCACTCATCACGCTTACCCTCTTGCCAGTTTTAAGAACACCTCGTTCATACTCTCTGCATTAAATTGTTTCTTTAAATTTTTTGGTGAATCAAGAGCCTCGATCTTACCATTCACCATGATCGATACCCGGTTACAGTACTCTGCTTCATCCATATAATGTGTGGTGACAAAAACCGTGGTTCCTTCATGAGCTGTTTTATAGATCATTTCCCAGAACTGACGCCTTGTGATCGGGTCAACACCTCCTGTGGGCTCATCTAAAAAAATAATTTTCGGATCGTGTAAAAGAGCCACAGAGAAGGATAATTTTTGTTTCCATCCCAGCGGTAACGAGCTTACCAGTTCATCAACCACTTTTTCCAGACCAAGTTCTTCAACCAGTTCATTACGTTTTTCTGTTATCTTATTTTTACTGAGGCCGTAAATACCTCCGAAAAAAGTGATATTTTCTTTGATGGTCAGATCATCATACAAAGCAAATTTCTGACTCATATAGCCAATATTCTTTTTAATATCTTCCGGATGTGTATAAACATCAAAACCGGCTACCCTTGCTTCTCCGGAGGTAGGTTTTGAAATGCCGATCAACATTTTCATAGCTGTGGTCTTTCCTGCACCGTTGGCTCCGAGAAATCCGAAGATCTCCCCTTTCTTTACATTAAAAGTAATAGCATCCACCGCGGTGAAGTCACCAAATTTTTTGGTAAGATCTTTAACTTGTATGATATTTTCGTTTTTCATTTTTTCAGATCAAACAGATCAGAGGGTTTTGTCATGTCGAGCCTGTCTTGCCGGCAGGCAGGCGCAGTAGAGACATCACTTTGCCAACTCCATAAAAGTATCCTCAATGGTAACTTTTGTCGGTTCGACATAAATATTTTTCTGTCCTTTATTCTCCAGGTAATCTTTAAGTTCTTTCGGGTTAAAATCATTTCTTTTATCTGTATAGTGAACAAATTCTCCAAAGGGATACACGCTGTAATGATACTCATATTTATTCAGTGCAAGGATCAGTTCATACATATCATCAGAGCGTACATCATAGATCTTTTTCGGATAATGTTTAATAATATCATCCGGAGTATCTATTTCAAGTATTTTAGCATCCTGTATCAGTGCGATTCTGTCGCAAAGTGCTGCTTCATCCATATAGGGGGTTGAAACTAAAATGGTTATCCCTTTTTGTTGCAGGCGTTTAAGCATTTCCCAGAATTCCTTTCGGGAAACCGGATCAACACCGGTAGTAGGTTCATCCAGAAACAATACTTCGGGTTTATGTATTAAAGCACAGCTTAAGGCTAGTTTTTGTTTCATTCCACCGGATAATTTTCCGGCTCTTCTGTCCTTAAAGGGTTCAATCTGGATGTAAATATCCTTGATCAGATCATAATTTTCTTCGATCGTTGTTCCGAATATGGTGGCAAAGAAACGGAGGTTTTCTTCAACGGTCAGATCCTGATATAAAGAAAATCTTCCGGGCATATAACCCACATGATTACGAATTTCTTTATAATTTTTAACCACATCATATCCTGCCACTGTAGCCACCCCTTCGTCGGCTAAAAGTAAAGTGGTTAGGATACGAAAAATGGTGGTTTTACCTGCGCCGTCAGGTCCGATCAGACCAAATAATTCACCTTCTTTTACTTCAAAGGAAATGTCATCAACGGCTTTAAGATCGCCATAGGATTTACTGATATGTTTTAAGGAAATGCTCAACTTTTTTACCAATTAAGATGCTGTTTGCTTTTTATTTCTCAATCCACATTTCAGCGGGCATACCAATTTTAAGGCTGCCATCGTTTTCCACATCTGTTTTTACGGCATAGACCAGGTTGACCCTTTCTTCCCTGGTTTGAATAATCTTTGGGGTGAATTCAGCTTCAGAGGCGATCCAGCTTACAATTCCCGAATAACTTTTCATCTCATCTCCATGATCAATTTTTACCGTCACTTCTTGTCCGATTTTAATATCCGGCAGCTGGGTTTCGCTGATAAAAACACGGAGTTGCAGTTTTGACAGATCGGCGATTTTATACAGCGGCCTTCCAAAACCTGTGATCTCATTAGGTTCAGTGTATTTTACCAACACGGTTCCGTTAACCGGATTAACGATTACACTTTTTGAGATCTGATCTTCCATTTGTTTTATTTGTACATCTATACTTTTGAGTTCGTTGATGATAGGTGCATTTTGTGTTTCCACACTGATGATCTGCTGATGTAACATATCGATCTTTCCGTTGATATCATCGAGTTGCTTTTGTGTGCCGGCGTTAGAAGCGATAAGATTTTCTATTCTTTTTCTTGAAACTTCGGCTGTTTTCAATTGAGACTTTAGAACATTGATCTGCGAAAGCACTCCTTTCGATTTGGAAGCAATGACTTTTTTCGAAGCTGTTAACTGCTCTTTTTTTAGCGATAACTGAATGGTGTCTATATAACCTATAACAGTATTCTTTTTCAGTTGCTGACCCTCAGTTACGTCAAATTTCATCAGTTTTCCATTTCCTTCGGCTGAGATGGTTGTTTCTACGGCTTCAAAATTTCCGTATCCATCGGCCAGATCGTTATTTGAGTTACAAGAGCTCAGAAAAAGGATCAATATCGGTATGTATAAAAATTTAGATCGTTTCATGTTTTTATTATTTTTGAGTTTAAATGCCTTGAATTACTTTATAATTTGCTTGTGCGAGCAAGCGCTGGATCTGATGTGTTTTTAAATTGGTTTGCGCTTCATACAGATCGGTTAATTTTTCTACATAATCGGATGAGGTGATCACACCGTTCTTTAATTGTGATTCGCTTGTTTTTAGAATCTCTTTTCTCAGATCGATTATGGTCTGGTCACTTTTAATAAATTCATCATACTTCTTTATTTCCAGTGATTGTTGTTCAACCATCATATTGGTTTTCAGTTCAAATTCTTCCAGCTCACTGTCAATGATCTGTTTATTTATTTCAAGCGCCTGAGTTTGCTTTTTGGTTTTTTCCCAGTCTAAAACATTCCAGTTAAGCTTTAATCCTACAATATAAAAGGACTGAAATGAGTTATCCATCGGGTTGATACCCGGATTTCCATATCCGCCCTGGGCGAAACCATACAATTTAGGAATGCGATTTTTTTTAAGCAGGGATGCTGAATTATCAATTTGCGATTTTTGCAGATCGAACAATTCTAGTTCAGGACGATTTAGTGTGGCACTTAATGATGATGAGATTTCAGGGTATTCAAAAACAGTCTGATCGGAGATGTTAGTTCCCAAATATTTTTCCAGAGATTGTATCAGATTTTTACGGGAGCTTTCAATATAAGTAAGTTGTTGCTCCACCTTTAAGAGTTCGGCAGCAAGAACAGCATCTGAAGAAGGAAGCACGGCACCGTATTTAATTCCCGCTTTGATCTCTTTAAGTTTTTCATTGATTTGCTTTTGTTTGGCCAGGAGAAGGGCTTTTTTTTCCTGAAGTAAAAGTACAGAAAAATACAACTGATTGATATTGGGTTTTAACTGATAAAGGGCCACATTTACTTTTTGTAACTGCGTCAGTGATTTGGCATTTTCTTCTTCAATAGCAGCATCGATAGTGCCTCCACCGTAGATAAGCTGGTTAAGGGTTAGTGTGGCTTTATACTGATCTTTGTTGGGCAGATCAATGAGTATTCCGGGATTATCAATTGGAAAGTGAATCACATCCGACTGGTAAGTGGCCTGAGCATCCAGATCGATCTTCGGGTATTTTCGGGTCTTGATAATTTCAGAGTTTAAGGCCGATTGTTCTTTAACCAGTTCGCTTTGTTTGGCCTTGGGATAATTGGTTTCAGCCAGGCTGTAACATTGCTCCAGGCTTAATTTTTCCTGGGCAAAACTGCTGATTCCAAATAATAAAAATAATATAATTAATAAGTTCTTCATAACTATAACTTTATAGATTGTATGATAAAATCGGCTACTTCGGTTTTCCGGTTTTCCAAAAGCGCTTTAAATTCCTTATTGGAGGTTTCCAGAAATCCTTTTAACAGCGGGGCCCCTATAAATGGAAAAATGTTAAGAGCAAGAATGTTGATAAACAATTGTTCGGCTGAAATATTTTTTATCTTTCCTTTTTTAACGGC
>JANTGS010000144.1 GCA_024762795.1 Flavobacteriaceae bacterium | reverse complement strand
GGCAATAAACAGAGGGTGAAGTAATATGGAGATGAGTTTATTTTTCATAAATTCATTCCCTGAGGGGATTGGTTGGTTCTTATAATGTAAACTGTTTCTTTACAGTTACTTTAACGAATCAAATATACTTAAATTGCAGGAAATTATGGATAAAAAGAAACGATTAACTGTTGATAGGTTAAGAAAGTTAGTGAGTAGTTAAAATTAATAGATTAATAACAATGGGCAACAATTCTTAAGTCTTTGTTATCATTAAGATCCCTTTATATTTTAACGATCTGAGCCATATTTAGATTCCATTTTAAAATCACCTCCTGCAGAAGTTCTTTTCTAACCATAAAGATCAGATCGGCATCTGATCTTAATAATTCCGGAATTATACCTGTCCAGCCTTTGTTTTGTAGTTCCAGCGGACCGATCTCATCAAGAACAATGGTATGGATGTTATCTCCTAAGCACTTTTCTAGTACCTGAATCCCAAAATCAAAAGCCTTTGGATTGATATGAAACCGGCCGATTTTCTTACAGGTTTTACACTCTTCTCTGCTTAAAAAAGCCATCTTTTCTCCCGTCAAAATATCCTGAAGTATAAAATCGTATCTCGAATTATCTCTAAAACTCCCGATGGAAACAAGTCCGCCCACAGCTATTCCCCGGCCTTTAAGTTCCTCTATCTTTTTCAATAGATGACTCGTCTTTCCGGAATGCTTTTTACCCGTTATGATGGTTATTTTTTTGTTGTTCACTTTCTGAAAATGCTATGTATAAACTATCGGTATATAAAAGTATATTAACAATGGTATCAAAGGGGTTTTTAATAATTTCCTTGGGTTTTGAAACATTTGATATGATTGCAGGCAAGGCCGAGAATGCCAGACCTAAAGAATTATAAAAATTTGAAAATCCTTTTTTATATAAAAC
The DNA here is from genome assembly GCA_024762795.1 of Flavobacteriaceae bacterium. Lineage (GTDB taxonomy): Bacteria > Bacteroidota > Bacteroidia > Flavobacteriales > Flavobacteriaceae > Namhaeicola. The sequence goes on along the minus strand of JANTGS010000144.1, from coordinate 3,958 downwards.
GGTTTTGATAATCGGATTTCTCAGTTCAACACTAATCGCCGAAAATCCTAAAATAACAATAACTGCTCTAACAGCCATTTCAAGTCCAACGGTTAATCCCTCAAGATTAAAAAATCTAATTTTTCCGTCATCCATGTAAAATAAAGAAGCCAGAACTATTAAGGTGATGAGCTGAATCCATAAAAAAGGTCTTTTAAACTGTCGTAAGGCATTTTTATATCGGTATAAACTGAACAGAATATAAAAAATTGCGAAAGCCAGTCCGTAATACAATCCGTAAAAATTGATAAGTAAAAGTCCGGTAACAACCAGTATAATATTCACAATCAACAAAGAAACAGAGAATTTCTGATTTTTAGATAAAGAAATAAAATCATCAGCTTTGGAAAACTCAAGATCTACAATTTTTTGGTCATTATTTTTAATACCGGCAGCTCGTTTCCCGATAAAATATCCAAAAATTGCCGATATTGTTCCCAGAAACATATAAACAGCTATAAGGATCCAAATGGCATGCATTGGATCGATATTTTTTACATGGAGTTGTTTCATGGCGAAATGATACAAATTTGACAGGATTTTTACGGCGTCCCAACCATAGATGATCAAGAGTGTAAAAAGTTTGTGGAACAGCACGCTAAGCATGGCCATGATACCGGCAATGATATATCCAAAGAGATTTCTTCCGAAAAGGAAAATAAAGAGTTCTATCAAAACAGCTTCTAAAAAAATGCCCGTCATCGGACCTAAAATTACAGCGCTTGGAGAAATAGATTTCATTATTGCACAGATAAGTCCGGCACGCCAGATCAAACCTCTAAGGGGCCAAATCTGTAAAACGGAAACTACAAAAGCAACAGTAAAAAAGGCCAGCATGGTACCTGCAAAAGGCAATTGCAGATTGTGGAAAAAGCTTCCCATAATGATCTCAACAGAAGCCCATAAACTTCCAATTACAGAAGCTTTGATCCAGATATTTTGATCTGTATTGTCGGTATTTTTCATTCCTTAATAATTGCAAAATTATTAAGGGAATTTTAAAAATAGAATATTGTAAAATATTACTTTTAAATTTCCCCCTTTCCAATTCATTCCGATTTTTCGAAATTCGGGAGGCTTAACCGTTTCCCGTTAAACCCATCGGTTGAAAAATTCATAACAATAATGTCTTAGAATGATCAACTCGGAGTATTCTCTAAAAAGAGAAATATTATCCGGCAAGGTATTAATTTTCTGCCGTAAATGATCAATTATTTTTAAATTTTGAGTTATCTAACTTACACTTTCACCATTTTTTACCGAATCTTTTTCGGGCTCGATAAAAGTTAGTTTTCCATCAGGAGTTTCGCTCATCAATATCATTCCCTGACTTTCAACGCCACGTAATTTTCGTGGAGCCAGATTTACCAGAACAGTTACTTTTTGACCAATGACCTCTTCGGGCTTAAAACTTTCGGCAATTCCGCTTACAATGATTCGTGTATCAAAGCCTACATCAACTTTTATTTTTAAAAGTTTTTTAGTTTTGGCAATCTTTTCTGCTTTGATAATGGTTCCTATTCGAATATCGAGTTTGGTGAAATCGTCAAAAGAGATGGTCTCTTTTTGAGGTTCAACCACTACTTCTTTATTCTCGAGTTTGGTGGCTTCCAGTTTATCGATCTGTTTTTGAACTTCTTCATCTTCGATCTTGGCAAAGAGCAATTCGGGTTTATCAATTTGATGACCAGAAGGAATTAATACATCATTGGATGCTACATCATTCCATGTGTTCTTGACTTGGTTTGAACCGATATTTAAAATACCTTTAAGTTTTGATGAAGTAAAAGGTAAAAAAGGTTCACTCAAAATTGATAATCCTGTTGCAATTTGTAGGGCCACATTCATAATGGTTTTGACCCTTTCCGGATCGGTCTTTATTTTTTTCCAGGGCTCTTCATCTGCCAGGTATTTATTCCCCAAGCGGGCCAAATTCATCAGCTCTGATAAAGCTTCTCTAAAACGATATCTTTCAATAGAGCTTGAGATAATACCCGGATATTCGGCTAGTTTTTTTAAGGTTTCCTGATCGGTTTGACTTAATGCTCCCGCTTCCGGAATAACACCGGTATAATATTTATTGGTGAGTACTACTACACGATTGATAAAATTACCAAAAATGGCGACCAGTTCATTGTTATTTCTGGCCTGAAAATCCTTCCAGGTAAAATCATTGTCTTTGGTTTCCGGGGCATTAGCCGTTAAAACATAACGCAAAACATCCTGTTTACCGGGAAATTCTTCCAGATATTCATGCAACCATACCGCCCAGTTTTTTGAGGTAGAAATCTTATCGCCTTCGAGATTTAAAAACTCGTTTGCAGGAACATTTTCCGGTAAAATATAACTTCCTTCTGCCTTAAGCATAGCCGGGAAAATGATACAGTGGAAAACAATATTGTCTTTGCCTATAAAATGTACCATTTTAGTTTCCTTATCTTTCCAATAAGGCTCCCAGTCTTTTCCAACCCTTTCTGCCCATTCTTTGGTAGAGGAAATATATCCGATAGGCGCATCAAACCACACATATAAAACCTTTCCTTCAGCACCTTCTACAGGAACCGGAATTCCCCAGTCGAGATCCCGGGTTACGGCACGTGGTTTTAATCCGTCATCTGTCCATGATTTTACCTGCCCCAACACATTGGTTTTCCAGTCATTCTTATGCCCCACCAAAATCCATTCTTTTAACCATTCCTGATATTCATTCAAAGGCAAATACCAGTGTTTGGTTTCTTTTAGGGTTGGTACATTTCCGGTAATGGCCGATTTAGGATTGATCAGATCGGTAGCGTTATGACTAGTACCGCATTTTTCACACTGATCGCCATAGCTTTCTTCATTACCGCATTTCGGACAAGTACCGATCACAAAACGATCAGCCAGAAATTGTTTGGCCTCTTCATCATAAAGTTGTTCAGAGGTCTCTTCTATAAATTTACCGTTATCATATAATTTTTTAAAGAATTCTGAAGCCGTTTTATGATGGATCTTTGCAGAAGTCCTTGAATAATTATCAAAACTGATCCCAAAATCTTTAAATGATTGTTTAATAATAGCATGGTATTTATCCACCACCTGCTGTGGAGTGACCCCTTCTTTTTTTGCTTTTAATGTGATGGGGACACCGTGCTCATCCGATCCGCAAACAAAGGCCACATCCTTGTTGTTCATCCGCAGATATCTCGAATAAATATCAGCTGGAATATATACTCCGGCCAAATGCCCGATATGTACCGGACCATTAGTATAAGGTAAAGCTGCTGTAATGGTATATCTCTCTGGTGTTAAACCAGACTTTTCAGGATCTTTCATAATGAAAATTTAAGACCACAAAAGTAAGAAAATCAATAAAAACGGCATTTGTAATTCTCAAATAAAAAAATAGATTAAATTTATCCAAAATTTCAATCATGTATTTATCAAAGATAACTTCATTTTTTCTGGTACTTTTTATACTTTCAGGTTCGTTTGCATTTTCTCAGGCAAGAGAAGGAGAAGCCACCTCGATCAAGAGAGATATCATCAAACCTCCCTACCTTAAAAAGGGAGATACCATTATGATTCTGGCTCCAGCCGGAAGGATCAAAGACAAAAGTTCTATCGATGCAGGTATCAAACTGGCTAATCACTGGGGGCTGGTGGTTTTTTTGGGAAATCATCTTTTTACACAAAATCACACTTTTGCAGGCAGTGAAGAACAGCGTCTTGAAGATCTGCAAAAAGCACTGGATGATCCGAGTATCAAAGCTATTTGGGCCGCAAGAGGCGGTTACGGGGCTGTAAGAATTATTGATGATATTGATTTTACCGAGTTTGAAAGGCATCCGAAATGGATTGTAGGATATTCTGATATTACCGTTTTGCATAACAAACTCAACAGAATGGGTTATGCCAGTATTCAGGGACAAATGCCGCT
>JANTGS010000143.1 GCA_024762795.1 Flavobacteriaceae bacterium | reverse complement strand
AAGCTGCATCATGGCTTTAACCACATCGTTTACACCTACAAAACCGGTTACACCCTTGGTATAATATTTGAATCCTTTATAGATCTTATCAAAGAGTTTTCCGGTACCTTTTTCCCAGAAACCGGGCCCTAAAATTACTCCCGGATTTACAATCACTACATCAACCCCTTCCTGGCTGGCTCTCCACACTTCTGCTTCAGCCCCTTGTTTGGTAATGGCATATCCACTTTTTCCCTCAGTGTTGGTCCAGTAATTTTCTTCGGTGATCTCGTTTCCGTTAACGGATTTGCTCAAAGTTGCGATGGAGCTTACAAAACATAATTTATCGATCTTATTTAAGATACTCAGATTTACAATATTTTCAGTCCCTTCAATATTTACCTTTCGCATGATATGATAATCTTTCGGATCAAATGACACCACAGCAGCACAGTGGTAAACCTGTGTTATCTGGTCAAATACCTTTTCAAGTTCGGAAATATCATTCAGCGAAGCCTCAACCCATTCGATTTTATTAAAAAGGCTTTCGGGATCAGAAGTATAATAACCGAATACTTTTTTAAGCTTTTGCAGATCACTATCCAGACGGTAAATTGCACGAATTTTATCACCCTGTTGCGATAGGTGATATAAAAGATGTGATCCTACAAGTCCGGTACCTCCCGTTACTAAAATCATACTCGTTTTTTATAGCTGCTTAAAGATGTAAAATAATTTAAAATAATCGGTTTTAAAAAATTTTCTTTTAAAAACATAAAGAACTTTCTTGCAGAACCTGTTTGTGAGGGTATCTTTTTTATCTTTGCCAAAATTTTTTTGAGATGAGTTATAATTTTGTTGAAGAATTAAGCTGGCGCGGATTGTTACACAACATCATGCCGGGAACAGAAGAACAGTTACAAAAAGAAGTTACAACAGCATATATAGGTTTTGACCCTACCGCTGATTCATTGCATATCGGGAGTCTGGTACAGATCATTCTTTTGATGCATTTTCAAAGATCCGGTCATAAACCCATTGCGCTTTTGGGAGGTGCTACCGGGATGATCGGAGATCCTTCGGGAAAATCTGCAGAAAGAAATCTTTTAGATGAAGAAACTTTAAAGAAAAATATAGCAGGAGTTAAGAAAACACTCGAAAGATTTATCGATTTTTCAGGTGATAAAGAGAACAGTGCTGAGCTGGTAAACAATTATGACTGGATGAAGGAGCTTACTTTTCTCGAATTTGCCCGTGATATCGGTAAACATATTACCGTAAATTATATGATGGCCAAAGATTCGGTAAAGAACCGTTTGAACGATCAGGCCAAAGAAGGAATGAGTTTTACTGAATTTACCTATCAGTTGGTTCAGGGATATGATTTCTTACATCTGTATTCAAATAAGAACTGTAAACTTCAGATTGGAGGAAGTGATCAGTGGGGGAATATCACCACAGGAACTGAGCTGATCAGAAGAAAAGTACAGGGGAAAGCCTTCGCTTTAACAAGTCCGCTGGTTACCAAAGCTGATGGAACTAAATTCGGGAAGACCGAGGGTGGAAACATCTGGCTGGATGCCAAAAGAACTTCCCCCTATAAATTTTATCAGTACTGGATCAATTCGAGTGATGCGGATGCTGAGAAATATATCAGGATCTTTACTTTTTTAGACAGGGTAACAGTTGAAAAACTCATTGCAGACCATCAGGAAGCTCCGCATATGCGATTGCTGCAAAAAACCGTTGCCGAAGAAGTAACCCGTATGACACATGGTGAAGAAGCTTTAGAAAATGCTATCAAAGCCTCATCAATTCTTTTTGGAAGATCTACGGCTGATGACCTGAAACAATTGGATGAACAAACTTTTTTAGATGTTTTTGAAGGGGTTCCGCAAGCTGAGGTTTCAAAAGAATTTTTAGAGGAAGGAATTGATATGATCAGTGCGCTGGTTGAAGAAACAGGTTTTTTAAAATCGAATGGTGAAGCCAGGAGAGCATTAAAAGAAAATTCAATTTCGGTAAATAAAGAAAAGGTCAAAGAAGATTTTAAAATTAAGACAGAAGAGTTAATCGCTGATAAATTTGTGCTCCTGCAAAGAGGGAAAAGAAACTATTTCTTGTTAAAAGCAGTTTAAACCACCATCAGGTTGCAACCCCTGATATCGGAGTTGTCAAAGCGTCCTACTACTTCGAAGGTTTTATCGGAATGGACTTTCCCAAGGTCCTGAGTAGCAATAAAAGAGCAGGAATTGATATTGGCCAGATCGATGATGTTGATCCCACCGGTTTTTCCGTATGGGAGCAAGGTTAAGGCATCTTCAGTATCGCGAATCACAATTTTCATCCACGGAGGTGTTTTAAAAATACCATCTCCTTTTGAATAGGCTTGAGATAAAAGTTCGGTCATTCCGTATTCTGAATGAATTTTATCTACCCCGAAGTTTCGACCTAATGTTTGATGAAGTTCCTCTTTTACCATTTCTTTTCTTTGGCCTTTCATACCTCCTGTTTCCATCACATAGGTATTTTTTAAAGAGAACTGATATTTTTCTGTAAAATCGAGTAAGGCGTAGGAAACTCCGATAAGCAGAGTTTTTTCTTTTTTTTCTTCAAGATATAGGATCTTTTCATTCAATTCGTCAAAATTATGCAAGTAAAAACCACTGTGTTCCGACCGGCTTTTTTTAATGAGATCGTTAACCATATAGATCAGTGAAGAGCCTGAGCGCTCGAGATAGCTGGGTAAAAGAGCCAGAATATTGTACTTTTCCGGGTTACCATAAAACATTTCAAATCCTTTAAAATAACTCTTTTGATAGACAGAAAGATCGGTTACAAAATGCCTGCTTGGACTCATGCCTGTTGTTCCGCTGCTTAAGAAAATTCTTTCTTCTTTTTTATGATTGCTTACAATTTGATGCGATTTAAAGAACCGGATAGGTAAAAAAGGAATGTCTTCAATCTTCCGGATACTTTTTGGCGAGATCTTTAGCAAGGATAAGAATTCTTTGTAGGCCGGATTCTTTCTGCTTTGAAAATCAAAAACTTTCAAGGCTTCCCTACTAAATTGTTCCCCATTAGTAATTTTAAAAACAGAAGCAGTGTCCATATCAAAAAATATGAGCAAAAGTAAGATATTTTTACGCAACCAAGTTGTTTAATCAGTATCTTAAAATATACAAAAACGTTGTTTTTTTCTTTGAAAAATGTGGTGGTTTTATTTTTTGTTGTAAATTTATCGGTCACAAAACGGATGTAGAACAATAAATTTATAGCAAAAAGTAAGTTAATGGGCTTAAAAAGACTCATACTAAAGTGTAAGAGAAGAGATATCAAAGCACAATCGGAAATATATCACCTGTTCGAGGGAAAGATGTTTGGTTTATGTTTAAAATATTCTCGAAATAAGCAGGAAGCAGAAGATAATTTACAGGATGCGTTTATAACGATTTTTGATAAGATCGATCAGTTTAAGTTCAAAGGTTCATTTGAAGGCTGGATGAAACGGATTGTGATCAATACAGCTTTACAAACATATCGTCAGAAGAATGTATTGAATCTGGTTGAGAATGATTTGCCCGATGAAGTGGATGTTGAGGTTGACGAGGAGGAAATCTCCTTAGATTATTTGTTAAAGATTATTCAGGAGTTGCCGGAAAGGTATAGAATGGTATTTAATTTATATGTTCTTGATGGTTATTCCCATAAAGAGATCTCAGATCTTTTAGGAATTGCAGAAGGAACCTCGAAATCGAATTTATCAAGAGCAAGGTTAATATTAAAAGAAAAAATTGAGATGACCCAACAGCAAAAAAATGTTGGTTTGTTTAACTAATGAAAGAGTATAAAAACATAGACAGGGTTTTTCAGGAGAACTTCAAAGATATGGAGATCTATCCCGGTAAGCATGTCTGGAACAATATTGAAAATCGTCTTCAGGGCAAACAGAAGAAGAGGATCTTACCTTTATGGCAAAAGGTCAGCGGTATTGCTGTTGCTTTTTTACTCTTATTCTCTTTAGGATTCAGTTATTTTAAAACCGGTAAAAGGATACAGTTCAATACCAGTGATTTCTCTATTCCTGATTTTAATACCTCTGTAACCGATCAGGATGCCAACTCGGTTTTGACGCCTGTGTTTAAAAAGACCAAACAACAGTCTAAAAATCCCGTTGCAGTAAAAACAACAAAAGGACAGGCCGGTCAGGAAGATAATTCAGCTAAAATTCTGATTACTGAAAATAATTATCTGGAAGATGTGGCTTATGAAGAGGATATCTCAAATGTAACCGAAGCGGAATCTACAAACTTTAATAAAAACCTAAACACTGAGCTCTTTAAAAAATCGGATATTGAAGAATATGGAAGTCAGGTGGCCGAGGTGACAAAAAAAGGAAATAAAGATAAGAAATGGTCTGTAGGGCCTACAATATCTCCGGTTTATATGAATTCCTTACAAAAAGGATCACCGATCAGTAAGGATTTAAAAAACAATTCTATTGTATCTGATGAAGCCCTTTCTTACGGTATTAAGCTGGATTATAAAATAACGGATAAATTCAGAGTTCAAACCGGTATCAATAAACTGGAATTGGCTTATAATACTAAAAATGTAAATGCAGTTGTTTCCTCATCAAAATCGATTAATCATAATATAAATACAAAATACAACGGAATTCATCTGTCACTTGGCTCCAATGATGATTTTCCGGCATCTGCTTCAAGTAATTTAAACAAATCAGGTATCAGTGGAGACCTGAATCAGTCATTTGATTATCTGGAGATCCCTTTGGAAATGAAATACAACCTGTACGACAGTAAAGTTGGGTTGAATATTGTAGGTGGATTTAGTACATTCGTTTTAACCAATAATCAGGTCTCTATGATTCTTAGGGATCAAATTGCAAACCTGGGGCAGGCCAATAATCTAAACACATTTAATTTTAGTGGAAATTTAGGATTTGATCTCGATTATAAGATCACCAGAGACT
>JANTGS010000142.1 GCA_024762795.1 Flavobacteriaceae bacterium | reverse complement strand
CAGCAAATCTATAAATATATTTTTCAATTACAACAATATTTAATTGTTTTTTAACAAATAATTTAAAAAAAAAGAAAATGATTATTAAGCTTATAATCCAATCAGGCCTTTAAGTCGGGTTTGTGATATATTTTTAAATAAAGTTTTGTTTCTTTGTGATATAAAAGATACAGTATGTCTATTTCGGTAAAAAACACTACAAAATTTTATGAAAAACAGAAGGCTCTCAGTGAGGTGAGTTTTGAAATTACATCAGGAGAGATCGTTGGTTTTCTCGGGCCTAATGGTGCCGGTAAATCTACCATGATGAAGATACTGACTAACTATATTTCTCAGGATGAAGGTATTGTGATCGTAAATGGAGCTGATGTTTCCAAAGAGCCGATCAAAGTTAAAAGATCTGTGGGTTATTTACCCGAACATAACCCGCTTTATACCGATCTTTATGTAAAAGAATATTTAGGTTTCCATGCAGATATCCATAATATTTCAAAAAAAAGGATTGATGAAGTGATCGATCTGGTGGGACTTACCCCTGAAAAGAATAAAAAAATAGACCAGCTTTCTAAAGGTTACCGTCAAAGAGTAGGCCTGGCTGCCGCCCTGCTCCACGATCCGGAAGTACTTATTCTCGATGAACCCACTACCGGGCTTGATCCGAATCAATTGCTCGACATCAGAAACCTTATCAAAGAAGTGGGGAAAACAAAAACAGTTTTACTTTCTACACATATCATGCAGGAGGTGGAAGCCATGTGTAACCGGGTAATTATCATCAATAAGGGAGAAATCGTTGCAGATAAGAATCTGAAAGATCTTCTGGGAAAACAAGAACAGGTCTTGGAAGTGGAATTTGATCTAAGAGTTGAACCCGAACTTTTAAAAGGATTACCTCATCTCAAATGGTTAAAAAATATCTTTGAAAACACCTGGCAGATCAGTTTTGATACTCAAGAAGATATGCGCCCTAAAGTTTTTGATTTTGCTCAGGAAAACGGACTTAAAACATTACAGATGCAACAAAAAATAATGAATCTGGAGAATATGTTTCAGGAACTCACAAAGTAAATCCTCAGTTTGATATGAAAAAAATTATACTTATTTTTCTGTTCTTCCCTTTTGTGATCTTCTCACAACAGCAATCTGATGATTTTTATGTGACCAAAGGCAAAGGTTTTGAGTTTCATTTTTTGGAAGATAATTATTTACTGCAAATAGATTTTAGAGGACAGTTTCGTACAACTTTTATTCATGATGAAATACCCATTAAGGATCAAGAATTTATTGATGAACATACCAACTTTAAAATAAACCGGGCAAGGATAAAAATTGGAGGCCATGCTTTTAAGCCCTATTTTAAATATTATTTTGAACAGGATATTGTTGGTGGCAATTTACTTGATTATAGAATAATGATTGAAAAGTACCCTTTTTTAAAATTAAAAGTAGGACAATGGAAAGCAAGGTATTCCAGAGAACGTATTATTTCATCCGGATCACAACAGCTTGTTGACCGTTCTATTTTAAATAGCATTTTTACTATTGACAGACAACAAGGAATTTCTCTTTATGGAAACCTGCAAGGTAATGGAGCTGCAAATTTTAGTTATTGGGCATCTGTTTTTTCCGGAACCGGCAGAAGTGGCTCTTCTAATGACGATTCTACTTTTATGTATTTACTTAGGTTGCAATGGAATCCAAATGGGGAAGTACTGAAGTTCACAGGTTCAGATTTAAAGATTCATCAAAAATTTATTTCTTCTTTTGCGATTGCAGGTGTTACAAATACAAGCAGATATACTAAATTTTCAACTGCCGGAGGAGGCCAACTACCCGGTTTTGAAGAAGGTGTAGACGGACAATATAAAATAGACCAGTTTTTATTGGAAACTGCTTTTAAATTCAAAGGATTATCCTGGCAGCAGGAATTCCATTATAAATATATTGATGACCGAATTAATTTAAATCAAACTACTCTTATCGGAAACTATGTACAATTGGGGTATTTTTTTAATCAAAGTTTTAGTCAATTTCCAAAATCCCTGGAAATATTTGCCCGACAAGCTTTTTATAACCCTAATATTGACATTTCAGAAAATAATAATTATGAATATACCGTTGGTTGTAACTGGTATTTTAAGGGACATAAAAACAAGTTGACCTTTGACTATTCTTACCTAAAAACCAAAACAGAAGACAAGGACTATATGAAAGGAAATCGATTCCAATTACAATGGGATATTTCTATTTTTTAAACTCTGTGCCATAAACCGTATCTTTACAAAAATTTAAATTATGGATCTTTATAAAATTCCTAAACTTAAGAATCTCGATAAAAACAATTTTTTCTTACTGGCCGGACCCTGTGCCATTGAAGGGGAAGAAATGGCCCTGCGAATAGCCGAAAAAATTGTTGCGATTACTGATAAACTGAAGATTCCCTATATTTTTAAAGGAAGTTTTAAAAAAGCCAACCGGTCGAGAATTGACAGTTTTACCGGAATTGGAGATAAAAAAGCCCTAAAGATCCTTGAAAAAGTAGGAAATACTTTTGATATTCCTACTGTAACTGATATTCATGAGAGCAGTGATGCTGCTTTGGCAGCTGCCTATGTAGATGTATTGCAGATCCCGGCTTTTCTGGTTCGTCAGACCGATTTGGTGGTTGCTGCGGCAAAAACCGGAAAAGTAGTGAATTTGAAAAAAGGACAGTTTATGAGTGCCGAATCTATGAAACATGCTGTAAAAAAGGTTCAAGACAGTGGAAATGATCAGGCCATGATCACCGATCGTGGAACCATGTTTGGCTATCAGGATATGGTAGTTGATTTCAGAGGAATTCCGGTGATGCAACAATACGCACCCACAATTTTAGATATCACACATTCTTTACAACAACCCAATCAGGCCAGTGGCGTTACCGGTGGAAAACCTGAACTGATCGAAACCATTGCCCGGGCAGGAATAGCGGTTGGTGTTGACGGGCTTTTCCTCGAAACACATTTTGATCCGGCCCATGCCAAATCAGATGGAGCCAATATGCTTCACCTCGATCATCTCGAAGATCTTATGACCAAACTGGTTGCTATTCGTAAAACGGTAAATGAGTTATAGATATTAGATTTAATGTTTTTGTGTTTCGGTGTTACGTGTTCCCTTTTTACACATTTAAAAAGCAATATCTCAGAAAATCCTCTTAATACTAAAAAAGCACTTTACATTTATCTGAGTAAGCCGTAGATAAGATCAAGCATTTCAAAAACAAGATTTTACTACTAAAATTACGTTCTAAAAAAACGGACGAAAAAACGGAAAAAAACTGGTATGTAATTAATGAAGATATTTAGAAAAAGATCAATGAGCTCAAAAGAAAAATAGAAACCCATTAAGAAATTACTGTAGACAAATGTGAGCATTTTTCTGATGAAATTTCTGAAGCCTGGAAACACTTGAAATAATCTATAAAAATCTCAGGTTTTCAGTTTACATTATATCTATCTATGAAGAGGTCGTATCAAATATTTAAGTGATTGATTGCAGATTTGCAGCATTTGTTTTTCTATGTTTCAATCAAGTTATAAGAACTTCATACAGTATTAATCGTATAATTATCAGATCCTTATCGTCAAACCATTAAACAACTTATTTGAAAAGACATCCAAATTATGTATCTTTAAACTCTTTAAAAACAATTTTATTAACCAAACTTTAAATAAAAATGGACACTTTAAAATCAACAATCTCAACAATTAAGAACATGAAACGTAGTATTAAAAACTGGTGGGTTTTAACGATACTGGGCGTTATTTTTATCGGAATGGGAATTCTTGTTTTCTCAAAACCGATGGAAAGTTATGTTACTCTTGCTGTTTTCTTTGCCATCAGCATGATTTTCTCAGGCATTTTTCAATCCTGGTTTGCATTCTCCAACAGAGAAGAAATTGATGGCTGGGGCTGGCAGCTGGCATTGGGAATCATGGAATTGATTCTTGGTATTATACTGATCAACAATATGGAGGTCACAATGGTAATTTTACCATTTTATGTTGGATTCTGGATTTTGTTCAGAGCATTCGCTCTCATCGGATTTTCTTTTGAATTAAAATCATATAAAATGATGGACTGGGGTTATTATCTGGCCTTTGGCATTCTTTTAACCATTTTTGCATGGATTATCATTTTAAATCCCTTATTTGGAGGAATGACCATTGTAACATGGACAGGTATTTCTTTAGTTGTTGTAGGAATTGCCTATATCATGCTGTCTTTAAAAATTAAGAAACTTCATGAGCTGCCAAAAAAGATCTCATCTGATATGGTAAATCAATTCGATACTGCAGTAGCAGAGTTTAAAAAAGAAATATCTTCTCAAAACCAATAAAGGAGCAGACTTAATTTCCGGGGTATAGCAATGCCCCGGATTTTTTTTAAAATTTATTGTGTATTAAGTCTTATGGCGTATGTATGGCAAATATCGATTATTACTTTTTCATCGATAAGTATGCTTAGGGGCGTTGTTTTGAATTCAAACCCAAAAAAACAGGAAAGTAAAATAAGTGCTGGAGCCAACCTGAGCAATGTAATAAATTCATATATAATTCCACCTCTGAAAAACGCCTCTCTGTCTATCATTCTTAATAAAATTGAATATAAAGTAAGTACAAATGACAAAGGCGCATTCAGTATAGAACTCAACTACTCCATAAAGGAAAAGCCAGATATCAGTATTTTTTATCGAAACAAAAAACTTCTTATCAATCAAAAATATCCTGTTTTTTATAAAGGTTCACCGGGGAAAATTGATGTAATCTCTGATATAGATGATACAATTATCGTTTCACATAGTGCCAAGACCATAAAACGGATCAGCACACTGGCAATGGTTTCCCCCCACAAAAGAAAAATCGTAAATTTTACGAAAGATATATTAAATTATATAAATAAAAATAAGGCAAGGGTATTTTATGTATCTAAAAGTGAAAGTAATTTGTTTCATATTTTATCTTCTTTTATCGTACACAACGAGCTTCCAAAGGGC
>JANTGS010000141.1 GCA_024762795.1 Flavobacteriaceae bacterium | reverse complement strand
AGAAGAATCTCTAAACAAAGAAGAGACGTTTCCTTAAAAAACGCCCCTTTTCTCAAAACTCAATATAAAAAACTCAAATAAGCTAATAAAAACTAGTTCGTAATTAAATGTTTTCTTATCAGCAACGCAGCTCCAAGGGCGCTTTCATTGCTTATTTCTGATATTTTAACCTGAACCTCCGGTAACAACTCACTTAAATAATACTTAAAATATTCATTCTTGCTAAACCCTCCTGAAATATAAATATCCTTTAAATTGTGATCCTTATCCAAGATCAGTTCTATCCCCTCAAAAACCATCTTGCTAATCTCATACATCAGCTGTGTATAGGCTTCTTTATAAGTTTTAAAACTGTTGATTTGTTGAAGATCTGCCATGAAATCCTGCGGAATTCCATTAGGAAAAAATATCTTTTCAGATCTACCAATTACTTCCTTACAAAGCTCTTTATTGAGCTCCATGGTGAAAAACCGGTCTTCTTTTACATTAAAAAACTCCGAGATCTTCTTTTCATTTACTTCATGCAGGTGTCCCAGAAACTGCATAGATGATTTTACCTGTTGTTTGTCAGGGGTTAAAAAACACAAACAATTCTGCTCCAGTTGTGATTGAGTAAGTATTTCTTTACTGAAGGGGTTCATACTGAGGACCCAAGTACCTGTGGAAAGTAAAATAAATTCTCCACCGGTATGTTCCTGCAAAAGCGGAATAAGCGAAGAAGAGCTGTCATGTAATCCCAAACCTACTGCAATCTTGTCATCTCTATCTTTAATAAACACAACCTCATCTCCTTTTTCAGGTTCCGGTAAACTGATTCCTTCCTTCTCAAGCCAGTAATGGTATTCCATCTTGTCAAAATCCCATGTAGCGGTATGTGCTCCAATAGAAGTAAAATCAGCTGTAATCTTCTTTGAAAAAAGATAACTCAGATATTGCGGATAATGCAGGATCGATCTTACTCTTTCCCAGTATTGCGATTTTTTATTCTTTAACCAATAGATCTGTAAACCCGCATTGAGCATACCATAGGCAGGAGAAGCTGTTTTTCGTGAAAATTCATTTACCCCTCCGTATTTATTGTAAAACTCGGTAAAATCTACATCCTCCAGTGGTTTTAGATAATTATAAAGTGGCGTTATTCTTTTCCCGTTTTCATCGAGATAAACCACTGTAGCACCGTGTGTTGTAAAATTAATGGCTTTAACTCTGTAATTGCCTTCTTTTTGAATAGCTTTGATCATTGAATCGATCCAGTTTTCAATTGCTTCAATATCATCACAAGGGAAACCATCATCATCTTTAATCTCATCAAAACGGATGATATCTTCATAAACGATTGTCAGGTTTTTATCGAATAAAAAGATTTTCTTATTCGTTTTCCCAATATCAAAAATGGCAATTACATCTGTCATCCTCTGTTATTTTATCCCATATAACGGACCATAATTTTTACAGGCTCTGTAATCTGCTCCTTCTTTTTCAGATCCAAATGAATTCCATACGCTTGGGCGGAAGATATTATCCTCGTCAACATTATGCATATTTACAGGAATACGCAGCATAGAAGCCAGCGTGATCAGATCGGCACCGATATGCCCGTAGGAAATCGCACCGTGGTTGGCTCCCCAATTAGCCATTACTGAATATACATCTTTAAAATTGCCTTTTTCACTTAATCTGGGTACAAACCAGGTGGTTGGCCAGGTTGGATTAGTTCTCTTGTCAAGAACAGCATGAATATCATCAGGTAATTCTACACTCCATCCTTCAGCAATCTGTAAAACAGGGCCTATTCCTTTTACAATATTAACTCTCGACATGGTCAAAGGCATAATTCCTTTGGTTTTAAATTGTGAAGAATATCCACCTCCTCTAAAATAGGTCTTTATAGCCTGAGGCCATTGTGTATTGTCAAGACATTTTTGAACTTCCTCTTCGGTAATCTCCCAGAAAGGTTTCATTACCGGATTACCTTCTTCATCCGACTGCTGACCTGTAGCATCCAGGGTGGTTGAACCCGAGTTGATTAGGTGAATGATCCCGTTTTCAGCAATTCCGGTAAGTTCTTTTCCGGTAACTCTTTTTACCGCTTCCGGACTCCAGTAAGTACGTACATCAGAGAACATCTGAGCTCTGTTGGATAACAAATGACCGAAGAGCATGGAAACTGCGTTTAAGGAATCATTCTCAGTTGCAAAAACAAAAGCTTCACGGATTCCGTTCCAGTCGAAAGAAGAGTTCAATATCGACTCGGTAAAATCGGCATTTGGCTGATAATCTGTCCATTGACGCTGTCCTTGGAATCCACCCATAATAGCATTTCTGCCCAGGGATTCTTCATTGTATCCAATCTCTTTTAACTTCGGATTACCGATCATCATATCTTTACAGATCAGGGTCATTTTAACTACGGTTTCCCATTCCTGTTCTTTTCTTTTTGCATCGGCCTTTTTTTCCTCACTGTTATAATCAACACCTTCCTTACAATTTTTCTTTGTCCATGCCAGTGCTTTTTTAAATTCTTCCTGATCGTATATCCCCTCATCCATTCGCCTCAGAATTTCTATCGACTCAACAAATTCGGTTCTTACGCCAAGATAATCCTGAAAGAAATCTGAATCGACCATCGATCCGGCAATTCCCATAGAACTATAGCCAATGGAGAGATAGGATTTTCCTTTCATTTGTGCTACTGCCAAAGAAGATTTAACAAATCTCAACAGCTTTTCTTTTACATCCTCAGGGATATTTGTATCTCCGGCATCCTGAACATCACGCCCGTAAATGCCAAATGCAGGCAGGCCTTTTTGTGAATAACCGGCCAGTGCTGCCGCCAGATAAACTGCTCCGGGTCTTTCAGTACCGTTAAACCCCCAAACTGCTTTCGGGATCAAAGGATCGGTATCCATTACTTCGGTTCCATAGCACCAGGCGGGAGTTACCGTTAAAGAAACCCCAACTCCTTCACGTTGGAATTTATCAGCACACATCGCTGCTTCTGCTACACCTCCGATATTGGTATCAGCAATAACACATTCTACTTTTTCACCACTTGGAAAACGGAAGTTCTCCTCAATGAGTTTTGCTGCGGCTTTTGCCATATTCATACACTGATCTTCCAGTGATTCTCTTACACCATCTTCTCTCCCGTCTATTACGGGTCTTATTCCTACTTTTGGTAATCTACCTATTAATCTGCTCATATATACTTTTGTTTTTAAAAAAATTGCTCCAGCTCTTTTAATTCTAAATCTGTAAGTCCTTCCGGTTCAAATCCTGCCGACCAGCAGGCAAGTAATAATTTGGCTCCCTTATTGGATACATCTATCAGATCAAATGCCGTATCCATATTGGTTCCTGTTGACAGGGCTCCGTGCTTCTCCCACAGAATTACATCACGGGTTTTTAATCCTTTAATCGTCACATCTGCCAAAGCTTCGGTTCCTGATAAGGCATAGGGTGTGCAGTGAACTCCTTTTGGGGTAAACACACGTACTTCAGGACACATTTTCCATAAAGAATGGTTGAATTTTTCTTCATCCTGAAATAACTTATGATGACTCATCACAATCAGTTCGATAGGATGGGTATGTATAATTGCAATTTGATCCGGTTTGTGAATCGAATTAAAATGATGGATCTTAATATGTGAGATCAACTCACTTGTAGGCCTGAAACCTTCCGGTTTACCTCCCCAGATGATATGATAACCCGTTGCCTCTTCGTTGATATAGATGATGCAGGAAGCTTCTTCCATCTCATCGATAAGGCTTCTTAAATAAGAGCCTGTTCCGGTTACAAAAATAACATACCCAGCAACCTCCTTTGGCAGATCAAAGGGAATAAATTCCCCTTTACCCTGAACTTCTTCCTTTGTAAAAAAAGAAGTTAAATTCAACGATATATTTCCGGCATTCCTTTCTGCCCATTCTCTGTCCCAAAGGTAGCCTGCCACCTTTGAAACCCGCTCCAGCTCTTGCTTTACCTGTAATGGGAGTTTTAGATCTTTCATATCTGTTTTTTCTTTAGCTTTGTGATATTATTCAGTAAACAAATATATCATTAGGAAAGCTGAAAAGAAATATATAAAATCCTATATTTTATGTCTAAAATAAACACGCATGAGATATGTAAGAAAAAAAGGCGAAGGTGATCCTTCAAACCAAAGGCAAATATTTACACATATCGACCTAAAAGTTCTGCTCTGCAGATATTGGTCGTTAAGCTTATGGGATTGTTATGATATGGTTTTCCCTTACTGGAGAATTTACTGGAACAGAAATGAAGGGGGTATGTTGAATTACAACAACAAGGATTTTGATATGGAACCCGGTTATGTGTACATTATTCCGCCATTTACTCCTTTTCATACCCGATTCAAGAAAAAACATCTTTTTAAAAAAGGAATCAATGTAAACGGACATGTGATCGAAGCTTCAGATGATGAAACCAGGGTTGGAAACGATATGCTTATTCACCTGTTCATTCACTTTAACCTGGGGGTTCCTTTTGATAATGTTGCTCCGGGGATACACCGGTTGAAACTCAACGAAGATCTTCAGAAAAAGATCAATGAGATCACTTCAGTTTTAAAAATTGAGAACACAAATTTCTCTCTAAAAGAAAATCTCAGGATCCAGTCGTTTATACTGGATGTGCTGTCAAGTCTGGAAAAAGAATTGTGGAATACCATCAATATTGACGATCGAGTTTTAAAAATACTCAGGATCATAGAGATCAATATGAATGAAAAATTTACCAACAAGTCGCTGGCGGATGAGGTAAATATGGCTCCTAATTCATTTGCAAGACTTTTTAAGTCGGAAATGGGCTTTACACTGCACAGTTTTATTCAAAAACGAAAAATCGCCAGAGCCTGTCAGTTTTTTGATCATTCCTCCGATACCATTGATGAGGTTTCTTATATTTTAGGTTTTTCCGACAGGTATCATTTTTCAAGGGTTTTTAAAACCATAACCGGTGTTCCACCTGCCAAATATAGATCAGGAATCACCCTGAGTCAGTAGTTTTTCCAAATTATACTATTCTGCTGTTACAATGTTTAAAAATAACATAACATTGATTAGAATAGATAAATGTT
>JANTGS010000140.1 GCA_024762795.1 Flavobacteriaceae bacterium | reverse complement strand
TATCTGTACATTTAAAGGGGAATCTAATACCGGTAATGAGCCTTTTAAAACATTTTTTGCTTCATCGCCTTCAAAACCCAGATACCCGTATTTTCCGTAATGTAACAACTTTCCTGTTAAGGCCTCAATACTTTTATCCGAATTACTTCCCACAAAACCAATAGTTTGTAAGGAGTTATCAGGATTGGGTATCGCATAAACCAAAGCTCCAATTTTGGCCATTTTAGCAATGGTTTCATTTTTAGAAGTATCGAAAGAATCTCTATAATCGGTTTGTAAAGCTTTGTTATAAAATTTATTTTCATAACCCATGATCCAGACTGATTCTTCCGAAGGGATCGATTTCAAATCCTTATCACTAACAATGCTTGTACTTTTTCCCTGGGCTTCTTGTGAAGATTTCCAGGTTTGTGCCATTTTTTGATACGCGTCCAAATGATCTCCCGATGAAGGAATCACAATAGTCATTTGTTTATGACCAAACACCTGAGATAATGATGCAGGCACTTCTCCCCTGCTTACCCTTCTCATCAGGTTAAATTGTGGATCAATATCAATTTGCAGAGGTTTTTGATTGAGCTCTAAGGTAAAAATTTGTGATCTTTTATCCATCCAAATATCTTTCCAAACCACATCTTCAACCCCTTCTTCAAAGATGGCAACAGGTATCTGCAGATTAAAAACATCTTCTTTCTGAACCTGATCCAGAGTGAAACTTAGTAGGTATTTAGCCTGCTTCTTTTCAGTTTTTACATTACTGATGCTCAGTGTTGGCGCCCCTTTCCGGTTGACCCATTGTTTAAAAAAGGCATCGAGATCTTTTCCGGATATTTCCTCAAAACTTTTTTGGATCTCCGGAAACGATACTTTTTTAAACAGATTATCTTTATAGAATTTTTGGTAAGCTTTGATAAACACTTCATTTCCCAGTACATAGCGCAGCATATTATTCATCATCAATACTTTTCCGTAACCAATAGCTTCCTCAGCCGCATTATTCCTGTTTAAAAATTTATTTACAGGCATATCATTTTCAGCATTTACATAATCTGTAAATTTTTGAAGCGTGCTTCTTCTATAACTATCGCCCTGACCTCTTTGTTCCTGCAAAAGATGATCGGCCATATAGGCCGTAATACCTTCGCACCAATTCCCTTCATCATAATTAACAAAAACTCCGTTACCCCAATAATTATGTAGTAACTCATGAGGGTATGATGAGTAAATAATCCAAGGAAAACGCATTACTTTTTCGCCCAGTAAAGTAAAAGAAGGCATTCCATATCCGGTTTCCCAAAAATTTTCAACTACTGCAAATTTTGTATAAGGATATTTACCGATCAGAGTCTCATACATTTGCAGATAAGCACTTGTAATTCCCATATATTTGTATGCCAGTTTTTTATCCGGGGTTCGCAAAAAAGCCTGAACCAATACATCACCGGCTTGCTGTGAATATTCAGTCCATTTAGCTCCAATAAGATAGATCTCATCCATAGGTTCAGGAGAATCATATGTAATTACTTTATGCTCGTTAATAACTTCGTTCCCGGTTCTTTTCCCTTCACTTACAATCGACCAATCTTTATCTATTTCGGTAGTAAGGTTAAAAGTGCTTAAAAGTTTGTCGCTAAATTTTGGCAGCCAGTAAGTTGAATTGGCCAGATAGATACCTGTTTCAGAGATCACCCCTTTGGTCTCACTAAAACCCCGGGCATATTCTGCAGCAGATTTTTTAATATCATCTTTGATCACTCCGCTGTAATTTAAAGTAAAACTTTTACTTGTACCGGTTAGCTTAAGCTGATAATGGTCTACATAAGAAGCCGTTTCAGGATCTTTATTGATGAGTTTCTCAATTGCAGCTCCTTTGACAGAATTAATCTTTAAGTTCTTATTTAGATAGAATTCAAGATTACTCTTGTTCTGTTTTACAAAACTGTCAGGAAGAGTGATCTCATCGGTAACATTTATAAAAGAATCAACTATAGTAATTTTAGCATCAATATTCTGATTCTCATAAATAGTTTGTGCCTTTATTTCAACTTTAAAGAATAATAAAAAGGCTGTAAAAAGGTAAAAAGTAGTTATTTTCATGGACTTATAATTATAAATATTATTTAAACTTTTAAGATAATCACTCTTCGTATTCGAGCAAATCAGTAGGCTGACAATTTAATTCTTTACAGATCAATTCTAAAGTAGAAAAACGTATAGCCTTTGCCTTACCGCTCTTTAAAATAGACAGATTTGCAATTGCTATTCCAATTTTCTCAGAAAGCTCCGTAAGAGTCATTTTATTCTTAGCTAACTGCATATCAAGGTTTGTTATAATAGGCATCTATCATTTATATAAGAGGACGGGGATCAATAAAACAGTCTAAATATATAATAATTTATCGAATATCAATAATAATTTTATTGTTTTTCAATAAAAACTTGATTCAACAGGAGAAAATTAAAGAAATCAGGTATCTTCTTGCGGTATATATTCAAGAATATCTCCCGGTGTGCATTTTAATTCTTTACAGATCTTTTCAAGGGTTGAGAATCTGATAGCCTTAGCTTTACCGCTTTTTAAAATAGAAAGATTAGCAATAGTTATACCTACCCTTTCCGAAAGTTCGGTGAGTGACATTTTATTCTTTGCCAGTTGTACGTCAAGGTTGGTTACTATAGGCATATTATATGGTAAGGTCTTGTTCTTCTTTTATTTCTACTCCCCGTAAAAAAACTATACTGATCACAAAAACAATGATCCCCAGCAAAATGGTCTGATAATCAAAATGAAATTCACTCTTGATCACAACATTTTCAATACTGATACTTTTAGTGATCATTTTATCTGTAAAATAATGGATCACCTCCGGGATAATAGCCAGAGCAATAATAGAATATCCGATCTTTTTAATCAGTTTTCCGTTTTCCGGAATAAAAAAGTTATCAGAAGTAAGATTTTTTAGGATCTTTCGTAAAAAATAAAGGATGAGCAGATACATTACAGAATCGATAAATGCTGCAAGAACCCTGAAATAGATAAAGTTCTGATTCAGGGAGTCGGCATGCAATCTCCCCTCTCCATTGGTCAGTTTCATTTTATAAGCCTGTCCGTCATGCATAAGGGGTTGTACAAAATCAATACTTTTAAAGTGTATTTTAAACCCCTTCAAAATATTGGCGTCGATAAAATCTACATGAAATATCAACAATAAAGTATATACCACCAGCAGGATTACGAACAAAATTTGTAAGACCCAGAAAATATTGATAATTGAATTGCTTATAACCAATAATTTACGATTTTCCAAAATACATATTTTTATTTGATTTGTAATATTATGTAAAAATTATATCAATACAAAAGAAAGAATATAAAAATGAGAATCAAAGCAAATTTATATTATTTTTAGGGTTTTAAACCACAAATGCTAACCATTATGAAATCCCTCTTCAAACTTTTTTTGATATTTACCTTTATAAACCTAACAGCCTGTTCAAGTTCACAATCCTTTAATCAGTTTTACAACAATCATAAGAATGATGATCATGTCACCTCTTTTCAGGTACCCGGATATTTAAGATCACTGCTAAGAAATGCTTCCCCTGAACTTAACAATCTGTTTAAAAATGTTAAAGATTTTAAATCGATCACATTTACCCAAACCACACCTCAGCAAAGCGATGAGATCATCAAAGAGATCAATTATATTACTCGGAATAATACAGATGTAGTGAGGAAAAATGAAGAAAATGAAAGATCTTTGATCTCTGTAAAGGAAAAAGGAGATGTGATCAAAGAGGTAATCCTGTACCGAAAAAACAGAAGCAAACATCATATTCTTTTTTTAAAGGGTAATTTTGATGCCAACAGGATCAGGCAACTGGCTGAGGAACACGAATTTGATAATCTTTATGAATAATTTTTTATGTTAATTTTAAGGTATTTGATTAATCTTACTTTAACTACTGCAAAATTTTGATAAACAGTTTGAATTACTCAAATTTGTAATCGATAAATACTGATCTGTCTGGTCCTTCAAAATAGAGGGTATTAAACCTCAGGGCAAGCCCTGAACCCTTTAATAGGAATCGACCAAGGGTCGAGGTGTTAAACCAAGATCCCGCTTGAAAAAAGCGGGATTAGTTCGACTAACTAAAAAATTGAATTTAATTTTTTAGAGTCTCACGAATAAAATCAATCTAATGACAAAAAGATTACTCCTCTTAATTTTAATTTTACAATTCAGCCTGATCAATGCTCAGGTAATCGATATAGAACACTTCCGTCTCGAAGCCGACACCCTTGGATTTTCCGGATCAGTGGGAGTAAATTTACAAATTACCAAAAACACAAAAAATATACTTTTCTTTGGAGGAACAGCTTATGTGCAGTATAGAAACGGTCGGCATCTTGCTTTATTCTTAAACAATACTTCCTATAAAAAAGTAAATGATGCTGCCATTATCAATAAAGGAACAAATCACCTGAGGTATAATTATAAATTAAACGAACATATAACACTGGAAGCACTTTTACAGGCCCAATACAATTCCATCTCAAAAATAGACCAAAGACAACTCATTGGTGCCGGACCTCGTTTTAAACTTACCGAAAAAGAAAAATATAAATTATTCTTAGGAACTATATTTCTTTTTGAACATGAAAAGATCAACAATCCACCGGTAGAATACCATGATGATTTTCGGTTTAGCGGATATCTTGCCTTAAGATATTTCCCAACTAATAATATAAGCATGGCAAGTACTACCTTTTATCAGCCCAGAATAGATAAGTTTTACGATTACAGAATATACAGTTATAATTCCCTCTCAATCAAACTCATCAAGAAACTCTCTTTTAAGCTTACTTATACTCTAAGCTATGATACTCATCCGGCAGATGGAATTCCAAAGACCCAATACGACCTGCTCAACGGAATCGTATATGTTTTTGACTGATCATTAGTAACATTTGTTACTTACTTATTTTCAATATTTTACATAAATTTTTGAAATTCAGCCCTTCAATTTAAATTTATTTAATCATCTGCAAAATATTATGTTTTTTTTCAATCTTTTTAACAATATAAAAAAAGATACTGCGTTGTATAATCTCAGAAGTTTTATTTAATAAAGCT
>JANTGS010000139.1 GCA_024762795.1 Flavobacteriaceae bacterium | reverse complement strand
AGTTTAGAATGAAGAAAAGAATTTTAATAGTGAATAGCGGAGGCGATTGCCCGGGTATGAATGCCGTTATCAGAGCAATTGTTAAACGAGCAGAGCGTGAAAACGACTGGGAGATCATAGGAAGTATCAACGGCTTTGATGGTATTTTATCAGAACCTCTCAATTTAGTGGCTCTGGATAAAAAAATGGTAGCCGGCATTCAGGTAGAAGGGGGAACTATCTTAATGACCAATAACAAAAGGAGTCCTTTCAACTATCCCGTATTACAAGAAGACGGAAGTTACAAAAATGAGGATCTGACTGATAAGCTGATCTACAATCTGAAAGTTTATAATTTTGAAGCGGTGATCCACATCGGGGGAAATGAATCGCATAAGATCTCTCAGAAATTATTTGAAAAAGGCGTTAATATTATCGGAATACCCAAGACCATCAATAATGACCTTTCTAAGACCGATTATTCTTTCGGATTTCAAACCGCTGCACAAATAGCTACTGATGCTGTAGATAAACTGGTTACCACAGCAAATTCACATAATCGTATTCTAATTCTTGAAGTTATGGGGCGAAATGCCGGTTGGATTGCCCTGCATTCAGCCATTGCAGGAGGTGCAGAAGTTTGTCTGATACCCGAGATCCCATTTGATATGGATAAAGTAGCCGAAAAGTTAAAGTCGAGATATTCTAAGGATGGACGTGGTTTTGCCAACATCGTTGTAGCGGAAGGAGCTTATGCAAAGGGCGAGAAAACAGAGATTGTATCAGGAGCTATTTCCAGAAAGATTAAGGCTAAATTAAAGGAAATGAATTTTGAGGCAGATATCCGTATTACCATTCTCGGACACTTGCAACGCGGAGGTGCTCCTATGGCCTTTGACCGAATTCTGGCCACAGAACTTGGCGTAAAAGCTTTTGAACAGGTAATGGAAAAAAATTACGGTACCATTGTCATCCATAAAAATGAAGAATTAACAGCCATAGCCTTAGATCAGGTGATCGATCAGTATCATAAAGTAAATCTGTCGCATAATCTGATCCATACGGCAAAAGGTATCGGGATCAGTTTTGGTGACTGATCCAAGAATAAAAAATAATATAAGAATTATAAAAATTATCAATAGTGAGGAAAAGAGTTTTAGTTTTAACAGGAGGAGGCGATTGCCCGGGACTTAATGCAGTGATCAGAGGTATTGTTAAACGCGCCGCTCAAACTGAAGACTGGGAAGTGATAGGAAGTATCCAGTCGTTTGACGGAGTTTTAAGAGAGCCTACAGAAATAATGACCCTTGATGAAAAAACAGTTTCAGGAATTCATGTACAGGGAGGAACCATTCTGGGTACGACTACAAAAGGAGGTCCGCTGGCCTGGCCTGTTCAGGAAAAAGATGGAAGCTGGTCATTTATCGACCGTTCCGATGAAATGATCAGAAAACTACAGTATATGGGCGTAAACGCCGTAATTAATATAGGTGGAGATGGTTCTCAAAGAATTTCTCAAACCCTTTTTGAGAAAGGACTTAACATCATAGGAGTTCCAAAAACCATTGATAATGACCTTTCTGCCACTGATTATACTTTCGGTTTCCAGACTGCGGTACAGATTGCCACAGAGGCTGTTGATCGTCTTACAACCACTGCCGCATCACATAACCGTGTGATCATTCTAGAGGTAATGGGACGTGATGCTGGATGGATCGCTTTAAATGCTGCCATTGCCGGTGGTGCTGAAGTTTGTTTGATTCCAGAGATCCCTTACGACATCAATAAGATCATGGATGTGATAAAAAAACGATTTAAAACCGGTACAGGTCATGTGAATATTGTTATTTCTGAAGGAGCGAGACCTGTTGACGGTCAGGTATTATCTCACGAAAGTGAAGAAGTTGGAAATATGAACCTGAAACTGGGAGGAATTGCCAATAAACTACTCAACGACTTAAAAGCCAATGGCTGTGAGGTCGATATGCGTGAAACTGTACTCGGACACCTGCAAAGAGGAGGAACTCC
Source organism: Flavobacteriaceae bacterium (assembly GCA_024762795.1). Taxonomy (GTDB): domain Bacteria; phylum Bacteroidota; class Bacteroidia; order Flavobacteriales; family Flavobacteriaceae; genus Namhaeicola. The sequence continues at coordinate 3,148 of JANTGS010000139.1, read as the reverse complement.
TATTGCTTTTGACCGTATTCTGGCAACACAATTTGGTGTAAAGGCCATGGAAATGGCTATGGAAGGTACTTACGGTGAAATGGTGGCCTACCACCACCCCGATATTGTTTCTGTACCTTTCCTAGAAGCTATCAGTAAATATAAGGTAGTTAGGCCTAATTCTTCATTGGTACACACTGCCCGTGGTATTGGTATGTGCCTAGGTGACGAGTAAAGAATAATAACTTAAAGAATGTTAGATCAGGTTATTTGTTTAGCCTGATCTTTTTTTTATCATGCAAAAGAATAAAAGTAATCAAACAGAATTTATTGCAATGATGGCCTCATTGATGTCAATCGTAGCTTTATCTATTGATGCTTTATTGCTTGCACTGGAAGATATAGGACGCACCGTGGGAACAACAAATCCAAGTGAGAATCAGTTATTGATCATCATGATCTTTCTCGGGCTCGGTGTATGTCAGCTATTCTTTGGTCCGATCTCCGATAGTGTTGGAAGAAAACCTGTGGTTTATATGGGTTTTGGTTTATTTATCATAGCCAACATTTTATGTATCAATTCTGAAAGTCTGGAAGTGATGATCTTTGGTAGGATCCCTTCAGGAAATCGGATTTTCAGCACCAAGAACCATCAGTGTTGCCCTGGTACGCGATTCTTATAGTGGAAATTTTATGGCAAGGATCATGTCGTTTATTACCGTTGTCTTTATTCTGGTACCCATCATATAGAGATTAGAATTAGTTTTAAAGTAACTCCTTAATTACTTCTATTTATCTTAGTGGGCAAGTCAATATTCTTATTTTAGGAGTAAATAAATGCAACTAGAAGGAATTTAAAGCATATAATGTTGCCACAATGGTTGCCATAGAAAAAATCGTAATAAACAATATATCAGTTTATTACCATTTTTAAATATGATCGCGACAGGATTAAATATCCTTAGTACTCCGTGCTGAGAATCAACAAAAGAAACATACGCTTCCCTTAAAATTAAAAAAGCAAGCTTTATATTTTAAGCCTGCTTCGTTTCAACTTTTTGTTGATTCATTCGTGATCGCGACAGGATTCGAACCTGTGACCGTCTGCTTAGAAGGCAGATGCTCTATCCAGCTGAGCTACGCGACCTTTTTAAAAGCATGTAAAAATAACCTTCTTAGTTAAAAAAGTATTTAAATTTTTACGACTGCAAATATATAATATTGTTTGTAATTATTTATAATAAAAATAATTTTCTTTTTTAAACATTAGAAATTGATCACAAACAGCTTTTACCAACTAAAATTCAGATATTTATGTATTAGTTCTTATCGATAATTCTTCCATTCACTTCCTAATTACTATTTAACAGTTTAAACTTTTCCTTCCATACAGGCAGCAAAGGCTTAATTATAATGTATGCATCCTGCCAACAGACTCTTTGAATTGCTCCCGGGATATAGGGTATACTTTGCCGAATGGATATAAAAATAAGAAATTTACTCTTAAATTATTGTCTCACTTTAGGGAAGTATTGTATATATTTATAACATGAAAAAAGTAAATCTAAAAACAGATCACCCTCAAGAATTAATAGCTCTAATACTTGATAAAATATACAAAACAGGAAATACTACCACATCAGGTGGCAATATTTCTATTCGCGATGAACAAGGCAATATTTGGATAACACCTACAGGAATTGATAAGGGCACACTAACAGAAAAAGATATCAATTGTGTTAGAACAGATAGTACTATTGAAGGACTTCACAAGCCATCTTCAGAGTATCCTTTTCATATAGGGATTTTTAATAAAAGAGCCGATATTAATGCCATCATTCATGATCATTAACCGACTTTAGTTGCTTTTAGTATCGTAGCCAAACAACCAAATGCAAAGATTACTCCATGGGCTTATGCTATTTGTAAAGAAATGGGAGTTGCAAAATACGCAGTACCAGGGTCGCAAAATTTAGGAGATATTATAGCAGAAGAATTTGAAAAGGGGTTCAATGGTATGATTATGGAAAATCACGGTGTTGTAATTGGTGGTAAAGATATCATGGAGGCATATAATCGTTTCGAAACTTTAGAACTTTTAGCACAAACTCTTGTAAATGCAGTAGAAATTGGTGCTCCCGTTGAATTGTCAGAAAAACAATTAGAAGATTATAAAATCAGATCAGAAAATATTTTAGATAAAAACATAAATATAGTTTATACTTCTCCAGAAAAAAAATCAGACATGAGATTGTTGCCTTTATGGATAGATCCTGTAACCAGAAATTAATGTATTCAAGTGTTGGGTCTATTTCAGTTCGAACAAAAGGAAACGACTTTATCACCACACTCGTAGATCAGTTGCGTTGGAATTTAGCCCCATCTGATTTAATCCAAATTAAACTACTACCAGCTTGTAGCTGGTAGTAGTTTAATTTTTTACAAATAAAAATATTCTTTAAATTATTTTCGTTTGTGTTTTCTTTTTTCTTTGGGCTTCGGGTCTTCTTTAGTAGCCCACCACAACCAGATTCCTATACCAATTTGAACCGGCAGTTTTAACTTTACCCAAAAAGGAGGTAACAAATTGGTTGCTTCGTTTAGATCTAAATTCAAAATTTGACTAAGAGTTCCTAAAGAGGAAGTAAAAATTACTGCTAATAAAGGCCATTTTACCAGTCGTCTTGTTTGTTTAAAAAACATTCCTATTCCACCAAGAATACTAAAAATGCTTATAACCCAACTTATAGTCTCTCTATATTCAACAAATCTTTCTGGAATCAAATTCTCAAAGAACATAGGGTAGAATCTATTAATTAAACCTATGCCTAAAAAGAATATTCCCAAAATCAGATGTGATTTTTTCCTACTTAAAATACCCATTAATTTTTGACTTAAAATTACAGACTAAGATAAGGTTTTATGCAATAACATAAGATAATTTCAAATTATTATCCATAATAATTTGATAAATCTATGTTTCAATTCACTATTGTCTGATAAACTTTGATATATAAAACACAGACAATCAATTCATTCGATTAAAAAAGTAAGCTAAAGTTTCTTAAAAGTCCTACTACCTTTTAATTGCACAACCTTTAAGATTTGTTTCATGGTTTTATCGGACAACAATAATTTCAATTTATAAAACATATAAAAATAGTTGAAT
>JANTGS010000138.1 GCA_024762795.1 Flavobacteriaceae bacterium | reverse complement strand
CCGGCATAAGGACAAATTATTAATATGAGAATAGAATTATTTATAACCCATATTAAATTGACATGGGAAAGATCAGTAAAATTACTTATTGGTTATGCGATATTTTACATTAAAAAATTTGGCAGAAAGAATTTAAGGCCTTATCTTTGTAAGTAAATAATTACTTGCTACCATGTTGTTCAGGGAAAAAATACTGATAATAATGTTGTTTACCGGGCTTTTCGCCGGTTTTGCAAAGGGACAACAAGCCGTTGAAGAAGAGGGTAAAATTATTGTCAGTCGCCTTATGGATTCACTCTGGATCCATCCCTCCAGTTTTATTAACCACAATGATCCCAACTGGATTCGTCTGAATCAGCATTTGCAAAATGTAGACATCCTGCAATTAAATGAATTGATCCATTCAATATATTATGGGAAAAATTCATTCTTACTCAATAGATCCGAGGCATATGCGGGATTCATAGGTACTCTGAACCGGACTGCCAATGATAAGAAACTAAAGAAATTTCATCGGCAAATCAGAAAAGGATTCAGAAATCCTGCCGTTTTCCCGGATCATAAAGTGGTACTTATTGAAGGAGATTCATGGTTTGAATATCCGGTTTTACTAAAAGACATAACTGATTATCTGGAAAAAAATAATGATTTTGCTATTTACAGCATGGCTCATGGTGCAGACTGGGTGTCGAACATGATTTCCAATTTACAATATGAGTTTGTATATGTTAAGATCAGACCGGATGTATTTGTTATCAGTGGGGGAGGAAATGATATGGTTGGAGATTCCAGGCTTTCTGCATTTATCCGGACGCAAGCCCTTGCAGAAGATGCTCCTCTTTTGAAAGATTACCGGAACTATGTTTTATTGAGAATGATGAATAAGCCGGTAGCAATTTGCAAATCAGCTTATTGTAGTACTGATGCCAGCTTCTCTCAGGATTCTCTCCGGTATTTTGAAAGAAAAGCAGATACCGCTTTGTTAAATCAGATTGTGAACGGACGCAGATTTCTTAATAAGAATTTTTACCGGTTTCTGGCAACCATTAAATTGGAATATAAGATGTTGTTTGAATCACTCAGAAAGATGGATTCGACTCAATTCAACTCCGTTAAAATAATTACGCAGGGATATGATTATGCGATTCCAAGTTATAAAAGAAGTTTTGGCGCGGCAATCTTAATGAAAAATGGACTGTGGTTGAAGGAACCTCTTATGACCCGGGGAGTTATTAATCCCTACGACCAATCATCCATAATAAGGTCTATTGTGTTTGAAATCAATGAGATGATGATTGAACTGGGAAAAGAATATAACAATATTTATCATGTGGATTCAAGGGAGATCACTGCCTATTACGAAAAAATCCACCATAGGAAAAGGGGAAGTTTGTGGTTTGATGAACTACACCCGAAATCCAAAATATTTAAAATAATTGCAGGCGTGTATTCTGACATTATAGAAAATAATATTCCGGATAAGCAAAAAGTAGTAAATGTTATTGATTTATATAAAAACCAAAATACAGGGAACAAAAAATTTATAAAATATTAAAAACACATCCGCAAAGCAAATATTAGATTTTTAAACTATCTGAAAATAAGCCCATTAGAGTATTTTTTAAAAACATTTAATTCTTTTATTATAAATATTTCTTTAAAATACTTGACATTTAAAAAATCTGTTGTAATTATGCAAGCAAATACTTACTTATGAATCACAAGTCAACAGATATCAGACAAGAAGAAATTAAATCCGCTGTATTAGCGATTATTTTCAGGGATGGACTGAAAAATGTTTCTACAAGGAATATCGCTTCCCGTGTTGGAATCAGTGAAGGAAATATTTTCAGGCATTTTAAATCGAAAAAGGAGATCATCCTTTCTATAATGGATGATGTAAAAAGCGAATTGATAGAAGGTCTTCGCAAAATATCACTTGAGAAAACTCCACCTTCCAGGCGCTTATATAAATACTTGTGCAAAACCGTGTCATACCTTATTAAATATAAAGGCATCACTATCCTTCTGTTTTCTGAAGCCTCCTATTTGAATGACCATGAGTTGATGACCAAGCTTAATTACATATTTAACAGTCAAAAACAACTGATTGGTAAAATTGTTTCGGATGGTATTGCCATGGGGAAATGGAACGAATCTGTTTCGGTGGAGGATCTTTCATCTCTGTATATGGGAATACCCATTACAGTGAATATTGAAATAATCCTAAACAGAAATGGTTTTGAGCAGGTGAATTTTTGCAAGAAAATGTATGAATTAATGTTAAAAATACTTGAAAAGTAAAAAAATTAATTTTTTATAAAGTAAATGTTTACTTATAATGCGAATTTAATGGAAAGTCTGTTCACAGATAAATTACAAAACGAATTATCATAATTTAAAACTAAATTAACAAAAAAAGGAGGTAAAAAATGTACAGAAAAATTCTTATTATCTTATTTTTTCCATTCGTACTGCATGCGCAGGATGTGCAAAGAATGGATGCGCTGTTTGACTCACTTAAGACCAATCCTCAAATCAGAAGTGATGAAATTACAATGGAGCGGGCTTTACTTGGGAAGAAGATGGCAAACAGTATGCTCTATCCAAAACTTGATGTTTTCGGTAGTTATGATTATGCTACCTCTCCTGCTGGAATGCTCCCGCTGGCTCCCAATGATTTATTTGTTATGATCAAGGACCCGACTATTCCTCAGCCTTTCAGTCAGAATATTTTGCGGGCAGGGGCAGCTATTTCCATGCCGGTTTTTGTGAAATCCATCTTCACAATGGCTTCAAAAGCAAAAACATTATATCAGTCGGCTGAAATTAAAAAGGAAATAGACCTGTTAAAAAATGAGGCCATCATTGTGAGCTCCAATGCAAACCTGCAATATATGGAATCCCTGGAGAAGGCACTGGAGAAAAAAAGGGCTTCCTTAATTAAAGTAAAAGAACTGGTTACTATCAAAGTCAATAACGGGCGGGCTCCGGAACCTGCTCTTTTAAAAATCAACGCTGGTATTAACGAAATTGATTTGATGCGGAATGAAGTGGCCTTAAACAGAGAAAAGGCCATTGCTGCCATTTACTCACTTACAAAAGTGAAGCTCACAAAACCTGTGGAAATGGCACAAAAAGGTGATTATTCCAATGGAGAATTTAAGGTTTTGGAACCCATGCAAAAGAAAATTGAAGCCACCGAGCTGGGAATACGGGCTGAAAAGGAAAAACTGTATCCGGCTCTGGTCCTTCACGGAAACTATAACCACAGTTATTCTTTGGCTTACAATAATAACCTTACAGTGAACGAGGATTTTGCCACATTGGGGCTCACGCTGAAAATTCCAATTTTTGAAAAAAACCAGTATGTAAAAATCAAGCAAAGCAAGCTGGATGTGCTTGATTTACAAAATGAACTGGACAAAATGAGGATCGAATTTACCTCTGAAGCACAGCAGCTTGAAAATAGTCTGGTTCTTCTTGGAAATTCTATTGAGTTGTATAAAAGCAGTATTAAAGATAAGGAACAACTTCTCGAAATTGCCAAAGTTTCCTACAGCACTGACCGGATGACAATTGAAGATTATCTCAAATACGAAGACGATCTGCTTCTGGAAAGATCAAAATTATACAAAGCTCAGGCTCAGAAATGGCAAACACTAATGAAACTTGCCGTGATCTATGGTAATAAAATTGAGGAGATTGTAAACTGATACCTGTAAAAGCATTGAAGTAGTAAATACCTCAAAAACAACAAAGAATTTATAAACAATAAATAAAACTTACAAAGATGAAAAAGAAAAGAAAAACTTTAGTATGGACCCTTGTTGTCATTGTACTGATTGCAGGCGGTATTGCATTGGTTAAAAAAGCAAAAAAGAGGGAAAGTAATCTTCCTCCGGCAAAAATGTATTCAATCGTAGTTTCAACCCTTAAGCCGGAAATGAAACAAACACGTTTAACTCTTCCTTACCTGGCAGAAACTCAAAACGACAAGGATGTTAAACTGACATCTAAAATTGCAGGAAGGGTTGATTATATCAAGCCAAGCGGATCGAAAGTCAAAAAGGGCGATATCATAGCAAAAATTGATAACACTACCATTAAAAGTAATATCAGTAGTGTTTCAGCACAATTAAAAGCACAGCAAAAAACACTGGATAACCTGAAAGAGACACACAGGAGGACGCTTGAGCTGATTGCTGTAAAAGGCGCATCCATTGAGCAATCTCAAATGGAGGAAAGCAAAATTGCCGGTCTCGAATCTATGGTCGAATCGCTCAGGCAAAAGTTAAATGAACTAAATAATATGCTGACTTATGCTATCATCTCTTCGCCGGTTGATGGAAGGATCTCCAAAACCATGGTCAATGAGGGAGATGTGGCAATGCCAGGTCATCCTGTGGCAAGCTTAAGCTCCAGCAATGGTTTTTACCTGATGGTTCGTGTTCCCAATGACCTCAAAATCAGTGGTATTATCTTAGATGGGCAGGAGTATCAGGCCATATCTCTGAACAGTACATTTCACGGACTGGAAGAGTACAAGGTTTATACCAATTCCAAAAACATGACAACGGGTAACCGGGTAGAAGTGAATGTGATTGTTTATGAGGGAATGTCTGTCAGGCTTCCCTTTGATGCCATATTAAACCGTAATGGGAAAAGCTATGTATTGATGGTTGAGGGGGAAAAAGCAGTTCCCAAACCGGTAAACATCATTCAATCCGGTGAAAATGGAATTGTAATCAGCAATAATGAACTGGCTGGTAAAGAAATAGTAGTAGCCAAACAGGACATATTGTTAAAATTACGTAGCGGTGTTTCACTTAAAGTAAAGGAGGGTTAATTCATGTTTGAATATTTTTATAAACGGCCTTATCTGCTGTATTCTTTAATCGGCGGATTCTTTATCATGGGAATTGTGGCGTTGATTGTTCTTCCAAAGAATCTTTTTCCTGATGCCAATCCACCCCAGGTAATTGTAATTACTAAAGTGCCCGGGGCTACAGCCCAGGTGGCTGCAAATACGGTTTCAAAACCAATAGAACAGGAAGTATCCCGCCTAGGGCAGGTTACAGATGTAAGCTCAATTAATGTTGCCAATTTTTCAATTGTAAAGACTGACTTTAGCTATAAAAAAAGCCTGAATGCAGCTGCAGTTGACGTGGCAAATGCTTTGTCCATTGCCAAAGGGAAACTCCCTGCTAATGTGAATCCTGCCATTTATAC
>JANTGS010000137.1 GCA_024762795.1 Flavobacteriaceae bacterium | reverse complement strand
TCAGCGCCGATGGTACTGCCAATGGTGGGAGAGTAGGTCGTTGCCTTTGTTTTAAACCTCTAACAGTTCTGTTAGAGGTTTTTTTATGTTCAATTTTAAAAATCAAGCGCACTTTTTAGACGGTAACTTTTTAGATCGGTATTTTTTAATTGTTACCGGATTATTGGGTGTTATTTTGTATTTTTATCGGAAAGTAATAGATGTTCTTCTATTTTTATACGTTTTTAAACTTTGTATTATGCAAAAGATCCTTTTTATAATACTCTTTTTTGTATTTTCTAATATTTTAGCTCAAAAGAATCTGACAGACCATGAGTTGGAACTGATCCAACTGGGTTTGCAGAAGAGTTATACCTTAAAAAATGCAACTTATGAATTATCAATTGATACTCTTGAAAATAAGGCGATAAAGCAAAATTTTATTCCTACACTCAGCATGGATGGAGTTTATGGCTATGGAGCTGCTGACCTTAACGTAGATGTGCCGGCTTTTCAATTGCCCATTGCCGGAATAGACCTCTTTGAAGGAGATACCGATTTTAATGCCAAAGGGCAAGTTTTTAGCTCGAGTCTTACAGCTAAGATGCTATTGTTTTCGGGAATGCAGGTGAGCTATGGTTCGAAAGCTACTCAGGAAAAGATTAAGGCAAAGAATTTTATGTTAGATAAAGAGAGGGCTGATATTATTATTGATATTGTAGACACCTTTGATAAAATAGAACTTTTGCATAAATCAGAAATAATTATAGCAGAATCTGAAAAACGACTGGCCAAAGAAAAAGAAAAGCTTATTAAGGCTATTGAAAACGGACTGGCAACTCCCTATGACCGTGAAAAGATTTCAGCAGCAGAATTAAAACTGGCCTCTAAAAAGACAGAATTGTATGGAAATATTGATCTGCTGTATCTTAAATTAAAGATGTTAACCGGAAAAGAGGTATCTGATCTGGAGACTTATAATTTTGAGCTTAAACCATGGGTCTTAGCTGAGAGTAATGGAAGTTATCTTAATCGTCCGGAATTACATGCTCTGGAAGCTACAATTAAAGCCTATGATTATAAATTAAAAATGAGCCGGGCAGCTTTTTTACCTAAAGTACAGGCCTTTGCTTCAATGGCCTATTTTAATCTTTTTGATGCATCGATAAAAACTCCTTATAATTTGCCAATTTCCGGTCAGCCTATAAACCTTGATATGAATCATTTCAGGAGTTTCCCAACCTATATGGTGGGCGTAGGTTTTCACTGGGATATCTTTAGTGGATTAAAACACAGCAGTGAAACTCAAAAAACAAGTATTGAAAAGAATATTGTTGAGAATAAAAAAACCGATGCAGAGGAAAAACTCGAACTCTATGCAAAAAAGATCCGTATTGATTTTGATGTAAAGAACAAACAGATCGCCCTAAAAGAAAAGGAGATGGTCGTTGCCGAAAACACATTAAAACTTGCCATCAAAAGCTATAGAGAAGGATTGATCACGATTTCGGAAAGGCTTGAGGCCGAGATCAATTATCAAATGGCTGTATTGGAATATTACAAAATGATCTCTATGCAACGCCATGCTGCTCTCGAATTACTGCTTTCCAATGGTAGTCTGAATCTGAATAATCTTAGTAATTAATATCCGTATAAATTGAACGAATATGAAGAAAAAGCAAATAGTAATCCTGATCATTCCGGTAATTATAATTCTTACCGGTATCTTAATATTATTTTTGTTAAAACCCGTTAATGACAAGAATCGTGTTTTTGTGGGCCTTTTTGAAACCTCGGAGATCAGAGTTTCTTCTGAGATTCCGGGCAGGATTGAACACATTCATGTAAAACTGGGGGATAAAGTTGAAAAAGGTCAGTTGCTGGCTACCATAGAAAGCGATATACTCGATGCCAAAGTGCAACAGGCGAAGGGAATGTATAAAGCAGCCGAATCGGTAAGTGAGAAAGCCGATAAAGGAGCCCGTAAACAACAAATTGAAGCTGCTAGGAATCAGTATGAAATGGCACAGAGTCAGTTTGATTTTGCAGATAAATCCTATAAAAGATTGTTAAATATGTATAAAGACAGTCTTATTTCTACGCAGAAGATGGATGAGATCACTTTTAAACGTAATGCTGCCAAAGACCAGATGAGCGCTGCTAAATCAGTTTACGATATGGCAGTTGAAGGTGCACGGATAGAAGATAAAAAAGCAGCCAGAGGTCAGTTGAGCGCTGTGGAAGGAAAGGTAAAAGAAGCCGAAGCCTTCTATAAAGAATTAAAGATTGTAGCTCCTGTTTCTGGAGAGGTTTCTGCAAAACTGGCATCGGAAAGTGAGGTAATGCCTGCCGGATATCCCATATTTACCATTCAGAAACTTGAAGATATCCATGCGGTTTTAAATGTGAGAGAAGATCTTTTGTCTGATTTTCAGATGGGAAAAGAGATCAAAGGGAAATTGCCTGCATTTAACAATGATACTTATACTTTTAAAGTGACTTATATTGCGCCTGTGGCCGATTTTGCCGATTGGATCCCAACATCTGATAAAGGAAGGCTCGATATGAAGACCTTTGAGATCCATCTTACTCCGGTCGAAAAAATTGAGGGGCTAAGGCCCGGAATGAGTGTAAATATTAAATTGTAGGATTTTAACTTGAATCTGTATATTCCTAAGATTTTTAAAAAGATATAGAATGAGAAGTTTCCTGCAGATTTCGCAGATGGGCGCAGAAAAGTTGAACGGATAAAAAGAAATTTGGCAGATAATATTATAATCAGCGAAGAGAAGATTTGAAATGTGGAATTTTCATACAATGTGATATACTAGTAAAAAGTAAAAAATATCAGCGAATATCAGCGAAATCTGTGGGAGGAAAAGATGTGGAATGAGAAAGTGCCACAGGATATCACAGATTAAAACAGAGATTTAATAAAGTAAATTAAGGATGTCAGTTTTTCCTAAAATATTTATCAGAGAGATTTTAAAGTTGAGAAACAGACCCTCTTCATGGGTTTTGTTGTTGATCATACCTCTGGGAATTTTCTTTTATCTCGGTGCTATTTATAAACAGGGAAGTATTGAAAAAGTACAGATCGCAGTTCAGGATAACGACCATTCAGACCTCAGCAGAAAGATCATTCGTAATATAGAAGCTTCACCTAAGCTGGAGATCATTAAATTACTTTCTTCAGAAGATGTGATAGAAGAAGTTTTTAATAAAAACCCTAAGGTTAAGGGCTTTTATGTGATCCCCAGGAATTTTCAAAAAAATATCTTTCTCGGGAATCAGGAAAAACTGATTGTTTATACCAATTCTGCCAATATTATTTATGGGAATACATTATACAGGGAGGCGGCAACCTTTATCAATATCATCTCAGCAGGTATTAATCTCAATACCTTTAAAATCAATGGAATTCCGCATGAGAAAGCTGTAAAAATGATTATGCCCATCAAGGTTATTTCGAGACCTTTATTCAATTCCTATTATAATTATCTTTATTACTTAGTACCCGGGCTTACTACAGTTCTGTTACAGATGATCGTTTTCTTTCTGGCAGCCAGATCGATCAATTCAGAATATACCAAAGAAACCATGGGAGAGCTGTTAGAACTTACCGGGGGGAGTATTTTTAAAATATTGTTTGGTAAACTGATGACCTATACTATACTTGGTTTGCTTGTTGCAATGGCGATCTTTGCTGTTGTGCATCCTATGCTTGGGATTCCTATGAGCAAAAATACCATACCCTTTTTAGGAATTGTTTTTATTTTTATCATGACCAATGCTATGTTAGGTTTAATGATCTCAGCTATTTTTAAAGATGAGAACATGGCAATGGATGTCTCTTTCGTTTACAATTCTCCCGCCTTTGTTTTTAGCGGGTTTACTTTTCCTATCCTGGCGATGCCTTCATTTGATAAATGGTATTCACAGATCATTCCATATACACATTTTTTAAAAGCATTTACCAAAGGATTGGAAATGAATACGCCTATGTCATTTCTTAATGAACATGTAATCAGTTTATTGCTTTTCTTTATTTTCGGATATGTGGTAGCAGTAGTTGTATTATTCTTTCGATTTAAAAAGCTTAAGGTATGAAGAAGCGCTGGATAGAGATCTTTAATGATGAACTAAGACTCCTTTTTGATGATAAGGGTATTTTGCTTACCGTTATAGTAGCACCGATCCTTTATGCATTCTTTATCGGTTCCATCTACATGGATAAGGAAGTCTCTGATATACCTTTAGCCGTTGTGGATATGGATCACAGCAGCTTGTCGAGAAAAGTCTCACAACTTGTGGATTCCAACGAAAAAGTGGTGGTTAAAGGCCATTTTTCCACCATGGAAGAGGCTATGTATTATTTTAATAATCTTGATGTTCAGGGTATTTTACTGATTCCAAAAGATTTTCAAAAGAAAACGATGAACCTCGATGGAGTCAAAGTGGAACTCATTCTGAATAACACCAAATTTCTTACCTCGAATGAATTAAATAAAGGAGTACAACAGGTATTGCTAACCGTAGCCGGAGGGGTAAGGATGCAATACTTTGTCAGTAATAAAATACCGGTTGAGCTGGCTAAACAAAAGGCGCAGCCTATTATACCGGTAATAAAATCGATTTATAATCCAACCAACAATTATGGAGATTATCTTTTGCCTATTTTACTAATCCTGATCCTGCAGCAAACACTGATCATTGGTTTCGGACAAAGTGCAGTGCATGAATATAAACACGGTTTGCTTACCGATTTGGGAAATGTTTCTTTTCAGGATTTTATTAAGATATTTTCAGTAAAAAGTTTTTATTATATTATTCTTTATGCTGTGTATTTCTTTATCTTTTTTAAACTGATCTTTTCACACTATAATCTCACTTTTAAGGGGCCACTTTTGTTGCATATCATTTTGGGAATCATTTTTTTAATGGTTGTGGTGCTGTATGTGATCTTTTTAACATCATTTTTTAGGACAAGCATCGGGTGGACTGAAGTAATGGCCTTTTCAACTTATCCGTTGTTCCTGGTCTCAGGATATTCATGGCCTATAGAAGCTATGCCTAAATTTTTGCAGTTCTTTACCAATTTATTGCCGGCAACACCCTACTATAAAATGTTCAATATGGTTTCAGTTCAAGGAGCATCCTTTATAGATGTTATACCGGAATTTATTCATCTTCTCTTTTTATTGCTTTTGGGATACTTCCTTATTTTTATAAGATTCCGATTCTTAAAATTTAAAAAAAGAGATATTTTGTAAGTATTCTGTTCTCTATTCGCCTAAGTGGAAAAGTTATCCAGATTGTTTTAACCGGGTCTTTAAATTTTTAAGTGTGAAAAAAGTACAAGAATGTAATGGTTTGTCTGTTGGTGAAAAAGTAAAAGATTTTAATGCCAAAGATCAGAATGGAAATACAGTTCAATTATCTGATCT
>JANTGS010000136.1 GCA_024762795.1 Flavobacteriaceae bacterium | reverse complement strand
CTTCTTGGCATTAGCCATTTTGAGTTTATTTGTTTTTATCTTGGCTGTTTTTTTACCCCTTGATAATGGGTTTAGTACAGGATCTGTACTTAAAATATTACTTAATCTTTTACTCTTTTTACTTTTTTTATTCTTTCATAATTTTATTATCAGGAAAAATTCATTGACAAAGAACAATTCCTATGCTTTACTTTTTTTTGTTTTGCTATTTGCTTTGTTTCCCCATGCTGTAAACAATTACAAGCTTCTGATCAGTAATTTTTTTCTATTCTTTTCTATCAGAAGAATTTATAGTATTCGATCAGGTATAAATGTGAAGAGCAAACTGTTTGACAGTGGTTTTTGGATAGGAATCGCTTTTCTGATCTACGACTGGAGTATCTTATTCCTTTTTCTTATTTACATCGCCATCATCGTATTCAGGGAGATTAAATGGAATTATTTTATTATTCCGTTAATTGGTTTTATCACACCGGTTTACCTGTATTACGTGTATCTTCTGACCTTGGGTAAAGAAGACCTCTTTGAGAAATTATGGACTTTTAATACAAGCTTTGACTTTTCCAATTACAACCAGATCAGTTTATTATTGCCCATCTCAATTGTAATAGTTTTTATTATCTGGACCGTTTATCCAACATTATCAAATGCATTAAATGCCAAAAAGAAACAAAGAAGTTCATTCATTCTTTTACTTTTTCATTTGACTCTTACAATGGTGATTGCCAGTTTAGCCCCTCAGAAAAACGGATCTGAATTTTTGTTTCTTTTCTTTCCATTTTCAGTTTTAATGGCAAATTATCTGCAAATAATCAAGGAATACTGGTTTAAAGAGACCGTAATCATTCTTTTCTTTATCCTTACAATTGTAGTTTTATCGTACTCCTAAAGTTTCGGTCCGTAACTAAGATCGCCCGCATCTCCTAAACCGGGAACAATATAACCATGACTATTTAATTTCTGATCAACTGTTGCCACCCAAAGATGTGTATCTTCAGGAAAGTGATCCTTGATAAAATCGATACCCTCCTGTGCGGCAATTACCGAAACCAAATGGATTGTATCAATTTTTCCAAGCTTTTTCAGGATCTGATAAACCGCAACAAGCGATTTTCCGGTGGCAAGCATAGGATCGGCCAGGATCAGAGTTTTTCCTTCAAGTGAGGGTGCTGCTAGATATTCAACTTTGATGTCGAATTCATCTTCAGATAAATGATGACGATAGGCTGAAATAAAAGCATTTTCGACAAAATCAAAATAATTTAAAATTCCCTGATGCAGGGGAAGTCCGGCTCTTAAAACGGAACATAAAACTATTCTGTCAGAGATCAGATTGATATTCTTGGTTCCTAAAGGAGTAGTAACATCTTTTGAAGAAAAATGTAATTCTTTACTCAATTCATAACTTAATACCTCTCCTATCCTTTCTATATTTCTTCTAAAACGTAAGGAATCATTTTGTTTATCAACATCACGAATCTCAGAGAGAAAGTGCTTCAGGATCGTATTCTTTTGTCCGATATTGGTTACCTTCAAAACGTATCTTTTTAACAAAGATAATCAAAAGATTTCTTTTTAAGTACTTACCTGAATTAACTTCCTTCTGTAGGCCGTAAGCAGTTTCGATTTTGATATAAAACCGTAATATTTCCCATCCTTTAATACCGGAAGATTCCAAGCTGCACTATCCTGAAATTTTTTCATTACCGTTTTCATGTTGTCCTTTTCAAAATTGATCACTTCCGGAGCATTATGCATATAGTTTCTTACAAAGGAGGTTTTATACATTTTTTTATCAAACATCACAGATCTGATATCATCAAGAAGTACAATCCCAAGAAAATTTTTCTCTTTATCTACTACCGGATAAATATTTCGTTGTGACTTTACTACTGCTTTTTTAAGCATTTTTCCCAATTTCATATCCGGTTTAACCGGAATAAAATTAGTTTCAATTATTTTGTTAAAATCCATCAAAGCCAAAACAGTCTGATCTTTATCGTGTGTGATCAGCTCTCCTTTTTTAGCCAGTTCGGACGCGTAGATATTATAAGGAATATATTTTTTTGTAATGATAAATGATATTGAAGAAACGATCATCAGGGGTACAAAAAGTTCATAACCCCCTGTAATTTCTGCAATCAGGAAGATTGCTGTTAAAGGAGCCTGTAAAACTCCTGCCATCATACCGGCCATTCCTACCAAAGCAAAGTTACTGGTAGAGATTCGATGACTTGATACTCCTGAAAAGTTAATAATCGTAGCCAGAATATAACCCGATATACTCCCCGTAAAAAGTGTTGGAGCAAATACTCCCCCAATACCTCCGGCACCAAAAGTTATCGACATGGCTATTACCTTAAAAGTAACCAGCAGAACGAGAAAAATAAGAACATTAGCAAATATACCGGCATCATCTATATGAAAATAATTCATCCTTAAAACCCCCTCATAATTATCTTTTAACAAGTTATTGATCACTTCATAACCTTCCCCAAAAAGGGGGGGTAAAAAGTAAACAATAATCCCAATCAGAATACCACCGATAAGTAATCTTTTAAAAGGATTACCCAGTTTTTCAAAATAATCACTGATGAAAAAATATGCTTTACTAAAATAAATAGAAGTTGTGGCAGAGGTAATTCCCAGAATGATAAAGAAGAAAAGATCGTTCAGTTCAAATTTATCCTGTAATTGAAAGTGCAATAAAACATCATCTCCCAGAAAAAAATAAGAGGTCAAAATTGCTGTAATCGATGCAAGTAATAAAGGAACCATTGAGGCTAGAGTAAGATCCAGACTAAAGATCTCTACAGCAAAAACTATAGCTGCAATTGGCGCTTTAAAAATTGACGACATGGCTCCTGCAGCAGCGGCACCAATTAATAAAGTCCTGGTGGTTTGATTTAAATGTAATAATCTGGCAAAATTTGAACCTAAAGCAGATCCGGTAGCAACTGTTGGGCCTTCAAGTCCAACAGAACCTCCAAAACCAACGGTTAAAGGTGCTGTAATCAGAGAAGCCCACATTTGGTGTTTGGGCATAATCCCTTTTAATTTTGATATGGCATAAAGTGTTGAGGGAATCCCGTGTCCGATATCTTTTTTAATTATATATCTGATAAAAATCAATACAAGAAATAAACCAATAATCGGGAAAACAAAGTAAAAGGTATGATGGATCTCTTTAATAAATTCACCTTCGAGCAAGTGTTGTATAAGATGCGTAAGATTTTTTAATATTACCGCTCCTAAACCTGCCAGAAGACCAATAATTGCACTGGCTGTATTAACAAATAAATTATTAGAAACATATTTATATCGCCATTTTATAAACCTGGCGATAAACTTTTTTTTCTTCTTCATCTTACAATCAAATTATGAGTCTTACCCCTCCTAATTCTTCTATTTTATATGGAAATTTATTACTTGGAGATCCGATAAACATAAAATTAATTGGTATATTCCATTTTTCTGAAAGCTTTCTGATGATCTCCGGACTAAAAGTTCCTTTTTCAACAACAAATTCAATTTCTATTTCAGGATACTCTTTATCAAGAAAATCCATTTCCTGCGGTAAATGTTCGGGTATTGTTTCCCCTTCGGGAAGTACAAGTACAATTTTAATCTTTTTAGTATGCTCATTTTTAGTAATATACAACATTACCTTATTTAAGGTAGCAATGTTATCTCCTTTGGTAAAAAATACGAATTCCTGATTATTGATATCATGTACCACACTCATTATTTTTTTATCGGTTAGTAATACAAATTTTCTTATCGGATCAAAAATAGAGTGGATCACAGAAAGTAAAAATTTTAACAGAACCGTTCTGTTTAGCATGATAATGACAAAAATAATGGTTGGAATAAAGTATTCTAAAAACACCGATAAATTACTGGGGACACCTTCTGCAGGTTCCATGATAATATTTCCTATTAGGGCAATAACTACTGCTGCAATAGCAATAAAAACAGCGATCCAGGTTGCCTTTTCAGGCCGGGGTAATTTTTTTCGTTTCACTTTTAATAAAATATTACCAATGCCAAATAATGCCATTACAGAAAGGAAAGAGATGGTGTAAACCCCTGCAAGAAGTTTAACGTTCCCATGGGTTATAAGAAGTACAGAGATAGAAAGTAGCAGGAACATGATGATAATCCGGTACGAACTACCTCTTTTATTCTTTTTCAGGAAATAATTGGGTAATATTCTATCTAAGGTCATACGTTCCAGTAATCCGGAAACCCCTACAAAACTTGTAAGAACGGCACCACTTAATACTAAAAATGCATCTATCGAGATCATCCATGCTAACCACTTACCACCAACATGATTAGCCATCTCAACCAATAACGTATTTTGATAATCATCGCTCTGGAGTACAGGAATAGCAAAAATTGATAATGCAAAAACGGCCATCAAAGGATTGATGATACTTACTATTCCCCACATATTTCTCAGTGTTTTCGGAAAAACACCTGCTTTTTGTTCTTCTACAAAGTTTGCAGAACTTTCAAATCCCGAAACTCCAAGCATAGAGGCTGCAAATCCGAAAAAAATTGCTGTAATAATGCTTCCTCCCTTTAAAGGAAAATGCCAGTTGCTTAAAAATATATCAAAACCATTGTTAATCAGGTAATAAATAATAAATCCACTCAACACAATAAGCGATGACAAATGAAACAAGAAAATTGCGATAGCTACCTTAGCCGATTCAGTTATACCTCCAATAGTAAGTAATGCAAATATCAGAAGTAATCCAATGGTAGCCAGAATTATAGGCATTGCCGGAATCAAATGGTGTAAATAATGTATTGCTTCATTTGCTGAGATCACAGCAGTAGCCATATAAGATAAAATGGTAAGAGTTGCAGCAAACGATGCCATAAATTTACTGGTAGTATTCAATAAGGCATTGTAAGCACCTCCATTCAGTGGCAGTGCACCAACTACCTCACCATAGATCTTCCTAAAAAGAAAGAGAACAAAAGAAACAATTAATAGTGTTACCCATGCATACTGCCCTGCAAATGCAATGGCCAATGCAGATACATACAATACAGATGAACTGATATCATTTCCGCAAATTGCCGTTGACTCCAGTTCATTTAATTTTTTATGGATCTTTATCTTCTTTTCCATTTTTTAAGGTTTATTTAGCTTGTACTAAATTAACTAAAAATATTAAAAACTGATTTTTTTATCATAAGATTATAGATCCAGTTTTAAATTCAGTTCCTTTAACTGCTCTTTATCTATAGATGACGGTGCGTCTATCATTACATCTCTACCTGAATTATTCTTTGGAAAGGCAATAAAATCACGTATTGTTTCCTCCCCGGCCATAATCGCTACCAGTCGATCCAGTCCAAAGGCAATTCCACCATGCGGAGGTGCTCCGTATTCAAAAGCATTCATTAAGAAACCAAACTGATTTTTGGCTTCTTCTTTGGTAAATCCTAATAAATCGAACATTTTCGATTGCATTTCCTTGTCGTA
>JANTGS010000135.1 GCA_024762795.1 Flavobacteriaceae bacterium | reverse complement strand
TCCGATAAAACCATTAAACACGTCTCAAAGCCTATGCAATTAAAGGGTAATGGGACTTTTAAGAAACTTTAGCTTACTTTTTTAATCGGATGAATTGATTGTCAGTGATTTACATATCAAAGTTTATCGGACAATAGTGATATGATATAACAAGTTTTTTGAGGATCAGTTTTTATATAACTATCTTTGGCAAATGTCAAGTATATATATACATATTCCATTTTGTAAACAGGCTTGTTACTATTGCGATTTTCATTTTTCCGCCTCTTTAAAGCTCAAAAATGAAATGGTTCGGGCGTTAAAAGATGAACTGTTGTTCCGTAAAGGTGAGATGGGCGAAAAGGTGGAAAGCATCTATTTTGGCGGAGGCACCCCATCTATTCTCGATACGGATGAGATCAGATCTTTACTGGAGGTAATCTACCGGAATTATACTGTTTCCTACCTTCCGGAGATCACACTTGAAGCTAATCCGGACGACCTGACAGCAAGAAAGATCGAGGCACTTGCCTCAACAAGGATCAACCGGCTGAGTATTGGTATTCAATCTTTTTTTGATGATGATTTGCGCTTTATGAACAGAGCACATACAGCTGAGGAAGCGATCACTTCTGTCAAAAATTCTTTATCTTATTTTAAAAATATCACCATTGACCTGATCTACGGTGTGCCGGGAACGGATAATGCCAAGTGGAAGAAAAACCTGCAAACCGCTTTTGACCTAAAAGTACCTCATATTTCCGCTTATGCTCTTACTGTAGAAAAGCGAACTGCTTTGGCACATTTTATCAGAAAAGGAAAATATCCGCCCGTAGAGGAAGAAACAGCCCGGAATCATTTTCAAATTCTTACTGAAGAAGCAAAAAAACATGATTTTATTCAATATGAAATTTCCAATTTTGGCAAAGAAGGTTTTTTTTCAAAACACAATACTTCTTACTGGCAGGGTAAATCTTATCTGGGGATCGGCCCTTCGGCACATTCCTTTACGGGGAATCAGCGTAGTTGGAATATTTCCAATAACAGTAAATATATCAAGGCGATACAACAGGGGAAATTACCCTCTGAATCTGAGGAACTAAGTCTGACAGATCAGTATAACGAAATGATCATGACCGGATTGAGAACAATCTGGGGTGTCTCTGTTAAAGAAACTAAAAAACGCTTTGGAAAGGAATTGGTTGCAAAATTACTAAGCAGTTCACAAAAATATATAGAAAGAGATCTGTTGAAATTCGAAAATAATACATTAAAACTTACAGAAAAAGGGAAGTTCTTATCTGATGGCATTACGGCTGATTTATTTATCATTCAGGAATAAGATTTTTTAGTACCTTTAATTCAAAATAATTTTTAATTATGGAAGCACTTTTCGGACTTCTGGTAGGCGCAGTGATTACTTATCTTGTTTTAAGTTATATAAAACAGCAAAAAAGTAAGCACAAGACCACTGAACAATCCTCAATTTTGATGGAAAGGATCAGAAAAGTATGGAAACTTATTACGGTGGAGGGAGATTTTGCAGAGATCTATCATTATGAGAATGTACGTGAGCGTTTTTTAAGTATGGTAGCCAGTAAAAAGAAAGCCATCATTCTGATTAATGCCAAAGTACATATCGGTTTCGACCTTTCCAAGATCAAGATGGAAGCCATTAATGAAAAACGTACGATCCGCTTAACTGAATTTCCAAAACCGGAGGTTTTGAGTCTGGAAACCGATTTTAAATACTATGATAAAAAAGAAGGGCTTTTTAATAAATTTGATTCTTCCGACCTTACCGAATTAAATATTAAAGCAAAAGAGCATATTATGAACAAAATTCCTGAGAGCGGATTGCTCGAGACCGCCAGGAACGAAGCTCTTGAAGCTGTTTTAATGATGCAAAATATTGTTGAAACCATTGGATGGACCCTTGATTATCAGGATCTTCTGCTTCCGGAATCCAATAAAGCAAAGCTCCCAGAAGGGACTACAAAAAAACTTTCAAATTAATTGTAATTTAGGTTACTTATACATACTTCAGGTAGTTATATTTTTGCCCAGAATTTAGAAACTAAAAATATAACAATATGAATATTGAAATTAAATTTGACAACAACGGAAAGATAGTTCCTTTATATGGTGGTAGAGAGATTACTATGGATGAATCTCCTTATATGATCTTTTTAGCCACAGCCGGAATGTGTTCAGCAGTTTATGTCAGAGCTTTTATGAGTCAAAGAGGTATGTCACTTGAAGGGGTATCACTTACTCAAAAAATGAATTACAACCGTATGACCAATATGGTTGAGGAAATAGAAATATTAGTTAATTTACCCAAAACTTTCCCAACAAAGTATAGTAAAGCCATTATTGCAGTAGTAAATCAATGCCCTGTTAAGCAGCATTTTATTACTCCGCCAAAAATGGAGGTAGTAACTAATATTGATATGGAGATTGAAGCATAATGAAGTTAGTTAAGCATTTTAATGGAAAAAGCTCTTTCGTTTGAAAGAGCTTTTTTTTATAAGCTATTCTTGCTAATGATGTAATACTGAAATGATATAATGCTTTAATCTTACTGAATATCTCCTGCTCTGTATGTTAAGCTATTTAGCTATTGCAGAAATAGGTGTTTGTTGGTCATGTGTTAAAATTAAAAGATTGAATGATAAAAAAAATAAACGATTGGCTCATTTAAAATTAACTAATTCCTTTTCAGTCTTCGCTCCTAAAAAGAATTATTTCACAGAGTTTCCCGAAGAATCACAAAGTAGCACTGAGAAATTGAATTTTAAAATTCCAACTCCCCTCCTTAGCGTAGCGTTAAAGGAGGGATGGCGTTAGCCGGGGTGGTTTAATATTAATCTATTTAGATTAAAAATTTAAGATTTTTAATCTTAAATCATTCTCAAATCAGCACCTCCCTTTTTTCTTCTTTTTAAAATTTGTAATTTCACAAACTATAAAATTTAATTTTTGAAACAGGAAGAAGCTTTATCTCTTTTAAAAACCGGAAAAAATATTTTCCTTACCGGATCCGCAGGCACAGGTAAAACCTATGTGCTCAATCAGTATATTCAATATCTTAAAGCACGAAAAATTCCGGTTTCCATTACGGCTTCCACCGGAATTGCAGCCACACATCTTGAAGGAACAACAATTCATGCCTGGGCCGGTATAGGCATTAAAGATTCTTTAAATCAGGCCCAACTGAGAAAACTCAAAGAAAAAAAATATCTGAAAAAGCATATCGAAAAATGCAAAGTGCTCATTATTGATGAGATCTCTATGCTGCACAAAAAGCAGTTTGACATGGTAAATCAGGTAATGAAATTCTTTAAGGAAACCGATAAGGCCTTTGGCGGCGTTCAATTGGTCCTTAGCGGAGATTTTTTTCAATTGCCTCCGGTTGGAAATTCAGGCGAGAACAACCGGGATAAATTTGCTTTTATGGCCCAGTCGTGGCTGGATGCCGAACTAAATATATGTTATTTAACGGAACAATTCCGGCAAACGGATACTGAATTAAATGATATTTTAAATGAGATCAGATCGGGGAATTTTTCACAAAACTCTCTCAACCGGTTAAAAAATCACGAATCTGATTTGGATTCGGAAGAACTCACCAAACTTTATACGCATAATCTGGATGTTGACCGGATCAATACCGCACATTTAAAATCAATCAGGGGGAAAAAAGAGGATTTTAAAGCAAAAATCAAAGGGAATATAAAACTGGCAGAAACCGTAAAGAAATCGATCATGGCACCGGAAAATCTTGAACTGAAGATCGGCGCCAAAGTAATGTTCGTTAAAAATAATTATGAAAAAGGTTATTTAAACGGTTCTTTGGGAGAGATCATACGATACAATAATGATGGAATTCCCGTAGTTCGGTTGCTCAATGGTTATGAGATCTCGGCAGAACCGGAAGACTGGAGAATTGAGGAGGAAACCGGAAAATTACTGGTAAGTTACCAGCAGATACCTTTACGCCTGGCCTGGGCGATTACAGTGCATAAAAGCCAGGGAATGACTCTGGACGCCGCCGAAATGGATCTGAGCAAGACCTTTGAAAAGGGACAGGGTTATGTAGCTTTATCAAGAGTAAAAAGCTTAGAAGGATTAAAACTAACCGGTATCAATTCGGTGGCCTTGCAGGTAGATCCTTTGGCCTGGAAAGCTGATCAGCGCTTTCAGGAACTCTCTGAAAAAGCATTGAAAGAAACCAAAAATGAGGATCTTAAGGAACTGGCAAAAAAATTTATCAAAGCAAGCGGTGGAATTACCGGAAAGGACGAGATTGAAGAAAATACAAAGGCGCTAAAAAAAGGAAAAAAGATCAGGAAAAAATCTACCTATCTGATCACCAAAGAGCTGGTGGATCAGGGGTTTTCTCTACAGGAAATAGCAATCCAGAGAAAAATTACAGAAGGGACCATAATTACACATCTGATCAGGATCTCAGATCTGTATCCTAATACAGATCTGAGTCGGTTTAAACCCTCCCGATCGGTAATGAATAAAGTAAAAAAAGCACGGGAAAAGTTATTAAAAGAGATGAATGACGAAGAATCTATCAGTTTAAAACCTATCTTTTCACAACTGAATGGAGAACTGAGCTATTCTGAGATCAAACTGGCGCTGGTATATTTGTAAAATACTTTAAACAAAACTACTATGAACATAGAAGAATTCAGAAACTACTGTCTGGCCAAGAAATGTGTCACTGAATCCTTTCCGTTTGATGAAAGCACACTGGTGTTTAAAGTTTGCAACAAAATGTTTGCTCTTACCGGACTCGAGAATCCTGAATTGAGAGTAAATTTAAAATGTGACCCTGACCGGGCCATTGAACTTAGAGAAACCTATAAAAGCATCCTGCCGGGCTATCATATGAACAAAAGGCTTTGGAACACTGTGGTAGTTGACGGTTCTTTTTCTGATGAATTCTTTAAAGAAATGATCGATCATTCTTACGATCTGATCGTACAGGGATTGCCTAAAAAAATTAGAGAAAATATATAAAATACAATATTAAAACTTAAGATGTAAAAAATGAGTTTAAGAGAAGAATTATTAAAGCGCAGTGAAGCCAAATGTGAATTGTGTTCCGCAGAGACGGATCTATCAGTTTATCAAATTCCTCCGGACAGTAAGGGAACTGTTGACGACAGTATTCTGATCTGTGCTACCTGCAAAGAACAGATCGAAGATCCCGATAAAGTTGATCCTAATCACTGGAGATGTTTAAACGACAGTATGTGGAGCGTGGTTCCGGGAGTTCAGGTAGTCGCCTGGCGTATGTTGAACCGATTGAAAAGCGAAGGCTGGCCCCAGGATCTGCTCGGAATGCTCTATCTGGATGATGAAACTCAAAGATGGGCTGAAGCTACCGGGGAAGGTCTCGAGGAAAGTGAAAAGGTCATCCATAAAGATGTCAATGGAGTGGTGTTGCAGGCAGGAGATTCAGTGGTGCTGATCAAAGACCTGAAAGTAAAAGGCTCGAGTATGGTAGCCAAACAGGGAACAGCGGTTCGCAGAATTTCTCTCGACAGTGAAAATGCCGAATATATTGAAGGTAAAGTAGATGGGCAGCAGATCGTGATCATTACCAAATATGTAAAGAAAATAGGTTAAGATTA
>JANTGS010000134.1 GCA_024762795.1 Flavobacteriaceae bacterium | reverse complement strand
ACAGCCCGGTAAACAGCTCCTTTATCCGATTTCCAAGTGCCTAATCCCAATATGGGCATATTGTCGTTATTACGAAATTTTAATGCTTTCATACTTATATTTATTTTTTATCGATCCTAATATAGTAAATTTATGACTCTTCTCAAAGTGAAGAAGCTTCTTAAATTATTAAAAAAAAAACTATATCTTTAGTCAGAATTAAAATACAATTTAAAAAATAGAATATGTTAAGATCTTTTTTGCTTACCGCATCTGCATTAATGTTGTCATTATCAGTTTTTTCACAGGAAGATCCTTTGATCAATGTGCCTTCTCTAAATTCAAACGGAACCCGGATTGCTTTTAATTATCAGGGGGATATCTGGGTGGCCCATACCAACGGAACAAATTTAAAAAGGTTAACGGTTCATGAAGCTTATGATACCCATCCGCTGTGGAGTGATGATGATCACTTTATTGCCTTTAATAGCAATCGTTACGGAAATAATGATATTTTTCTGATCCCTTCGGAAGGAGGAAAACCTATGCGGCTAACTTATCATTCTGCAAATGATGTGATTACCGATTTTGCAAAGAACGGAGAGATCCTTTTTAGTACACAAAGAAATTTTAATCAGATCGAATGGGAGCCGGAGGTGGATGTAATTGGAAAAGAAGGAGGAACTCCCTACGTAAAAATGAATGCATTTGGTAATGATGCCACGCTTTCTCCTAATGGTCGCTTTATTGCATTTGTAAAAGGTCCTTGCAGGATACAACGTGAAGAATATCAGGGGCCTGCCAATAAAGATTTGTGGCTTTATGACACCAAAAATGATAGATATCAACAGCTGACTACCTTTAAAGGAAATGATTTTTATCCGAAATGGGCCGATGATCATACCATTTACTACCAGTCGGCTAAAAGTGGTAAATACAATGTACATAAGTTAAAAATTAACGATTCGGGAAATAAAACGGGAGCAGAGGAGCAGGTTACCGGTTTTACAGATATGGGCATCTTTAGTTTTAATATCAGCAGGAATGGTAAAAAGATCGTATTGGTGAAAGGGGATGAGCTGTATCTGGTGGATTCAAATTCAAAGGCGAAGACCAGGATATCTTTAAACCTTAGATCGGATTATCGTTTCGATCCTGTTGAGCGAAAATCCTACACGGGTAATTTAAGTGAAATAATGCCTTCTCCTGATTCAAAATACAGTGCTTTTGTGATCCGTGGAGAGATCTTTATTACCGAAAATAATAAAGACAGAAGTAAAAGTATTAACCTGACTCAGATGCCTTCGAGGGAGCAGGATGTTACCTGGATTTCTAATGAGGCACTGCTTTTTACTTCCGATAAAGACGGGCTTAGTCAATTGTATTTGTTGCGTTCTGATGATCCGGAAGAGAAGAATTTATTCAAAACCTTAAAACGTAAAATTACACAAATTACTCATAGCGAAAAAGGGGTAAGTAGTCCGGTTCTATCACCTGACAAAAAGTCATTAGCATATATTGAAGGTAGAGGTAAATTATTAGTATCCAGCATTTTGGATAATACTACTTTAAGTAATAAAATAATACTGCTGGATGGGTGGGATACACCTTCCGGAATTGCCTGGTCACCCGATTCGAAATGGTTGGCTTACAGTTTAAGCGACCTGGATTTTAACGATGAGGTCTATATTCATAAGGCGGATAACTCTATAAAACCGGTCAATGTTTCTATGCACCCAAAGGGAGATAGAAATCCGGTTTGGAGTCCCGATGGTACCAAGCTGGCCTTTTCTTCCAACAGAAATAACGGTGATTACGATGTGTGGTTTGTCTGGCTAAATAAAGAAGATTGGCAGAAGACCAAAGAGGATTGGGAGGATGAGGAAGATGCAACAAAAGGAGCCAAAAAAGATAAGAAAGAGGATAAAACGCTTAAACCGGTAAAGATAGATCTGGATCAGCTGCATAGAAGGCGTGTTCAGGTAACCTCTTATACCGGAGGAGAGTTTGTGCAGGGATTTTCTAAGGATGGAAAAACACTTTATTTTACCACAGGAAACGGTGGAAGAGGAAATTCAAAAACCACTTCAGATCTGTATAAGATCAAATGGGACGGAAAAGATAAAAAAGAGCTTACAAGTGGCAATACACGGCCGGGAAATATTATTCCGGACGAAAAATATGAATATTTATACTATACGGCTAAAGGTGGAAAGTTAAATCGTATCAAACTGAAAGATGGTAAGAAAGAGTCGCTTCCGGTGACTGCTTTTATGGAGATAGATTATCAGGGAGAAACAGAACAGATCTTTGAAGAAGCCTGGAATGCGATCAATGATGGATTTTATGATCCGGAATTTCATGGGCACGACTGGAAAAAATTAAAAGAGATCTATAAACCACTGGCTTTAAAGGCTTCAACCCGCGAGGATTTCAGAAGCATCTTTAACTGGCTTCTGGGGCAGGTAAATGCAAGCCACATGGGCTTACGGGGCGGAGGTACGCGTGCTGATCTGCAGAAGGATCAAACCGGATTACTCGGTATAAGTGTTGAGCCGCAGCAATCGGGGCATGTTAAAGTGGGCTATGTAACCCGTAATATGCCTGCAGATATGGAGGTGAGCAAGCTCAGTAAAGGAGATGTGATTACTGCCGTTAACGGACATCCTCTTACAAAAGAGATTAATTTTTACAGTTTACTTGATTTTAAAAGTAACGAAAAGGTGTATTTAGATGTGGTTACCCCAAAGGGAGTCAAAAAAGAAGTGGTAATTCGTCCGAAATCATCAAATAAAAAAGAAAAATATGAAGATTGGGTGGCTCAAAAGAAGCGGCTTACAGATAAATACTCTAATGGAAGGTTGGGGTATATCCATATTCAGGGTATGAACTGGACGAGTTTTGAAGAGTTTGAAAGTGAACTGACCGAGGCAGGATATGGTAAAGAGGGTATTGTGATCGATGTGCGTTTTAATGGAGGGGGTTGGACCACCGATTATCTTATGGCGGTTTTGAATGTACAGCAACATGCCTATACAGTGCCAAGGGGAGCGGCTAAGAGTCCTAAAAATGAGCATAAGAAATTTAAAGATCATTACCCATACAGTGAAAGGCTTCCTTTATCATCATGGACCAAACCTTCTATTGCGTTGTGTAATGAAAGCAGCTACTCTAATGCCGAGATCTTTTCTCATGCCTATAAGAATCTGGGTATAGGAAAACTGGTGGGTATACAGACCTTTGGGGCAGTAATTTCTACCGGAGGAAAAGGTCTGATCGACGGGTCATACGTAAGGATGCCCTTTAGAGGATGGTATATTAAGAAGTTGGAAAAGAATATGGAGTTTAATGGGGCGATCCCGGATTATATTGTACATAATAGACCCGATAGTAAATCCAAGGGAGAGGATCAGCAATTAAAAAAAGCAGTTGAGGAATTGTTAAAGCAAATTTGATCAAACGGAGTTGAAAATTCCTGTTAGGCTAAAGGTCTAAATATTCTTATTGAGTTTAGGAAGATCATCTTTATTTAAGGCTTTATTCTCTTCTTCAGTCATTAATCTGGAGTGTATGATAAACCTCACACCCAGCGGAATTTCCAGGGAAAAGCTAGAGCCCCGTCCTTCGGTAACATCTACGGTTATATGGGTATATTTCCAGTAATCAAAGGAGTCCTGGCTCATGTAATAATTTACATCTTCAAGTTTTCCAATATAGATATCGCTGTCGTCGAGGTACATATCTTCCTTTTCAAACAGCATCGGAGCTGTGCCGTCACAGCAACCGCCGCTCTGGTGGAAGATCAATTCATCATTTTCAGATTTGATCTTATTTAGGATCTCTTTAGCCTTGTCGGTGATGGTAATTCTTGAGTATTCCATAGTTTAAAAAAAGTAAAAAAGGCCGGCCGGTGACAAACCGGTCAGCCTGATTGATTAAAAAATTCTTTTAAAAGAAACCTAGTTTGTTCTTGTCATAAGAGATCAACATGTTCTTTGTCTGGCGGTAATGGTTCATCATCATCAGATGGGTTTCTCTACCAAATCCTGATTTCTTATAACCACCAAAAGGAGCATGTGCCGGATAAGCATGATAGTTGTTTACCCAAACCCTTCCGGCCTTAATGGCGCGTGGGATCTGGTATAACTGATGTGCATCACGGGTCCATACGCCGGCCCCGAGTCCGTAAAGCGTATCATTGGCTATCTCAATAGCATCTGCTTCATCCTTAAATTTAGTAACAGAAAGCACGGGTCCGAAGATCTCTTCCTGGAAAACGCGCATTTTATTATGACCTTCGAGTAGTGTTGGACGGATATAATATCCATTAGCAAGGTTATTATCAAATTTACAGGCTTCGCCACCTGCAAGCACTTTAGCACCTTCTTCTTTGCCTATTTTGATATATGAAAGGATCTTCTCAAACTGATCATTGGAAGCCTGAGCACCCATCATGGTATTTGGATCGTAAGGATCTCCCATGACGATCGCATTGGTCCGGGCAATAACTTTTTCCATAAAGGCATCATAAATATCTTCCTGTACCAAAAGTCGTGACGGACAGGTGCAAACCTCACCCTGATTGAAAGCGAACAGTACAGCGCCTTCAATAGCTTTGTCAAGGAATGCATCATCTTCATCCATTACGGAGTTAAAGAAGATGTTTGGCGATTTACCACCGAGTTCCATGGTAACAGGATTCAGGTTCTTAGAAGCGTATTGCATGATCAGCTGGCCTGTGGTAGTTTCGCCTGTAAAGGCAACTTTGTCAACCCCGGGATGAGAGGCTAATGGTTTTCCGGCCTCAGGACCAAATCCGTGAATGATATTTACCACACCGGGAGGGAATACATCAGCAATCTTTTCCATCAATAGGGTAGCCGAAGCAGGAGTTTGTTCGGCAGGTTTTAGAATAACGCAGTTTCCTGCTGCCAGGGCAGGAGGTAATTTCCACGACAGCATCAGTAAGGGGAAATTCCATGGAATGATCTGTGCTACAACGCCCAGAGGTTCTTTGATGATCAGAGAGACTGTTTTTTCATCCAGTTCGGTGGCAGATCCCTCTTCGGCTCTGATTACAGAGGCAAAATAACGCCAGTGATCAATGGCCAGGGGTACATCGGCATTGATTGTCTCTCTGATGGGTTTTCCGTTATCACATGTTTCTACAAGAGCAAACTCTTCAAGGTTTTCTTCTATAATATCAGCAACTTTATTGAGCAAAGCAGCTCTTTCTGCTGCGGAAGTTTTTCCCCAGGCCTCTTTGGCGGCGTTAGCAGCTTCAACAGCATTGTTAACATCATCTTTTTTTGATCGGGGATATTTTGCGATCATTGAATTGTCAATAGGTGAGTTGTTCTCAAAATATTCTCCACTTACAGGATCTGTAAATTTTCCATTGATAAAGTTACCGTATTTTTCTTTGAATTTGGGTTTTTTGTAACTCATAATTAATTTGTTTGGTTTAATGATTCCTACTCTTTAATAGATTTTCGGATTCCTCTTGTTTCCAATCTTCTTTTATCGGAAGTATTTTAAGTGAGCTCTAAAATAGATTTTAAAAAAAATTGAAAGTTGTTGAAGATACAAAAAAAAAGGAAATGAGAAAGTAATAAGTGTCTCATAAGAAAAAATAAGTGATCAAAAGAGAAGAAAATATACAGATCCATCAGGAGAATTTACGGTTTTTTTAAGTGTAATATTTCTTGTCTGGAATCTTAGTTTTTTTG
>JANTGS010000133.1 GCA_024762795.1 Flavobacteriaceae bacterium | reverse complement strand
CTATAAGAATAATTAATATTTCCCTAACTAAACTATTATTCTATTGATATATTGTTGTTTAACCAAAGGATTGTTTTGGGTTTGCAATCAGTATATCAATACCTGATCCTTTTGCTGATTATCGGGTTTAAAAAATTTGTTATTCCGGAAATTCTGCCTTGAAGCAAATAAGATTTATGCTACAATAGATCTGATTTTTTGTTGATGATGATCTCTTATCGAAAACAATTAATAGGAATTTTCTTTTTTAAATGGATCTTTTTTAAGATATTTGAGTAGCAAATTAATAATATTTTTATTCACTAACCATTAATTATCATTTGATAATTGATATAAATTCAATGTATTATGACAAATATTGTATCAGAAGTATCCCATTCTGTAAAAAACTGGTGGGTTTTTTTAATTATTGGAATCCTTATGATTGTTGGTTCGATCTGGATGTTTAAAACTCCTGCTGATAGTTTCGCAGGACTGTCTGCTTTTTTCAGTATTCTGATTCTTATCAGTGGAATACTTAGTATTTTTTACGTTTTAGGAAATAAGTCCGATCTTGACAATTGGGGTTTATATTTAGCAGGAGGTATTCTTGATGTGGTCGTTGGTTTGATCCTCCTCAATTATCCCGGCGTTACTAAGTTATTATTTTCTTTATTTGTTGGTTTTTGGTTATTGTTCAGAGGAATAAGTACCTTATCAGCAGCCTTTAAGTATAAAAAGGATGGTGAAGAAGGATGGGGATGGATCTTGTTTTTTGGTATTCTCATCGTGATCTTTGCCTTTATGTCGATTATTAATCCGTTGATAGGCGCCAGTTATCTGGTATTTACTCTGGCATTTTCATTCCTCTTATTGGGGGTTGTAAATGTATATTTATCCTTTAAACTAAAGAATGTAAAAGGCAGGCTGGTCGATACCAGAGAAGAAATAGAAGAACGATTAAATCGTTAATAAAGAAAACCGGCATTATGCCGGTTTTTTTATTTTTGCCCAAGAATCATTTTAATCATTTTTAATTTGTTTTGGGTATGCGGATAATATTTTAAATTAGGTTCTAAAAGGGTTGAACGGTCTAAGATACTTTTAAAATGTGAGAATGTATTAAACCCGTGAATACCGTGATAACTTCCAATTCCGCTATCGCCAACTCCGCCAAAGCCCATATGTGTATTGGTAAGGTGCATCACAGCATCATTTACAGAACCTCCTCCAAAGGATACTTCATTAAGAATTTTGTTGATAAGATTCCTTTCCTTTGAAAAGATGTAGAGAGAAAGGGGTTTCGGACGTTCTTTTACTTCGGCAATAGCCTTATCTATATCGTTATATTCAATTACGGGTAGTATCGGACCAAAGATCTCGTTTTGCATAACAGGATCATCAAAGCTAACATCTGTAAGAATTGTAGGTTCAAAATATCGATCTTCAATTTTATAATTCCCACCTGAGTAGACTTTAACACCTTCCATCATTCCAATCAGCCTATGCATATTCCCTTCATTGATGATCTGAACATAATTATCATTATCGAAATTAAAATGAGAATTCTCAATTTCTTCTTTGGCAAGCTTTAAAAATTCTTCTTTACGCGAACTGTGAACCAGAATATAATCAGGAGCTACACAGGTTTGGCCTGCATTTAAAAATTTGGCCCAGATCATTCTTTTAATTCCGATCTTCATATCACATTTTTCTGTAAAGAATGCCGGACTCTTACCGCCAAGTTCCAGAGTAACCGGAGTTAAATGTTTTGCAGCTGCCTGATAAACGATCTTTCCCACATAACTGCTTCCTGTAAAGAAGATCTTGTCAAATTTCTGACTTAGAAGTTCCTGTGTTTCACTCACCCCGCCTTCGATCACTTTTAAAAATTCAGGGTCAAAATTCTCATTGATTAATTTGGCCATGATGTTGCTGGTATTTACAGGCAATTCGCTGGGTTTTAAAATAACTGTATTACCGGCTGCTATTGAGGCAATTGCAGGAGCCAGAGATAACTGATAGGGATAATTCCAGGCACCTATTACCAGAGTTACTC
Source organism: Flavobacteriaceae bacterium (assembly GCA_024762795.1). Classification (GTDB taxonomy): domain Bacteria; phylum Bacteroidota; class Bacteroidia; order Flavobacteriales; family Flavobacteriaceae; genus Namhaeicola. Next base: position 3,680 of record JANTGS010000133.1, on the reverse strand, counting down.
CCAGAGGCTCAGGAATGATATAGCTGCTGGCCGGCATATTGAGAAGGTTTGTTTTTACAGATTTTCTTTTTGCCCAGCTTTTTACATTTTTAATGGCTTCGTCAATATCGTGATAAAGAATTGAAAGTTCACTTACGTAATTGTCAAAGGAAGATTTTTTAAAATCCCTAAAAATAGCCTCATCGAGCTCATTTTCATGATCCTTTAGTAATTTCTTAAGCTTTTTTAATTGTTCCTTTCTGAAATTAATATCTTTTGTCGCATTAGAATTAAAGAAATCCCTTTGTTTTTTTATAGTATTCTTCATGTTAGTTTCTTTATCAGATTCTTTATTATTACAATTCCAAACCACTTGGTCTGTTTTCAAATTTAGTTAAAAAAAATGAATTAGATGATTTACATAAGATTTAAAATCATTTCTTTTAAATCTTCCATAATATTCAAAAATTGTTGTAATTTTAACTTAACAAAATAGGATAAAATAAAATGTACAAACATTTATTTGGACCTGTTCCTTCCAGGCGATTAGGAATGTCTTTAGGAGTTGATCTGGTGCCTAAAAAGGTTTGTTCGCTTAATTGCATTTACTGTGAAGTAGGGAAGACGACCACTCTAACTCTTGAAAGGAAAGAATACATCAGTTTTGAAGAAGTAACCCGGGAACTGGAACATTATTTTAAAAATAATCCCAATCCCGATTATGTTACTTTTTCCGGTTATGGAGAACCCACACTAAACATTTATATTGGAGAGATCATACAATTTTTAAAAGAAAACAAGCCATCCATTCCTGTTGCTGTACTTACCAATGGCACTTTACTTTTTAAAGAAGAAGTAAGAAAAGACCTGATGAAGGCTGATGTTGTGCTGCCTTCTTTAGATGCAGCTACCGATGGTGTATTCAGAAAGATCAATCGTCCGCCAAAGCAATTAACAATTGAAGATTATATACAAGGACTGATCACTTTCCGTAAAGATTTTAAAGGAAAGATCTGGCTGGAAGTTTTTCTTTTACCGGATTATAATGATGATGAAAGAGAAATAATAGCTTTAAAAAAGGTGATCTTAAAGATTGCTCCGGATTCCGTACAGCTCAATACTTTAGACCGGCCCGGTACAAAAGAAGGACTTCGTGGAGCCACAGGAGAGGAACTGCAAAGTGTTCTTGATCTCTGGAAACTGGATCATGCTGAGATCATATCGGCAGCGGCCGAAAGAAAAGATATTCAATCCTACCGAAAAGATGCAGAAACAGCCATTTTAGAGACTATTTCAAGACGGCCTTGCACCTTGGAGGATCTGTCGAAAATCTTAGGAATACATGTGAATGAGATCAACAAATATCTTGATGTTTTAGAAAGTGAAAATAAAATAGAGACCGTTCAGTTAAAACGAGGAATTTTTTATCAGATAAAAAACAAATAGAATATGGAAAACTTAAGAAATAAATTTATCATGGCTCCTGTTAAAACAGGATATGGCACCAAAGAAGGTTTTGTAACTCAAAAGCATCTTAACTTTTACAAGGCCAGGAGCAAATATATTGGAGCAATTACTCCCGAGCCCTTATATCTTGATAAAGGCTTAAGAGAATTGCCCACCCAGATAGGCATAGATAATGATGATAAACTAACCGGTTTAAAACAACTCACCGGGGTTATTCACCAGGGTGGGGCAAAGGCTATTGCACATTTAAACCATCCCGGTAGAATGGCCAATCCAAAAATACCAGGAAATTATTTTGTTTCCTCAACGGAAAATGCCTGTGAAAACGGAGGAGCTAAACCGGAATCTATGGATGCCGTGGAGATGCAAAAAATTAAAGATCTTTTTGTAGAGTCGGCCATAAGAGCAAAAAAAGCAGATTTTGATTATATCGAATTGCAATTTGGTCATGGATATTTGTTTGCTCAATTTATCTCAAAAGCTGTCAATAACAGAGAAGATGCGTATGGTGGATCTTTTGAAAACAGGACCAGGTTTCCACTTGAAGTCTTAGATACTGTAAAAGAAAAGGTTGATCTTCCGGTCATAGCACGAATCAGTGGTGATGAGATGACTCCCAACGGAATTAAGATCGATGAAATGCTGAGGTTTTCTAAAATTCTTGAAGAAAAAGGGGTAAGTGCCATTCATGTTTCGGCTGGAACGGTTTGCTCAACACCTCCCTGGTTCTTTCAGCATATGTTTGTGCCCAAGGGAAAAACCTGGCAATTGGCAGATAAAATAAGGGAGGTTATAGATATTCCTGTGATTTATGTTGGGCAGATCAATGAATTTAAAGATATTGATTCTATAAAAGATCGAGAGAAAGAAAGCTATATGGCTGTAGGTCGTCCCTTAGTGGCCGATCCTGATTTTGTAGGAAAATATTTGGGAAAAGTAAAAGAGAATGTGCGTCCGTGTCTTGCCTGCAGTGAAGGATGCCTTGGAGGTGTTAAAAGCGGAAAAGGTCTGGGTTGTACTGTAAATCCTCTGGTAGGTAAAGAAGATTTTATTCTGGAGAAAACAAAAAATCCAAAAGAAATTGCTGTAATAGGAGGGGGCTTATCCGGTATGACTGCGGCTGTCACGCTTAAAAAAAGAGGTCATCAGGTTACTTTGTTTGAAAAAGATAAACTCGGCGGACAATTTAATCTGGCCTATTTACCACCCCATAAGCAGTCGCTGATAAGAATTATTGATTATTTAAAAAAAGAAATTACCGATAATAAAATTGAGGTTGTTTTTAAGGAAGTCAAATCCGAAGATCTTACCGGTTATGATGAGATTATTGTTGCAACCGGTTCAAAACCTTCTATAGCCCCAATTGAGGGATTAAAAGAGTATTTCTGGGCAGAGATCCTCGAAGATCAAAATATTCCTGAAGATAAACGAATACTGATCATTGGTGGTGGATTGATCGGTACGGAAGTGGCCAATAAATTACTATCAAAAGGAAACACCGTTTATATGGTTGAAATGCTATCAGAAGTAGCCCGAGATATGGAAATGATAGAGCGGAAATTAACCCTTAATTCATTTAAGAATGAAAATATAAACATATTTGTCAATACAAAAGTAAAGAAAATTGAAGGGCGTAAGGTTTATATTGAAGGGGAAGATTTTAAACAGATTATAGAAAATATAGATCACATTATTCTTTCCACCGGAATGAAAACCTATAATCCATTTGAAACGATTCAATTTGATAAACCTGTTTATACCATTGGGGATGCTTATAAAGTTGGCAAGGCGCAAAATGCGATTGAAAATGCTTTTTTTACGGCTTGTAAGATCTAGTAGTTTTTTCCGAAATAATCGTTATCTTTTGTTACGATCTAATGATCTGCATTTAATTTCGCCTTAGTTGGTAATTGATATTAATCATATATATTTGTAAAGTATTGGTAAAATGTGGTATATGCGATAGCAAGGAGTTAAGATATAGGTTGGAAAGATTTTAATACCGTAAATTTTAAGATAAAGGAAGTTAAATAATAATTAAATCAAAAGAAAATGAAAAAACTTGTAATTATTCTGGCAGTGGTGCTAAGTCCGTTTTTCGGTACTTCTATTTTTGCTCAGGAAAATGTTCCCGAAACTGTATTGTTAAATACTTTAAATGGTGTTAATGATCTGAAATTATCTAATTATAAAACGGAGCAATTGTATGAATATAATGAAGGATTTGTCGATAA
>JANTGS010000132.1 GCA_024762795.1 Flavobacteriaceae bacterium | reverse complement strand
GAAAATACAGAAAACTCCGATTTTGGGGCTTCTTTCTATGGTGAAAAGATGGTTGTTTTTGCTTCTCCTAAAAAAGGAGTTTCTCTGGTTAATGAAGTTTGGGAAGAAAACGGGCAGCGGTTCTTAGAACTTTATTCTGCCAATATTACCGATAATGGTGAGCTATATAATGTTCAAAGTCTGAAAGGTGATGTTAATACAAAATATCACGAAGCCGATGCTACTTTTTCAAAAGACCGAAAAACAGTTTATTTTACCCGAAATAATTACTACAATAAAAAACTGGCTAAAGATAAAAATCAATGGAATAATCTTGCCATGTTCAAAGCAACTGTTAATGAAAACGGGGAATGGGTGAATATCATTCCAATGCCTTTTAACAATGTTTCTTATTCTGTAGGGCATCCTACCCTGAGCCCTGATGAAAGAACTCTTTATTTTATTTCCGATATGCCCGGTTCCTTAGGTAAAACCGATATTTATAAAGTTTCTATTGAGGAAGGCGGTTATGGAGAACCTGTTAATCTGGGGGATAAGATCAATTCTTCATCAAGAGAGTTTTCACCTTATATAGACGGGGATGTAATTTATTTTTCGTCCGACAGGCCGGGTGGATTTGGAAAACTGGATGTTTATGCTTCCAAAACTGATGGTTCTGTTTTTGAACCTGTTCTACTCGACCAGCCTATAAATTCTAATGCGGATGATTTTGCATTTATTATAAATCCAAATACAAGAACAGGATTTTTCTCTTCAAACCGTTCCGGTGGTAAAGGAGATGATGATATTTATTCATTTATAGAGAGCAAACCGGTTGAATTCAAATGTGCTCAAATGATTACGGGTATAGTTAGAGATAAAAATACCAATATGGTTATAAATGATGCCAATATCATTTTAAAAGATGCTGAAGGAAATGCCATTGAGAATCTGAATGTAAATAATGATGGTACATTCGAATTACATGTGCTTTGTGAAACCCCCTATACCCTTGTTGGAGAAAAATCAGGATATAATCCGCAGTCTAAAACATTTACAACCTCAAACGAAGCCGGAAAAGTTACCAATCTTACTGTTTTGCTGGGTACTGGCGAAATTGTTGAAAATGAACTAACTCCTGAAGGTTTGCCGAATGAACTTCCGGAAGAGATCGTAAAAGTTAGACCAAGTACCTATGTAGTTAATATTGATCCTATCTACTTTGAGCTGAATTCGTCTTATTTGACAAAAGAGGCTAAACATGAACTTGACAAGGTAGTGGATCTGATGAACAGATATCCAAATATGATCATAGAATCCGGTTCACACACCGATTCAAGAGGTATTGAGGGTTATAATTTATGGTTGTCTGACAGAAGAGCAAAATCTACCGTAAACTATATTGTAAATAAAGGTATTGATCCTACCAGGATCACAGGTAAAGGATATGGTGAATCTCAACTCATCAACCAGTGTTCAGATGGCGTAAAATGTACTGAAGCTGAACATGCTAAAAACCGACGAACAGAATTTGTTATTATAAAAATGTAAATGGATTCTAAAAGAGCTTTCCTTAACGAAAGCTCTTTTAAGATGGTTTATAGATAGATCTTCTGTCAAATAAAAAAACAATATGAAAAAGTTTATAGTAACCTTTTTAATTTTTATGCATCTTATTCCCGGTTCTGCACAATTAACGGCGCCGAGTTACAGTGTTAAAAATTTAAAATCAAATTCGAAGAACAGTGATTTTGGAACCACTTTCTATGGAAAGAATAAGATTGTGTTTTCTTCTTCAAGAGGTGATGGTCTTTCCAAAAATAAATGGGCGGGTAATGATCAACCTTTTCTTGATCTTTTCATAGGAGAAGTTCAGCCGGATGGGGAAATAGATCATGTTAAACCCTTTTCGCGAGCGGTAAACTCAAAATATCACGATGCATTGGTGACTTTTTCTCCCGACCTGTCAGAGGTGTATTTTACCTCTAATAATTATATGGAAGGGAAACTCAAATCAGGTTCGATCAAAATTTTCCGTGCATCGATTAATAAACAGGGGCACTGGACTAATTTTAAAACACTTCCCTTTAACAGTGATAATTATGATACAGGTCATCCTGTATTGAATAAAGACGGATCGAAACTCTATTTTACCTCAAATATGCCGGGTGGTTTCGGAGATACCGATTTATATGTGGTTTCGGTTAATCATGATCATTATGGAACACCAAAGAACCTAGGTCCAACGGTAAATTCTAAATACAAAGAATACACACCTTATATAGATGGAAATGTATTGTATTTTTCATCAAATCGTCCGGGTGGAATGGGAGGATTTGATATTTATATGACCAAACTGGATGGTACTATATCAACCCCTATAAATCTTGGTAAACCCATGAACAGCAAGGGAGATGACATCTCTTTTATCATTAATAATGAAACGCAACAGGGATATTTTTCTTCTAACCGATATGGAGGGAAAGGAGATGATGATATATATTATTTTAAGCAGGAAACAGTTAACCCTATCTGTGATCAGATTGTAACCGGGGTTATAGTTGATAAGATCACAAAAGAGCCTATACCCAATTCTTTTGCAACACTATACGATGAAAATGGAGAAAAGATCAGGAGGATAGAAACTTTAAATGATGGTAAATTTAAATTTCCATTGGAATGTGGAAGTAATTACAAGATCGTAGCAAGTAAATTTGGATACTTTGATTTTGATCAGGCTTTGGAAACCAGTCATAAAAATGGTTATGAAAACCAGATCACACTCGAACTGGTTGAAAAAGAATTTATTGTTTTGCATGGTAAGGAAATGCTGAATATACGTCCAATTCAATTTGAGTTGAATGAAGCAAATATAAGGGATGAGTCTAAAGACGAACTGGCTAAAGTGGTAAGATTGATGAAAAAATATCCGAATATGGTTATCGAATTTGGTGCACATACCGATTCACGCGGAGGCGAAACCTATAATTTAAGATTAACTCAAAGACGCGCAACAGAGACTGTAAATTATCTGATTTCACTTGGTGCAAATCCAAAAAAGATTACCGGGAAAGGTTACGGTTCAACACAATTGTTAAATCATTGTAAGAAAGGAGTAAGATGTACAGAAGCTGAGCACGCAGAAAACAGAAGAACAGAATTTGTAATCATTGCAAAGTAGTTAATTTTTAAAGAAAACGTTATTTAAAGCATCTTATGGAGAATAAGGTGCTTTTTTTATGGAAAGCATTTAAAAAATGCAGAAAATCCGTACTTTTGCAAACTTATAAAAATCTACTAATGTGATGGATAAAGTTTTTAGAGAGTATAAAACACTCGATCTTACCAATGTTGCCGATGAGATCCTGAAATTTTGGGAGGAGGAGCATATTTTTGAAAAGAGTATCAGTTCCAGAGAAGGACATGAATCCTTCGTTTTTTATGAAGGCCCGCCTTCTGCAAACGGATTACCCGGAATTCACCATGTCATGGCCAGAACTATAAAAGATATTTTTTGCCGTTATAAGACCTCTCAGGGGTTTCAAGTAAAAAGAAAGGCAGGATGGGATACCCACGGACTGCCCATAGAGCTTGGAGTAGAGAAAGAACTTGGAATTACAAAAGAGGATATTGGTAAAACCATTAGTATTGAAGATTATAACAAGGCCTGTAAAAAAGCTGTAATGCGGTATAGTGATGTATGGGAAGACCTAACTCATAAAATGGGATATTGGGTGGATATGAATGATCCGTACATTACCTATAAACCAAAATACATGGAAACCTTATGGTGGCTATTAAAGCAGATGTATTTAAAAGGTTTGCTATATAAGGGATATACCATTCAACCTTATTCGCCAAAAGCAGGAACTGGCTTAAGTTCTCATGAGTTGAATCAACCGGGAACCTATCAGGATATTACCGATACTACTATTGTTGCACAATTTAAAGCAATTAAAGATTCCTTACCTGATTTCTTGAAAAGATATGCAGATAATCTTTATTTACTGGCGTGGACAACAACACCCTGGACTCTTCCGTCTAATACAGCGTTGACAGTTGGTAAAAAAATAGATTATTCCGTTGTAAAAACCTTTAATCAATACACCTTTGAACCGGTTACCGTTATTCTGGCAACACCGTTGATCAGTTATCAGTTTGATAAAAAATTCTTTAAAGTTGAATCAGAAGAAGAATTATCAGCCTATAAAGAAAATGACAAAAAGATCCCTTATCTGGTATTGGATACTTTTAAAGGAAAAGATCTTCTGGAAGTAAGATACGAACAATTATTGCCTTATGCCCTTCCTTATGAGCATCCTGAAAATGCATTTAGAGTAATTGCAGGTGATTTTGTAACTACTGAAGATGGTACAGGTATTGTACATACAGCGCCTACTTTTGGTGCAGATGATGCCATGGTAGCCAAACAAGTTAAACCCGAAATACCACCAATGCTGGTTTTGGATGAGAACAACAATCCTCAGCCCTTGGTAGATCTTCAGGGAAGATTTACAAGACATATGGGAGAACATGCCGGTAAATATGTAAAGAATGAGTATTATGAAGAAGGGAAAATTCCGGAAAGATCGGTCGATGTTGAATTGGCCATAAAATTAAAAGAAGAAAACAAAGCCTTTAAGGTTGAAAGATATAAGCATAGTTATCCTAATTGCTGGCGTACGGATAAACCAATTCTGTACTATCCGCTGGATTCATGGTTTATCAAAGTAAGTAAGATCAAAGATAGAATGTATGATCTGAATGAAACCATCAACTGGAAACCTAAATCGACGGGTGAAGGCAGATTTGGTAACTGGCTGCAAAACGCAAATGACTGGAATTTGTCCCGTTCACGTTTCTGGGGAACCCCACTTCCGATATGGAGAACAGAAGACGGTTTGGAAGAAATAATTATGGGTTCTGTTGAAGAACTGAAAAAGGAAATGCAAAAGTCGGTTGAAAAGGGCTTTATGAAAGAGAATCTCTTTGCAGAGTTTATAGAAGGAGATATGAGCGAAGAGAATTATGATAAGATTGATCTTCATAAAAATGTGGTTGATCAAATTGTGTTGGTCTCTCCCTCCGGAAAGCCGATGCACAGAGAATCAGATCTGATCGATGTGTGGTTCGATTCCGGTGCAATGCCTTATGCACAATGGCATTATCCATTTGAAAATCAGGATAAAATAGATGAGCACACTTTTTTTCCCGCCGATTTTATTGCAGAAGGAGTAGATCAGACAAGAGGCTGGTTCTATACTTTACATGCTATAGGAACTATTATTTTTGATTCGGTAGCCTATAAAAACGTGATTTCCAACGGATTGGTTCTTGATAAAAATGGTAAAAAAATGTCGAAGCGTTTAGGTAATGCTGTAGATCCGTTTAAAACCATGCAGAATTACGGTCCGGATGCAACCCGCTGGTATATGATCTCAAATGCAAATCCATGGGATAATCTAAAGTTTGATCTTGAAGGTGTAAATGAGGTAAGAAGAAAATTCTTTGGTACTTTATACAATACTTATTCATTCTTTTCGCTTTATGCCAATCTGGATGGATTTAACTATTCAGAAGCGGAAATTGAAGCCGAGAAAAGACCTGAGATCGATCGATGGATCCTTTCGGAACTGAACACGCTTATTGAAAGAGTTGGGGGTTATTATGAAGACTATGAGCCTACAAAAGCGGCAAGGGAAATTCAGTATTTTGTTTCTGAAAATCTGAGTAACTGGTA
>JANTGS010000131.1 GCA_024762795.1 Flavobacteriaceae bacterium | reverse complement strand
AAAACCCAGAACCCTTGAAGTAAGTACTTTTTTTTCATTCTGTATAATCCTACCTTTCCATTTAAAGAACTGCTCTCCAACCAGAGAACCAATAACCGGAGTAATGATTATATCCTGCCAGGAAGGGATCTCTGCCACAGCTTCAACACCAAATTCCCAGAAAAAAGTTGACATAATAAACGAATACGTAAAAGACTCCCACCTTTTAAAACCACTTCCACGGGCTGCCATATAATAAACTCCACCTGCCCAGGGATGAGCGATCCAGTTAAAAAAGAATCCATCATCATCCCAAACCGGTCCCGCCTGTATATTCTCTTCCCATATACCTGTCAGACCAATTTCATGAATTCTTTTCTTATTAAAAATCTCATCCTTACTCCAGTTACTCACCTCCTCAGGTAAATTCCATAAAACAGCAAATTCGATTAATGCAGCACCAAAGACCAACCCGGTATTGTACCCCAGACGCTTAGGATCTCTTACCGGATCATACGTGAGATAATTGAAAATATAATCTTTAGAAAATTGAGTTTGATAAAGGTGTGATGGAAACTCTTTAGGGATATTTTTATATTGAAGAGGTTCTATATTCAGATCCAGAGGTTTTAAAACTGTAAAAACCGATTCTGAACTATCATAAGTAATATTTTGAGCAAAAGAACCCGGTATATTAATTAACAATAAAATTAACAAAGAAATGTGAGGAGAACAATTCTTCATGACCATCAGATTTAATGATATAATCTTTAACTATAACTCGAAAAAACAACTAATATTTGAAGAAAGATAAAACATTTTTAGGAACCTGTTCGTTAATAATAATATATTTGTCAAAACTTAAATAAAAAATGAACTATATTTTATTTGACGGCAGTTCTCGTGCCGGACTTTTACCCCTAACTTACACCAAACCTGTGGCCGAGCTGCGTATCGGCATACTCACTATTCGTGAAAAGTGGGAAAAGTATCTCAATTTTACAACCACTACAATTACAGAAGATTATCTCTCGGAAAAGTTTCCCATGGTGGAAATGGAAGAGAATATCCTGATCAATGCCTCTTTTATACCCAATCAGTCTTTAGTTTCTGTTATTAAAGATCTGAAAAAAAATGAAGCGGTTTTTAAAGGAGAAGAGATCATCGCTTTTTATACAACAGAAGATCAGGAGGAAATTGATTTTAATGATTATAAGATCATCGAATTTAATAAAGAGATCATCCAATTAAAAAATACATGGGATATCTTTCGTTTTAATGGAGAAGCACTCGAAGCTGATTTTAAGATGATTACCGAGGGCAGAACCTCTGCTCCAATCCCTGATTCAGTTCACTGTATCCATAAAGAAAATATCTTTTTGGAAGAAAATGTAGAAATCGAGATCGGCGTTTTAAATGCAAGTAAAGGACCGATCTATTTGGGAAAAGATACTCAAATCATGGAAGGAAGTATGATCCGTGGCCCCTTTGCTATTTTGGAATATGGTGTGGTCAAGATGGGAAGTAAAGTTTATGGTCCTACCACGGTAGGCCCCAAAAGCAAGATTGGAGGAGAAGTAAATAATGTGATCATGTCAGGTTATTGCAGTAAAGGACATGAAGGTTATCTGGGGAATGCAGTGATTGGCGAATGGTGTAATCTGGGTGCCGACACCAACAATTCAAATTTAAAAAACACCTATGCCGAAGTGAAGCTGTGGAACTACGAAAAGGAAGGTTTTGTAAAAACAGGCTTGCAGTTTTGTGGCCTTGTTATGGGAGATCATTCAAAAAGTGCCATCAATACGATGTTCAATACCGGAACTGTTGTAGGAGTGAGTTCAAATATCTATGGCAGTAATTTTCCGAGGAATTTTATTCCTTCATTCTCATGGGGCGGTGCTGCAGGATTTTCAACTTATCAGCTCAATAAGGCCAAAGATACCGCTGAAAGGGTAATCCACAGAAAAAATGAAGATTTTACTGAGGCCGATAAGCAGATCATGGATCATATCTTTGAGATTACAAAGAAATATAGAAATTTCTAAACAAAATCTCCCTGCATATTCATAAAATTCTGTATCTTCAACTCTGCGTTAGAGTTTGTTTTTATTCATGTAATGATTTGCATGTAAACAATCTACATAAATGATATCATTTACTTTAACAACAATCAATTCATCCAGCTAAAAAAAACACAATGACATTATTAATTCTATATGCTGCTCTTTCTATTGGATTTTCATTTTTATGTTCTATACTTGAGGCTGTTCTTTTAAGCGTTACCCCTACTTTTATTGCTGTAAAAAAAAATGAGGGTAAATCTTATGCCACAACTTTAGAAGAATTAAAAAAAGATGTTAATAAACCTTTAATCTCAATATTAACTATAAATACCATTGCACATACTGTAGGTGCAATATTAGTTGGAGTTCAGGCAGAAAAAACATTTGGATCCGGAAATAATGCAGTAGGTGTTGTCTCTGCAGTAATGACTCTTCTAATTTTAATCTTGTCAGAGATTATACCCAAATCTATTGGAGCAAGCTATTGGAAACAATTAGCCAATTTTTCTACAAAAGCAATAACAATCTTAATGTTTCCTTTAAAATATACCGGTATTCTGTGGCTATTAGAGCTTGCTACCAAAGTTGTTGGTAAAAACCCTCATGATACCAACGTCAGCAGAGAAGATTTTCATGCTATGGCAGATATTGCTCAGGAAGAAGGTGTTTTTCAGGAATCCGAAAGTACGGTAATAAAAAACTTAATCAGTTTTAAAAAGATCTTGGTCAAAAATATAATGACTCCAAGGACTGTTATGAAAATAGCTTCATATAAATCTGCAATTCAGGCTTTTTATGATAAAAATCCAAAATTAAAATTTTCAAGAATCCCTCTTTATCAAGATTCTACAGATGATATAAGAGGTTATTTTTTAAAAGATGATCTGTTAGATGCCATCATTAAAGGAAAAGGAGGCGACTCATTAAAAACACTTCAACGGGAAATTATTGTAACTAAAAGAGATCAACCCATTCCTGAAGTCCTAAAAATATTAATCGATCAACACGAACATATTGCTTTGGTAGTTGATGAATTTGGATCCGTAAGCGGCCTTGTAACTCAAGAAGATATTATTGAAACTTTACTCGGTTTAGAAATTATAGATGAAAGTGACAGTCATGAAAATCTGCAAGTCTTAGCTCGAAAAATGTGGGAATCCAGAGCTGAACGCTATGGCGTAACTCATATAGAAAAAGAATCGGGAGATAAAAAAGAAAAGGCTTAAGTGGTATACCTAAACCTTATACTTTTAAATAAAATGTTTTTATATTGACAGGTTTCTATATTCTCAACTTATCAGATCAGAAAATAAACAAAATGACCAATGTATAACAGCTTTGCTTTTCCTCTTCCGTATCGTATAATTTTGAACAAAAACTGCTTTTGGCAAAGTTTAAACAGATCAATAAGAGCTCACCTCACCTGAACCGCTTACATTTATATCTTCCAGAGCGGGATTTCCTTTGTATTTGATATCTCCTGAACCTGAAACTCTGGCAGTTAATTTTTCTTTAACATTAATATTCATTCCTCCTGAACCGGTAACCCTGGCATCTACTTTTTTAGAAATAAGGTCTCTGGCATCAATATCTCCGGATCCTGAAACCGATGCTTTAAAGAAATCTGATTTACCTTCCAGATCAAGATCTCCTGAACCGGATACTACAGCTGTTAGTGATCCAGTATCAATCTTAATATCAATATTTCCCGAACCGGACACCCCTACTCTAAACTGATCTCCTTTAATTACCATACCGGAAGTTATGTCACTGGCACCGGTAAGTTTTATTTCATCAATATCACGAATTGAAACAGTTATATAAATATTTCTACGGGTTGAAACGCTGGTATTTTTTCTCCATTTGATCTTTAGGGTACCACCTTCAACCTTGGTTTCTATCAGTCCTACCAGATTTTCTTCTGCTTTGATGTTGATCAGTCCCTCTTTACCGTTAACCAGATTTACATCGAATGAACCCGACACATAGATCTTGTCAAAATTGCTTACATTTCGGGTAATTTCTATCACGTTACCATTTCCTTTTACTCTTCTGTATTGCGCCTGGAGTGTTACTGAAAAGATCACCAACACCAACAAAAGGCTTATTTTAATTTGAATTTTCATTGATCTGAATTTTTAGTTTTTAAAAATTATACCATTTTATACTTCCATAATCGGAATCGATAGTGATGTTTCCATTTGAATTCTGATCTTTCACATAGCCTTCATAATACTTTGAGGTATTTTTCACTACTTTCTTTCTGAAATTAATATTATCAATATCATCAGAAAAACCTCCATAACTCAGAGTAATATCAAAATTGAATGATGCTTCGGGATCTATTCCAATCTTAACTCCGGTATAATCTGTATTGATCTTAACAGATTCAAAACCTTTCATCACCTTACTCACTTTTATACTTCCATAATCGGCTACAAGCCTAAGTTTTTTATAAATCGAACCATAACGCATAGTCAGATAATCACCATCCCCTTCCACGCTATTGGCCCTGCCTACCTCTAATTTACCATAATCACAGTTAAAATTCAGTGCTTCAACATTTTCAAATACAGTATCTGAATAATCAGCTTCCAGGTCAATTCTCTTTGCTTTTTCCACAGTTAAACCGGAATAATCCGCATTGATCTCACCCGTGTTAATAAATTCAATTACTGAATTGTTGGTATAATCCATATCAATCTGATTATCTTCATGAAACAGACTTCCAATTATTACTTTTCCGTAATCACAGTTGATCTTTGCCCTGCCTCGTAATTCATTTAAAGAAATAGTACCGTAATCATTAGTAAGATCAGCCTTATTGGTCACCGGCATTTTTACTTTATAATCGATCTGCAGATTGGTATTGGAATTACCGCCAAACCATCCGTTAGAAACTTTATGGATCACAGTGCGTGCATATACACCGCTACTGCTACCGTTAAATTCCACATTAATATTTCTTAGTCTTTCCAGTACTTTACTCTCACTGTTCCCGCTTACCGTAATCTTTACATCAATTACCACACGGTTCTCATCCCAGGTAACTACATCTACATTACCGTATTTACTGTTGATATTGACCAGGGCATCCGCGCTGACAGAAAACTCTTTTTTTAGAGTCTTGCTTTTCTCATACTTTAATTTTTTAGGATTTTCAGAGGCTGTAATAAGCATTGGTAATCCTAATAAAAAAGCAAATAGTATTGTTTTGTAATAAAGTTTCATATTGTTGTTTTTTTATAATAATTGTTGTTTTTGTTCTTTTATTCTTTCGATATCCTCCAGCTTCTCCATCAAATTCTGAAGGATCTCAATACGTTTCTGAAAATTCGTGATCATGGCAAAGATCACCCTCTTATCTTCGCTACTCTCTTTAAGTTCTAAGGTGAGCTTTTTATAATCTTTTTCAAGGATCTTAAGCTGGGCAAAAGCATCATCAATGATCTTTTGATTTTCGGGATTCTTATTCTTTTCAATGGTCTTGATCTCTTTATGAATGGTTTGCATAAAAAAGCTCTGGGTTTCCTCCATTTTAGGAGAAACATCTGCCAGTTCAAGACCTTTATTCGGGTTAAGATTTTTACCATACCAAATTCCAAAAATTATTAGGATCGCTGCAGCTACAGATAACCAGGGCCAGTAAATCACCTTTGATTTCTTATTCTCCT
>JANTGS010000130.1 GCA_024762795.1 Flavobacteriaceae bacterium | reverse complement strand
TTTTTACTCAATGACCTTTCCGAAAAGACCTCGGCTAAAATCCTTGGCACCGGTGAGATCCTTCTATCATATATTTTATCTGAAGCGATGCAGGTCAACGGATTAGATGCTGTTCTTAAAGATAGTAGAGAACTGATCAAAACCGACAGCCAATATGAAAATGCTGAAGTGAATTATGATGAAACCTATAAAAATATAAGTTATTATTTTTTAAAGGATCAGCACCATATTACCGTTTTGCCGGGGTTTATCGCATCTGATAAAGCCGGAGAGATCACCACTTTGGGCCGGGGTGGTTCTGATTTTACCGCTGCTATTCTTGCTGGTGCCGTTAGTGCTGAAGTACTGGAAATATGGACTGATGTAAGTGGAATGTACACTGCCAATCCAAAAATTGTTAAGCAGGCAAAACCCATTAAAAGTATTTCTTATCAGGAAGCTATGGAGCTTAGTCATTTTGGGGCAAAAGTGATCTACCCCCCTACTATCCAGCCTGTTCTAGATGAAAAAATTCCAATTTTGATTAAAAATACCATGAATCCCGATGATGCAGGTACACTCATTAAAGAAGATACCGGCAGTAGTGATTCCACTGTAAAAGGAATCAGTCATATAGAAAATATTGCCCTGCTCACGTTGGAAGGTAACGGCATGGTAGGGGTTCCCGGAATTTCGAAACGTCTGTTCGGAGCATTATCCGATAAACAGATCAACGTAAAATTTATTACCCAGGCTTCGAGTGAACATTCTATATGTCTTGCCATTAGCGAATTTGAAACAGAAAGGGCTAAAGAAGCAGTTGAAAAAGAATTCGAATATGAGATCTTTCAGCATAAGATCGAACCTTTGATCATTGAAAAGAATTTAGCTATCATTGCCCTTGTAGGAGAAAAAATGAAATCTCACCAGGGAATCAGCGGAAAAATGTTTGGCGAACTGGGAAGTAACAATGTAAATATCAGAGCGATAGCTCAAGGTTCTACCGAGAAGAATATCTCCGTGGTTATTGCAAAACAAAATATTAAAAAAGCACTGAATTCACTTCATGCGGCCTTTTTCGAAAATCATATCAAACAGCTTAATTTGTTTGTTGTGGGGGTAGGAAATGTGGGGGCAAAATTACTAGATCAGATCAATAGACAACAGGATTTTCTTTTACAGAAGCAGCATTTAGATATCAGAGTGACTGGACTTTCCAATTCTAAAAAAATGCTTTTTGATGAAGAAGGGATCGATCTGAACAACTGGAAAGAATTTTTGTCAGAAAGTGGAATGGATGCCGATCTGGAAGAATTCTATCAAAAAGTAAGATCGCTTAATTTGCGTAACAGTGTTTTTGTTGATAATACTGCCAATGAAAAAGTCCCTGAAGAATATCCAAAATATTTAAAGGATAGTGTTGCGGTTGTTGCCTGTAACAAAATTGCCTGTTCTTCAGAAATGGATAAATATAAGAAACTGAAATACCTGTCGAGGAAATACCGGGCGCCCTTCTTGTTTGAAACCAATGTTGGTGCGGGTTTACCAATCATAGACACCTTGAATAATCTGGTCTCTTCAGGAGATACAATTCATCAGATCCAGGCTGTACTTTCCGGAAGCCTGAACTTTATCTTTAATAATTTTGATAAAGAGAATTCCTTCTATGAAGTAGTAAAACAAGCAGCTAACGAAGGTTATACCGAACCTGATCCGAGAATTGACCTGAGTGGTGTGGATGTAATGAGAAAAATTTTGATCCTTATAAGAGAAAGCGGTCTGGAAATGGAACTGAAGGATATTAAAAATGAATCCTTTCTACCGGAATCTTCCTTAAAAACCACTTCCATAAATGAATTTATAAAAAGTTTAAAACAAAATACCTCTCACTTTGAGCAATTAAGATCAAAAGCAGAAAAAGAAAACAGCAGGTTAAAATATGTAGCCGAATATAAGAACGGAAAAGCCAAAGTAGGACTTCAACTGATTCCAATAGATCATCCGTTCTATAATCTGAAAGGAAAAGACAATATCGTTCTCTTTTATACCGAGCGTTATATTGATCAGCCTCTGATTATCAAAGGAGCCGGTGCCGGAGCAGAAGTGACCGCCTCCGGAATATTTGGAGATATCATCAGAACCGGAAACCGTTAAAATAATTATTTTTATAAAAAGATGAAAGAAATAAAAATATTTTCTCCCGGTACTATTGCCAATGTTTCCTGCGGATTTGACGCTCTGGGCTGTTGTCTCGATACCATTGGCGATGAAATGATCATCAGAAAAACTGATAAAAAAGGGGTACAGATCACAAAGATCACCGGAGATGATCTGCCCTTTGAAACCCATAAGAATGTTGCTGGAGTAGCTGCATTGGCGCTGCTTGAAAAGTACAACAAATCTATCGATTATGGTTTCGAAATCGAAATTTATAAAAATATCAAACCCGGAAGCGGAATAGGTAGCAGCGCTGCCAGTGCCGCCGGAGCTGTATTTGGCATTAACAAACTACTCAATGAACCTTTTACAGCACAGGAACTTATTTTGTTTGCTTCAAAAGGAGAAGAGCTGGTAAGTGACTTTCCCATTGCAGATAATGTTGCTCCTGCCCTTTTAGGAGGCTTTACACTCGTTAAGGGGTACGATCCACTTAAAGTATTAAAGTTACCGGTAATGGATGATCTTTATGCAACGATTTTACATCCTCAGATAGAAATAAAAACCTCTGAATCGAGAGCTATTTTACCCGAAAAGGCCAACTTAAAGGATGCTGTTAAACAATGGGCAAATGTAGGAGCTTTGGTTCATGCTTTGCATACAGAAGATTACGATCTTTTTGGCAGCTCTTTACACGATCTTATTGTGGAACCGTATCGTTCTCAATTGATCCCTGGTTTTGATCAGGTGGTAAAAACTGCTAAGGACAACGGTGCTTTGGGAAGTGGAATATCAGGGTCAGGTCCTTCTATTTTTTCTTTCTGTAAAGGTATTCAACAAGCTGAAAAATTAAGAGATAAGATTAAAAAAGTTTATAAAAAAGCAGACATTCCTTTTCATATCTACGTCAGTAAGATCAATAAAAAAGGAATTAAATTAATTTAGAGTAAGAAAACAAATCAGTAGAAAAATGAACTATTACAGTTTAAATCATAAATCACCAAAAGTAAGCTTTCAGGAAGCTGTTGTTCGTGGAATTGCACCCGATAAAGGTTTGTATTTTCCCGAAAAGATCAATCCTTTACCTGAAGATTTTTTTAAGAATATCGAAGATCTTTCCAATAACGAGATCGCCTTTGCTCTGATCAGACAATTTGTTGGAGATGAAATTCCTGAAAATAAGTTGAAAGAGATCATTGCCGACACCCTTTCTTTCGATTTTCCTGTGGTTGAAGTTGAGGAGGATGTTTATGCCTTGGAACTATATCATGGACCTACAATGGCTTTTAAAGATGTAGGAGCGAGATTTATGGCACGTTGCCTCTCGTATTTCAACAAGAATAACAGCCATGAAGTTACTGTTCTTGTAGCTACATCAGGAGATACCGGAGGCGCTGTTGCCAGTGGTTTCTTGGGGGTAAAGGGAGTAAATGTGGTGATTTTATATCCCGGTGGAAAAGTGAGTGAAGTTCAGGAAAAACAACTAACCACTTTAGGGCAAAATATCAGGGCACTTGAGGTAAATGGAACCTTTGACGATTGTCAGGCAATGGTAAAAAATGCCTTTTTAGATAAAGAGATCACTGATAATATTCAACTTACTTCGGCTAATTCAATTAATATAGCCCGCTGGCTGCCTCAGATGTTTTATTTTGCTTTCACTTATAAACATCTGAAGAAAGAAGGAAAACCACTTGTTTTTTCTACTCCGAGCGGTAATTTTGGTAATATATGTGCCGGTATGATGGCTCAGCAATTAGGCTTGCCGGTTTCTCATTTTATTGCTTCTACCAACATCAACCGTGTAGTTCCCGATTATATGGAAACAGGAAATTACAAACCGGTGCCTTCTTACCAGACTATCTCAAACGCCATGGATGTTGGTGATCCGAGCAATTTTATCAGGATTCAGGAAATCTATTATAATGATTTTCAGAATCTTAAAAAGCATCTTTCCTCCTATTCATTTACGGATGAGGAAACCAGAACGGCGATGAAATATCTTTATGAGATCAGGAATTATATTGCAGATCCTCACGGAGCTGTAGGATATCTCGGATTAAAAAAATATCGTAAAGAACATTCTGAGACTTTGGGAGTTTTTCTGGAAACAGCCCATCCTGTAAAGTTTTTAGATGTAGTTGAACCCGTTATTGAACAAAAAATTGATTTTCCTCCACAGATCGAATCAGTTGTTCACAAAACCAAAAAATCCACCATAATAACTACTTATGATGAACTAAGATCTTTTTTACTGGGTTAAGAAAGATTAACGAATAATTACAGATACAAAAAAGGCCGCAAAACTGCGGCCTTTTTAAATTGTATAAATTCTTTGTTTTAAGAAAGTACTTTTTGTACCATATCAGCAGCTTCCTGAAACTCAACCACTGAGATCACATCCAATCCGCTCTTGTCTATCAATTCTTTAGCTTCTTTGGCATTGGTTCCCTGTAATCTAACAATGATAGGAATCTTGATTGCATCACCCATATTTTTATAGGCGTCAACTATTCCCTGAGCAACACGGTCGCAACGAACAATACCTCCAAAAATATTCACTAAAATAGCCTTTACATTAGGATCTTTTAAAATAATTCTAAAACCTGTTTCTACTCTTTCTGCATCAGCAGTACCTCCAACATCAAGGAAGTTGGCCGGCTCTCCGCCCGATTGTTTGATCAGATCCATTGTACTCATGGCAAGTCCTGCACCATTTACCATACAACCTACATTTCCGTCAAGATCAACATAATTCAGTCCGGCGGCATTAGCTTCAACTTCAATAGGATTTTCTTCACGAAGGTCGCGTAATTCCATATAATCTTTATGACGATACAAGGCATTGTTATCTAAAACCACCTTAGCATCTACAGCAAGGATCTTATTATCTGAGGTTTTCAACACAGGATTGATCTCAAACAGGGAAGCATCAGAACCTACATAAGCTTTGTATAATGCTGTTACAAATTTGGTCATATCCTTAAAGGCTGCCCCGGAAAGACCTAAATTAAAGGCGATCTTACGAGCCTGAAAAGGTAAAATTCCTGTAGCAGGATCAATTTCTTCAGTAAAGATCAAATGTGGAGTCTTATCGGCAACAGATTCGATATCCATACCTCCTTCGGTAGAATACATTACCATATTTCTACCGGTAGCTCTGTTCATCAATACTGACATGTAGTATTCTTCCGGTTCACTTTCACCAGGATAATAAACATCCTCAGCGATAAGAACCTGATTAACTTTTTTACCTTGTGGTGGAGTTTGAGGTGTTTTAAGCATCATTCCGATGATCTCCTTTGAATACTTTTCAACATCTTCAATACTCTTAGCAAGTTTTACACCACCGCCTTTACCTCTACCACCGGCATGGATCTGAGCTTTAACCACCCACCATTGTGTACCGGTTTCTTTAGATAAAAGTTTAGCATCTTCAACTGCTTCTTTATAGTTACTGGCTACTTTTCCTCTCTGGATTCTTACGCCAAAACTATTTAATATTTTTTTTCCTTGATATTCGTGTAAATTCATTGATCTATATTTTTTGAATAAAACTATACAAAAGTAAGGATTTAATTAATATTG